>CAXUHL010000009.1:0-25541 GCA_964250745.1 uncultured Acidobacteriaceae bacterium
TGAGGCTGCCGGTGCGGGTGCCGTTCGGGTTTCACGGGAACTGGGTGGCGGATTGTGGATAATTGAGAGGCTCCGCGGATCGCGAGCACCTACCAAGCGGTATGCGTGGCGGCGCTTGTAAGTACTGAGCACTCCGTCCTTTTCAGCGAGCGAATTTGGTATTTATCGCCCGAAAAAGTAACCCATGTGGAAAATGCCGCTGTCGATACCGGGATTGGCATCGGCCGTATTGGCGTTCGAGATATGGTGATACCGATACTCCACACGAATCGAGGGATTGCCGAGCAAGCGTCGCGACTTTTCTCGTGAAAGATACAACTCGAAGCCAGTGCCGACAGAAAACGTGAAGTTGAAAGAACCGGCATTCTCAATCGGAACAGGCTGTGTGAATAAGGCATAGCCGCCTAGACCTGTAAGCACCGGCTGCAATCTCCGGCGCGGGAATAGATTGATCTCAAAGCCGACCGGGCTGAGTGCGTGACTATAGATCCATTCCCTGCCACACTTGACATTGAAGGTAGCCGACTGCCCTTGCGCCGAACCAACTGTAACCACGCTCGGGCGGCAATCCCTTGGTAACCGGAAAACGCTTGTGAACGAAGTGGGAGGAACGGAATACGTGGCCGTCTCGTGAAAGACAGGGTCACTCTCAAAGAGGACGGGCCGAAACTCAGCTAAGTAGGCTAATCCGATTTGTTTCTTTTCAAATAAACGGCGGCTGTAGCTGAAGCCCAGCCCTGCAAGCTTTCGCTGACGAGAGCCCCCGAGAACAATCGGACTTGAATCGTTCGAGTACTCACCGAAGATACCGAAGTTGTTGAGGCGGCTGAAAGTGGGGTGTTCTGCAACAGTTTGTGAGATCGCCGGCCTGCTGAAGAGGGCCAAGAGCAAGATCACAACGCAATTCTGTAAGTATTTGCTTCCAAGCGTGTGTGCGAAAGGCAAGGCAGACACTTAGGCTCCAAGGATTGTCAATGACTCGAACGTTTCCCTTACGCCTTCCTCAAGCGGCGTGAAGGTTTGGGTGTACCCAGTAGCCCGCAGCGCGTGCAGGTCGGCCTCGGTGAAGTGCTGGTAGCGCGCGTCCAGATCCTGCGGGAACGGGATGTACTCGATCGGCACCTCGCCGTGGACCGCCATCAGCGCCCGGGCGACCTCGTTGAACGACCGCGACACGCCGGACCCGGCATTGACGATCGCATGGTACTGCTTGCGCTCCTTCACCGGCACGCCGATGCCCGCGAAGAAGAGGTTGAGCCGGCACAGGTCGCGGACGTAGACGAAGTCGCGCCGCTGCTCGCCATGGCCGTACCCGCCGGAGCCCTCGAAAAGCCGAACTTTGCCGGTTTCGAGCATCTGTTTGGTGAAGTGGTGGATCACCGAAGCCATGCGCCCCTTGTGCTGCTCGCGCGGGCCGTAAACGTTGAAGTAGCGCAGCCCGACCGCGGTCACCGGCACGCGGTTGAGCAGGAACTGCGCGCGCAGGTAATGGTCGAAGGTGAGCTTCGAAAAGCCGTAAACATTCAGCGGGCGCTCGTTGGCGGGGGTGGGCGAAAACTTACCCGGGCCGCTCAGCCCGTAGACGGCGGCGGTCGAGGCGTAGACCAGGGGCGCGTGCATCTCGACCGCGTAGCGCAGAACCTCCTTCGAGTAGGTGAAGTTGTTATCCATCATGTACACGCCGTCGTCGACGAGCGTATTGGAGCAGGCACCCTGGTGGAAGATGGCCTCGACGCGCGGGAGGCCGAGCGAGCCCGCGAGGAGCGCGCGGCGGAACTCGCGCTTGTCCATGTAATCGACGAACCGCGCGCCGTGCAGGTTGAGCGACTTGCGCGGGTCCGCCATGTTGTCGACGACCAGGATGTCGGCAATGCCCTGGGCATTGAGCTCGTGGACGAGATTGCTGCCGATGAAGCCGGCCCCGCCGGTGACGATATACATGCGTTCTCCTAAGTGGTGGCGAGCTGCCGGGCGGCAAGCGCCCGCTGGACGGCCTCGAACATCTCATCCGGCGCGATCGACGTCAGGCAGCGCTTTTCATTCGTGATGCACAGCTCCAGATCGCAGTTGGAGCAGGGCTGGCGATGGTAGACAACCCGGTGGCCGGCCCCGGCGGGAAACCAGATGCCCGGCTCGGTGCGGGAAGCAAAGGCGATGACACATGGCACGCCTGCGGCGGCGGCGAAGTGCATGGGTCCGGAGTCTGGGCCGAGGAACAGCTCCGCTCGGGCGAGGACGGCAGCGGTAACGCGGGGCTTCAAGACCCCGCAAAGGTTCAGTACACGTCCGGCCCAGGCAGGCGAAACCTCGTCGGAAACGGCATGGTCGTCCTTCGCGCCGACGAGCAGGAGGCCGTGGTCCGGGCAGGCCGAGGCCAGTCGGTCGAGCAGCGCGCGCCACGCGTGTGCGCCCCAGTCCTTGGCCTGCATCTTGGTGCCGGGCCCGCAGGCAATCAGTGGGCGAGGGGACAAGGGGGCGAGGGCCCGGCTTGCCTCGGTTTTCTCGTCCGCGGTCAGGTTCAAGTCCCAGTTACGGAGGTCGTTCGCATCCACCTGTCCAAGAGGAGCGAGCGAGCGGGCAAGCCGGGCTGCTTCGTGCTCCCATAGACCGCCGGATTCCGCAGGGGGCAGGTTGGTCCCGAGCGGGCCGGTCGGCAGCCCGACGATCTCGGGGATGCCGCAGGCGGTCGAGAAGAAGCGCCGGTCCCGGGCCAGCACGGCTTCCCCGCGCGGCTTGGTCAGGTAGACGAGCAAATCCGGCTTATAGGCTCGGATTCTGAGCGCGATTCCTGCCAGCGTGAGCGGGTTGCGCGTGCCGACCGGATAGGCCAGGTAGCCGGTGATCAGGCCGGAGTTATCCAGGATCGCGGATGCCGCCGGAGCTTTCCCGTGCACCGGTTGGTTGGAAAGCATGCGCCGCTCGGCTTTGGGGAACAAGCGCGCGAGCAGGTGCAGCGATGGGAGTACCACCATGGTGTCTCCCAGCGAGCCGAGCCGGTAGATGAGGACGCGGCGGACTGCCTCATGCTGGAAATCCGGCTCGGCCATCGCGCGGGCGCTTACTTCCCTACCGGTGCCAGCATCTGGCTTTCGATCCAGGCATAGGTCTTGCGCATTCCATCGCGCAGCTTGACGGAAGGCTCCCAGCCGAGATACTTGTGGATCAGAGTGTTGTCGGAGTTGCGGCCGTTGACGCCCTTCGGCGCGTCGAGGTTGTAGCGGCGCTCGAGCTTGATGCCGGCGATCTCCTCGACGATGTCGACCAGCTGATTGATGGTGACCAGCTCGCTCGACCCCAGATTGATGGGCTCGTCGATTTCGGACTCGAGAATGGCCTGCGTGCCGTAGGTGCAGTCGTCGATGTACATGAAGGAACGGGTCTGGTGCCCGTCTCCCCAGATCTCGATCTCGTGCTTGCCGCTCGCCTTCGCTTCGATGACTTTGCGGCACATCGCCGCAGGGGCCTTCTCGCGGCCGCCCTCGTAGGTGCCGAGCGGGCCGTACACATTGTGATAGCGGGCCACGCGCGCGGTCAGGCCGTAATCCTCGTCGAAATGGCGGCACATGCGCTCGGAAAACAACTTTTCCCAGCCGTAGCCGTCTTCGGGCAGCGCCGGGTAGGCGTCTTCTTCCTTGAGCGCGACGACGTCCGGGTTGGTCTGTTTTTCCCCGTTGTACACGCAGGCGGAGGATGAAAAAAAGAAGCGCTCGACCCCGGCCTCGCGCGCCGCCATCAGCATGTGCGTGTTGGTGAGGACCGACAACATGCACAGAGCTTTGTTGTTCTCGATAAAGCCCATCCCACCCATGTCGGCGGCAAGCTGGAAGACGATGTCGGTATCGTTGGCGGCGGTCTGGCAGTTCGCCCGGTCGCGCAGGTCGAGCGATAGATTTTCGACGCCCTTCGACGTCTGATACCACTCATCGAGCGGCTTCACATCCACGGCACGGACTACATTGACGCCCTTGGCGAGCAGGTCCTTGACGAGATGGCCGCCGATGAAGCCGCCCGCGCCGCAAACCACGACTTTCTCGTTGTTCAGCTTCATGCTTTTACCTTCCTGTGTTGGCCCATGTCGCCGTCCGCATGGTTGCCTCAGTATCCTGGCGCTTGCGGTACGCGTTTAGGTTACCGCAGTTTAGTCCCCGTTAGGCACGCAAGACGGGAACGCGATGGTTTTGCCCCTCACGCGCCGGCTCCTTGTGCGCGACCACCTCTTGGCGCCCGACACTCAGGTAGGTAAAGCCGCGTGCCGCCATGTGCGCCGGCTCGAAGAGGTTGCGCCCGTCGAGAATGATCGGGTAGCGCAGGCTCGCCTGCAAACGTTCCAGGTCGAGCTCCGCGAACTCCCGCCAATCCGTCAGGATGAGCAGCGCGTCCTTGTCCCGCGCGGCCGCGTACGCATCCTCGACGTAGTGCATCGAGGAGGATGCGGGCAGTACCTCGGCGGTGCGCTCCATGGCCGCGGGGTCGTACGCGTCGATCGAGCAGCCTTCCCGCAGGAGCATTTCGACGATCTCGATGGCGGGTGAATCGCGGATGTCGTCGGTGCCGCCCTTGAAGGCCAGGCCGAGAACACCCAGCTTCTTGCCGCGAAACGTCCACAAAGCCGACCGAACCTTCTGGAAGAAGCGCCGCTTCTGCTCGGCGTTCGTCCTTTCGACCTCAGAAAGCATGCCGAACGAGATGCCGCACTGCTCGGCGACATACCGGAACGCGGCCACGTCCTTCGGAAAGCAGGAGCCTCCATAGCCGATACCGGCCTGGAGGAAGCGCGGCCCGATGCGCGTGTCCATCCCGATCCCCCGCGCGACCTGTTCGACGTCCGCACCGACGGCCTCGCAGATGTTGGCGACGACGTTGATGAACGAGATCTTGACCGCGAGGAACGCATTTGAGGCGTGCTTGATGAGCTCGGCCGCCTTGGTCGAAACGTGCAGCAGCGGCGGCAGGGCTTCCCGGCTGCAAACACCGGGGAGCGCGCCGGTCTGGCTGTAATAGCTGCCGCAGGTGAGCGGCTCGTAGATGGCGGACATCAGTGAAGCGGCCCGCTCGGAATCCGTGCCGACGACGATGCGGTCGGTGTGGAGGAAATCGGCGACCGCCGTGCCTTCGCGTAGAAACTCGGGATTGGACGCAACGTCGAACAGTTCCCGGGGGACGCCGTTGCGCTCGATCACGCGCCGGATCCACTCGTTCGTGTACACGGGAACGGTGCTCTTCTCGACCAGAACCTTGTAGGAGTCGATCGACCGGGCGATCTCGCTCGCGACCGCGTCGACGTACGAAAGGTCGGCCGATCCGGTGCCGCTTTGCGGGGTGCCGACAGCGATGAAGATCGCATGGGCTTCGCGCGTGGCCTCGCGCAGATCGATCGTAAAGGTGAGCGAGCGGTCCCGGTGCCGGTCGAGAAGCTCTTTCAGGTGCTCCTCGTGGATAGGCACCCCGCCCGCGCTCAGCATGGCGACCTTGCGCTCGTCATTGTCGACACAGATGACGCGGTGGCCGATTTCGGCGAAACAAGCGGCGGCGACCAGTCCTACATAGCCGGATCCGACGACCGCGATAGTGATGGGGCTTGGCATGGTTCGAAGTGTCCTGAAGTGGGTTTGTCGGTCGCGAGGACAACTCGTTCCCGCGGGATTGCTGGGTAAATCAGCGGATCGGCTTGCGCGCGGCCGGATCTTGCTGAAAGCCGGCCAAGCCTTGT
Source organism: uncultured Acidobacteriaceae bacterium (assembly GCA_964250745.1). Classification (GTDB taxonomy): domain Bacteria; phylum Acidobacteriota; class Terriglobia; order Terriglobales; family Acidobacteriaceae; genus EB88. Next base: position 5,711 of record CAXUHL010000009.1, read on the forward strand.
GTCGGTTGCGTCAGGGTCGATCTCCTGCCGGCTTTGCCGTTTGTGCGGCGGTAATCTTTCAAATCCTGCCGGTACACACTGTCAGCCTGGCTGATCGTCGCACCGCTTGCGAGCCGGGTCCGGCGCAGACGCCGTTCGTATTCCTCGAACGAGCCCGTGGGCCGCGGGATCTGGGCCTTGAGGTTCGGGTTCAGTCTCGTCTTCGCCTGGTACATTTCACCGCCGCTGACCGGGGAAAAGGGACTGCCGGAGGGGGTAGGAGGCGCGCTCAGGGGTGAAACTCCCGTCTCAAGGGAGGTGATCGAGCCCGCCTGGCCCTTGGTCGAGTCGGGGAAGCCGGTCGTGGAGCGGAGATACTCCGGAGCCCCGCCCAGGACCGAGCCTGCGAGGGCAGGCCTGCCACCCAGCGGAGTCTGTCCGTCATCGTATTGAAAAGCAGGATCCGGTCGGGGCGCGGTCGCGAAAAAGGACGCGGTGACCGTGGACGGGACGGGAAGATCGCCGTGCATCTCCGGCCCGGTGTCATAACCGGCGCTGGACCCGGTCAGGACCGGATCGGTGAACATCACTGTCGCCTGTCGGTCCCTGCCGTTCGCGTCCATCGCCGGTTGTGCCGAGGATAGAGCGGAGCTGCCTTCAGTACCCTGGGTCGCGGGCGATGCGGCTTCCCCGGAGAAACCTTGTGCCTGTGTCGCGGCCCGGGCCGCCCGTCCGTTGAAAGCGGCGTTCGCGCTCATGCCGCCGGTGAACGCGGCCTGGGTCGCGGCAGTCCCGTAGAGGTTGGACGAGGGCCGAGCCGCGACAGAGGAGAGTGTATGCGCGCCTGAACCGGGCAAGAAACTGCGATTTTGACGGCCGCCGAAGCCGAAATCGTTCAGGCCCACCGACATTTGCGCGTCGGACAGGATGCCGGTTCGGGGCGCGGTTTGCACCGCGGCGTTCACCAACGCATCGTCCAATGGCGACAGGGTGGAGCCGACAAGCTGCGCGTGGGTCGGATCGTTGACGTCCGAATGCATGGCGCCATTGGTGAACGAAGAGGTAGTCTGATCGAAACTGGAGTTGAAGCCGCTTTCCGGGCTGCCCGCCGTGACGGGATCGCTCAGGCTGCCTGTCAGGCTCAGCCCCGCCGAGGAGTCGCCCTGGGCTAGGCAGCAGGAGGCTGCGGCGAGCAAGCATCCGGCGAGCGCGATGAAGCGCGAGAGTCGCAACATTATTGTCATCATAGGCCAACATTCTTCACCCGAAACTCGGGCAGGCTCATGATGAACCAGACGACACCACCGAAAAGGATGCCGTTGCGAACGATGACGAAGTAGGCGGTCAGCGTGTTTTCCGGCTGCAAGATCGTGCTGAAGGAGGCGAGGGTGATGAAACAGGAGGCAAACACCGGCATCGCTTCGGAGATGACCTCGAAGGCGATGCGAAAGAAGACGACGGCCAGGATCGGGTAAAACAGGACTCCCCAAAGGCCAAAATCGACCGCGCCGGCCGAGTAGATGGAATTCGCTTCATCTGTGTAGCTGGTGCCGAAGACGCGGTTCGCGAGCTGCTCCTCGGTAAAGAACAGATCTTTATCGGCGTACAACAGCGAGGGTAACGCCAGTTGAAACTGCGCGGTGAAATCTTCTCCGTGGGCGGGGGGCATGGTTCGCGTGTACCCTTCGATCTGCGCCAGAAAGCCCAGGATGAAAGTGCGGCGCTGTACATTCTCGGAAAACTGCCTGCTTATCTCGGAGTAATCTTTCTCCTCGAAGAGCCGGATCGCCGCGCCTATGCGTTGCGGCAGTGTGGGGCGTAGTAATCCATAGCCGGCAATGCGAAGATAGAAGAACCCGACCGTCGCGAGATAGACTACAAGGCCGAGCACACCCAAAAGAACGGCCTTTTTAAGGGGCGAGTACGGAATCCGATAGCGGCCCAGACGCAAACCAAGTAATGCAAGGACGACCGAGTAAATCATAACGCGGCGCCCTTGAGGAAAAAGCATGAAAAAGATCAGGACGCTCAGGATACGCGCGTAATTACGTGTGAACCGCTCTCGAATATTGACGGCTACACAAACGCTCAACGCGAGAAGCGGACCCGAAAGCCATTCAGCCAGGCTGGCAATATACCCGAGGTGACCTATATCTCCCCCTTCTCCTGCTGCCGCTCCCTGGAACCCGGTCGAGCCTCTAGCGAACGACCCGGCGAGGGATGCTGTACCTATCGTGAGGAAGACGAGTGCGCGGTTGTTGAATCTGAGATCGAAATCCTGTCCGAAGATAGGTCTCTCGTACAGTTCGCCGAGGCACAGAAGCAAAGCCATCGAGATGAGAACCGAAGCGATGGCGTAAGCTAGGTCCGGCGTGCTGATACTGAGAAATTCGCCCAGCTCTTCACTGCCTCTCGGGAGAGTGAACCAGGTGTTCGCGGTACCCAGCCCATAGGCAAGCCCAAGGGTGATGGCAAACACCGTCGAGACCCGAAGCGGCGCGCGACGCCCGAGCAGGTCGAAGAGCAGAAACAGCGAAACGAGCGCGACCACGACCGCTCCCGAGATAAAACTCAGGTCCGTGCCGAGCGCCCAACAGGGGAGCGCGGCGGCGACCAGAATCGCGGGCATGATGAACAGATACCCCCGCCGCAGCGGAAGGAAGAGCGAGCCGAAGCGCCTGGGCCGGGCGAGCCGGATGAGCGTTCGCTGGCCCTGCTGCTCGAGTATGGCTGTCTGCATGCCTGCCTTTGCCGTGTATCGGCTTTAGTGAACGTAGAACGCGGAGTTGGTCGCCAGGTTGAAACCGGCTTCGACACCCCGATAGAGAAACGTCTTTCCTATGCTGGACGGAACGTACAGGATGTCGCCGTCGGAGACCAGGATGTCGGCCTGCTTGCCGAGCAGGACATGCTTGAGATCGAGGTCCACTTGTTCGCGTCCCGCAGGGAGCTTGCGGATCAGCTTCGTCTTCGAGAGAGCGGCTGTCTTGTTCATGCCTCCGGCGAGCGAGAGCGCCTCGACAAGTGAGAGCCGCTCGTTGTTGTCGACCAGGATGCCGCCGGGGCGCAGCACGTCGCCGATGATATAGATCACGCCCGCCTTTGCGACGACAACAGTATCCCCAGGCTGGATCACCGGATTGACCTGCGCATGCAGCGCCGCCGGGGTCGGCTGGAGCGCGATCTGCTCCGGGTGCTCCTTGTCGCCGCGGTGCACGATCGAGACCAGACGGCCGGCCGTCGAGGATACCCCGCCCGCAAGCGAAAGCATATCGAGGAGCCTGCGCGAGCCGAGCGTCGGGTACACGCCCGGAGTTCGGACCTCCCCGAGGACAGTCGCTCCCTGCGAAGCGAACTCCGTTTCCGAAATGCTGACATGCGGGTTCAGGAGCAAGCCGCTCGTCCGGTACGCGTTTTCAAGCGCGGTCGCTGCTTGCTGGGTGGTCATGCCGGCCAGGCGAACAGCTCCGAGGACAGGCAGGTCCGCCTCGCCGTTCTGGCCGACCCGCACGGAGGCGCTCAACTCCGGCGTCTCAAAGACCACGACACTCAGAAGATCGCCGGGGCCGATCGAGATCGACGGAGCCTGGTCGCCGACCGCATCGGCCTGCGAAGGGGCCGGAGTGGCGGCCTGCCGCAGCGATTGCGCGTCGGTCTGCGCGGCAGGCGCCTGAGCGGCGGTCCCGCGGACGAACAGGCAGGCGAGCAGCATGGCGGCGATGCCGGCATAGGGGTGTTTACTGTTCCGCATCCATGCCTCCGCCGTAGCCCGCGCCGTAGGTCGAGTTGTAGCTGTAGTTGTAGCGCTTTGAATAGGTGTAGTAGTTCTCGAGCCGGAGATCGACGTCGTTGACGATGATGCCCTGGACGCGCGCATTGACCCGGCGCATCTGCTCGCGGACGCGGAGAAGAGCCTTTTTCCGTGTCACCCCGGACCGAACCAGGATGAAGCTGGCATCCACCTGCGGCGCGAGCGAGAGCGTGTCGGCGACGGCGAGGATCGGCGAGGTGTCCAGGATGATGTGGTCGTACTCGGAGCGCCAACGCTGGAGCAGCTCCTCCATCGACCGGGAAGCGAGCGCCTCGCCGGGGTTGACGGTGACGGGCCCCCGGGTCACGAGCGTCAGGTTCGGAAGGTCCGGCAGGGGCACCTCGTAGGCGCTTCCCTCGTTTTCCCGCACGAGCAAAGTCGAAAGGCCGAAGCGGTTGGAGGTCCGGAATTTCATGTGCAGCGTGCCCTTGCGCAGGTCGGTGTCGACCAGCAGCACGCGAGCCGACCGCCGCGCGAACGAGATTGCAAGGTTCGCCGCGCAGGTGCTCTTGCCTTCCGTGGCGAAGGAACTGGTCAGCAGCAGCAACTTCGGCTCCCGGTCGACGGCGGAAAGCAGGATCGAGGAGCGAAGCGTTCGGAAGCCCTCCGAAACATAGGATTGCGGCTCGGTGTAGGAAATGAGGTCGGGGGAGACTCGGGACATGCGTTCCCGTTCGGCCTCCGCGGCGGCGGTGCCGGCCGCGGCTACTACCTTCTTCTGCGCCGGCTCAAAGTGGGGGATGACCGCGAGCGCGGGCAGTCCGGTGACGGACTCGGCATCATCCGAAGTTCGAATCGTGTCGTCGATGGTTTCAGCGAACAAAGCGAGGATCAGGCCCAGCACCACTCCGGCTCCGAGGCCGATCCCCGCATCGTTGCGCTTGATCGGAAACACCGGAATCGCGGGCGGCGTCGCCTTGTCCACGACATCAATCTGGTTCGCGTTCAGACCGGCCGTGATCCCGGCTTCCTTCAACCGGGTCTGGAGCGCGTCATACAAGTCGGAAGCCGAATCCGCGCCGTGCTTGAGAATCTGATACTCGGCCGAGGTCCGGTTTTGCTGGTAGGTCTGCTGCTTGGCTCCGTCCAGCCTTTGCCGCATCAGGTTTTCCGTGCTGGCGGCCGTGTCGAACTCCACCTGGAAGCGCCGCTGGAGGTTCTTGATCTCCCCGGTGATGTCCTCGCGCACCTTCGCGAGCGAAGCATCGACTTCCTTCAGCCGCGGCCATTGCGGGCCGAACTTGGACTGCAGCTGCGCCTGCTGAACGGTCAGGGCGGCTTCCTGCTGCTGCAGCTGCGACAGAGTCGCCGAGGGCGCGACGGACAAAAGGAGCTCCGGGTTGCCGGAAAGCGCCATCCGGTAGCGAGCTTCCTTCACGACCCGGTCCGCCTGCGCCTCGGAAAGCTGCTGGTTCGCGATCCTGAGATTGTCGAGAGTGATGTCTTCGCCGTTCCCGTTCGGGTCGACGCCGATCAGATTGTTCTGCTTCTGGTAGCTCGCCAGGTCGTCCTGGGCCTGCGTCACCTGGTTCTTGAGATTATCGAGCTGCTTCGCGAGCCAATCGGAGATGCGCGTCGTCCCCTCGTAGCGGACGCGCAGGCTGCGGTCGATATACTTTTCGACGATCATGTTGGCGATTTCAGCCGACACCACCGCGCTTTGATTGCGAAAACGCACTTCGACCAGGTCCGTTCCCGGCTTGGTGGTGATCTTCGACGAGCCCTTGAAGATGGCCAGGATTTCCTTGCGCTGCCCAGGAGAAAGTTTCCCGTTGTAAGGGTGGCGCACGAAAACCTGCGCGAACGGCTCCTTGTGGTACAGATCGAGCGTGTTGATCACGTCGAGCGACACCGTATCGCTCTGCATGATAGCGATTTCGGTGGCCGTGCGCTCGATGCTGGCCTCGATTCCGCCCTGCTGTTCCTGAACCAGGTCGGTAATACCGATGTTGCTCTGCTTGCCGGAGTTGATGTCGAGCAGGGAAATCGCTTCAAACTGCGGGATCGTCGTTAGGATGTAAACGGCTGCGAAGGCAAGCCCGACGACGATGCCGGCCAGGATCAACCACTTGCGCTTGATCAGGATTTTACGGACGTCGCTCGGCGTGATGATGGCCTGCTCGGGAGCGAGCAGCGGTTCGTTCGCGGATCGCGCAGACTGGACGGCTGGGCCTTCCATGCTAGAAGGCTCCTTTGGCGCTGATGCTTCTCAAATCGGGGCTCCCAGGGCAAATGGTTGCAAGTGATACAGGAGAAAACAACGCGGCACCTGGCAAGGGACCGCTCTTTTTCGTCACGAACGAACGGCGCGAGATCGGAGCGGCTTGCGCTACACAGCCAGGGACAACGGAACGGCGCCGCCCGGGACATTGTGCTTCGAAACACCGCTGCTCGCCCAGACCATTCCGCCTTTCGCACGCCGCCGCGCGGCACTTGTTGAACTCTCGTCCACCTCTTTATCGGCATTTCGGGCCGATTTGTTCAGTGCCCGAGAAGAAATGTTTTTGACCGGTGACATCCCACGCAGACCACCCCGGCAATGCTCCCGGACCGCCCGGAAAGCCTCAAGTTCCACCTGAGTGTAGCCAAGTTGCTTAGGGGGGTCAAACAAAGATTGGGTACGGTGCATACCGAAGGTACCGTAAAAAGCAACCCTCGCCACGGCGCGCGTCAGCCTGCGTGGGTGAAGACGGTGTGGCGGTTTCCGCCGTTTTGCTTGGCGCGGTACATGGCCTTGTCCGCCCGCACCATCAGCTCGGAAGCGTTGCCGCCGTGCTCGGGCGCGAGCGCCACGCCCATGCTCGCGCTCAGCTGGATGGGGCGCCCGTCCACCACATGCGGCGGCCCCAGCGCGAACAAGAGATCGTTGACCACGCTTTCCGCATCCTCCTGGCGGCTCACCTCGTCCAGGATGATCGTGAACTCCTCGCCGCCGGTGCGGGCGACCGTGTCCACCGAGCGCAGGCGCTGCCGGAAGCGCGCGGCGACCTCGCGCAAGCAGCTGTCCCCCGCCGCGTGACCGTAGGCGTCGTTGATCTGCTTGAAGCGGTCCAGGTCCACGCACACTACAGCCACGCCGGTGCCGTTCCGGGCCGACTTGGCCAGGGCGTGCTCCATGCGGTCGTGCAGCAGAAGCCGGTTGGGCAGGCCGGTCAGCGGGTCGTGATTGGCCAGATGCACCAGCTTGTCGCGCGCGCGGACTTCGGCCGTAATGTCCTTGGCGACGAGCAGGCGCGCTTCCCTGCCCTGGAAGTGGACACGCTGGAGCGAAACCTCGACGGGCACCACGCTGCCTTGCTTGGTCTCGAACGACATCGCATGCGCGCCCAACGGCTCGGGCAGCTCGTCCCGGAGTTCTCCGGCGGTTCCGGCGAGGCTCCAATTCATCTCGGTAATCCCGACCGGTCCTGCCTGGTCCTCGGCCAGGAGGTTTTCGACGGTGAGGTGATCGAGATCGTTCGCGCCCCACCCGAAGGTGCGCACGGCGGCATCGTTGACCTCGAGCAGACGGGTCGAGTCAGCTTCGAAGATCCACATGGGCAGGGGATTGCCGTGGAACAGACTGCGGTACTGCTCGCGCTCCCGTTCCGTGAGAGCCAGCTCGTTTTCAAACAGGATCAGCAGCATCCCGAGCACCACGGCGAGGCCGGGCACCGCCCAGAACTCGGGGTTGACCGCCGCGTGGGGCCACCAATGGGGCACCAGCACGGCCAAACCGAGCGCGGCCGACCAGGCGAGCATCCCGCCGGCGACAACGCCCAGACCGACGGTGCGGCGTCCACCGCAAGCCGCATAGAGCAGGCCATCGAGCGCGAACAACTCCACGCACAACGCGGACATGGCGCTGAACTCACGGCCGCCCATGAATGCGAGTAGGCTCCACTGCGAGCAGGCCAGAAGCACGAGCGTGCCTCCTAGCGCCGCCGGCCACGGGAATAACTCGCCGCGCCACAGCAGCACGAGGATGAGCCCCTGCAGCAGAAGGTCGCAGGGGATCAGAAACGCCGGGCGTTGCAGCTGGAGAAAGTACAAAGCGGTAAGCGCGAGAACCGGAAACGCAAGCCCGGCCAGCACGGCGGCCCTGCGTCGAAACGGTTCCGACGGCGGCAGCGCGACGAGAAAACAAAAGGCACCGAAGAGAAGAGTGGCCCCGGACAACGCGCTCGCGCCCAGCTGGATGGATGGGCTGCGCGGGAAGAAGAACAGGACGGAAAAGTTGGCCAATATGCCGAACCAGCCCAGGAGCCAGAACCGGAGCCGCTCCGTACGTCGCCGCCGGTACATGGCCGCGAACAGCAGCAAAAGCAGAACGATGACCGAAAAGTTCAAAAGCGCGGCTTGCCGCAAAGGTCCCTCCTTTCGCTTTCCGGCACGAGACAAGGAGGTCCGCGCGTCGGCGCTGAGATGGCGGGTGGTGGGCGGTGAGGGACTTGAACCCCCGGCATCCTGCTTGTAAGGCAGGCGCTCTAACCAGCTGAGCTAACCGCCCGTTTCCTGTTCCGACGCGATCGGCGCGGAGGGGGTTGGCCCAATCCTACCAATCGGTCAGATCGTTTTTCCCACCGGGAAGCCGGTTGGTACACTCGCGACGTGGCCCGGCTCATCGTCAACGCGGATGATTTCGGCTATACCGGCGGGGTCAGCCGCGCTATCGCCGAGCTTGCAGCCGCCGGCGCGGTCAGTTCGGCGACGGCCATGGCGCAGGGTGCCGCGGCCCTGCCGGACGGACCCGCGACAGGCTGCCATGTCGTCCTGGTGGACGGCACACCGTCAACCTCCGGGTTAAGCCTCCTCGCCGCGTCCGGGCAATTTCGGCCCGGGTTGGCCCGCTTCGCCTTCGACCTGCTCCGCGGAAGGATCGCCGACGCGGAGATCGAGGCCGAGGCCGTCGCGCAGATCCGCTCCCTCCAGGCGCGCGGCCTGCGCCTGACCCACGTCGACACCCATAAGCACACCCACCTCTTTCCCCGTGTTCTGCGCCCCCTGCTGCGGGCCGCTTTGCGGTGCGGCATCCGCGCGGTGCGCAACCCCTTCGAGCCGGTCTGGGCGCGGGCGGCAACCCCCGGCGCTCCCCTGCTCCGCCGGGCGCAGGTCCGTCTGCTGTCCGCGTACCGGCGGGGCTTTCTGCGCGAGGTCTCGCGCGCCGGCATGCGGACCACCGGGGGCGCGCTCGGGGTCTTGGCGACGGGCAGCCTGGACGCGCGGGCACTCGAGGCGCTCCTGCGGGCGCTGGCCCGCCATGCGCCGGGCGAGGCCTGCTACGAGCTGGTTTGCCATCCCGGTTACCACGACGCGACCCTCGACGCGGCCGGCACCCGGCTCAAGGCGGAGCGCGAACGGGAGCGCGCGGCCCTGCTCGCGGTCGTCCCCGGATGGACCGGCCCGGACGGCCCGCACCGGCTGGTTTCCTTCGCCGACCTGTAATTTTAGACCGCCGGCGGCCTCGGCGCGTCCAAGGGAACACATGAGCATTCCGCCCGTACTCGTGATTCGCAAAGTTCTTCGCGAACCGGCTTTGCTTGAGGGTGAAGCCGCGTACCGCTTCCCTGCTTCGATCGAAACGAACGGAAAGAGCGCCCCATGAAGATCGGGATCACCTGCTATCCCACCTACGGCGGCTCCGGCGTGGTCGCCACCGAGCTCGGCATCGAGCTGGCCGCGCGCGGCCATGAGGTCCACTTCATCACCTACCGGCAACCCTTCCGGCTCACGGGCCGAGAGCGCGGCATCTTCTACCACGAAGTCGCGGTGCCCGCCTACCCGCTCTTCGAGTACCCGCCCTACGATCTCGCGCTGGCCACCCGCATGAGCGAGGTGGGCGAGTACTACGGGCTCGATCTGCTGCACGTCCACTACGCCATTCCTCACTCGGTAAGTGCGCTGCTGGCCCGGCAGATGCTCGCGGCGCAGGGGCGCAGGCTGCCGTTCGTCACCACCCTGCACGGGACCGACATCACGCTGGTCGGCCAGGACCGGTCCTACCTGCCGGTCACCAAGTTCGCCATCGAGAACTCCGACGGTGTGACCTCCATCTCGAGCTACCTGCGCGAGGAAACCGTGCGTGAGTTCGGCGTCGCTCGGCCGATCGAAGTGGTACCGAACTTCGTCAACTGCGACCTGTACACGCCGCTCGCGCCCGAGGAGCGGGCAGCCGGGCGCGCTCGGTTCGCCGGGGCAGACGAGAAAATCCTGATCCACCTGTCTAACTTCCGCCCGGTCAAGCGCATTCAGGACGTGGTGGAGGTCTTCGCGCGCGTGGCCGCGGAGGTACCCGCGCACCTGCTCATGGTCGGCGACGGCCCCGAGCGGTCCAACGCCGAGTACCGCATTCATTCCCTGGGGTTGCAAAGCCGTGTTCACTTCCTAGGCAAGCAGGACGAGGTCCACCGCCTGCTCCCCCTGGCCGACCTGATGCTGATGCCGAGCAAGCTCGAAGCCTTCGGCCTGGCCGCGCTCGAGGCAGCCGCTTGCCGCGTGCCCACGGTCGCGACCCGGCAAGGCGGCGTCCCGGAGCTGATCACCGACGGGGTGAACGGGCGCCTGCTCCCGGTGGGGGATGTGGAGGGGATGGCCGCCGCGGCCGTTTCTTTGTTGCGCGATCATGCCGCGCTGGAAGGCATGGCGGACGCGGCGAGGAAGGACGCGCAGGAGCGGTTCTGCACGACGAGGATCATTCCGCGGTACGAGGCGTTTTATCAGAAATTGGTCGAGCAGAGCTGACTCGCTTCGCTTTCGAGGGAACCCGGAAGCGTCGATGGTGTCTGTCGACTCAGGATCATCAGCAACTCACCGGCAAGACTGGTGAAAGCCTTGCCACTGGGCGATCTATGGCCGACAGAGCGGATTCCACGCATACTCACGAGTGAAACACCGCCGTGGTTTCACGGTGGCGTCTTTTCCTTCTCGGACGACTCTCGGGACCTTCTCTATCGAACGCCGTGGGCCGGTGCCCTGCGAATAACCTTGCAAAACGGAAGAGTAAAGCACTTCCAGCCCGCCGTCACACCAGCGCCGCCCCCGGCATCTGCATCGTCACCCGGGTCCCCCGCCCCGGGCGGCTGGTGATCTCAAATGCGGCAGCGGGCCCGTAGAGAACCTCCAGGCGCTCGCGCACGTTGCGCATCCCGATCCCGTTGCCCTCCTGCCGCAGAACTCCGGTGCGCAGCGCGCGCTCCGGGGCGATGCCGACCCCGTCGTCCTCGACCTCGATGACCAGCTTGCCCCGCTCGATACGCGAGCGAAGCGTGATCGTCCCGCCGGAGATACGCGGTTCCAACCCGTGCTTGATCGAGTTTTCGACCAGCGGCTGCAGCAGCATGGACGGCACCGGCAGCTCCAGCGTGCCGGGGTCGATCTCCTTGACCACGCGCAATTTGTCCGCGCCGAACCGCACCACCTCGATGCCGAGGTAGTCGTCGGTGAAGGCGAGCTCGTCGCGAAAGGGGACGTAGGAGTCGTGGTCCTTGAGCAGGCCGCGCAGGATGGAGGCGAGCTTGACGATCAGCTCCCTGGCCTGCTCCGGGCGCACGCGGATCAGCGTGGCAATGGAGTTGAGCGTGTTGAACAGGAAGTGCGGGTTGATCTGGCGCTGGAGCGCGTCGAAGCGGGCCTCGAGCACCAGCCGCTTCTGCTCCTCGAACTTGAGCTCGATCCGGATGGCGTTCCAGATCTTGAGCGGGATGCCGACCACCATCGCCGCGGCCGCCCAGATGCACACCTTCAGCGACCACTCGGGGCTGCGCAGCGCGAACAGCTGCCGGGGGGCTTCGCGCGCCAGCCACTCGCGGGCGATCTCGAGCCCGACGATCAGCGCGAGCAAAAGGATCTGCCGGTCGAACCGGGGCTGGCGCACCGTGCGCCGCACCCACCGGTAGATATTGAGGTCGACGAAAGGCGAAAACGACCAGACCTCTTCCGCCTCGATGAGCCGCGCGAAGGAGCCCGCGATAAACGCGACGAGCAGAAAAAACGGCAGCGTCAGCAGTTCGTGGTGCAGCACGGCCGGAATCGCGAGCAGCACGGCACCCAGCATCGCCGAAAACGGCCCGACCAGGATACCGAGGATGATGGTGGTTTCAAACGCGATATCGGCCGCGTAGAAATTGGGGACGATGGTGCGGACCAACACGCCGAGCGCCAGGGGGAAGCAAAGAATAAGGGTGAGCTGGAGCTTTTGCCGGCCGCGCCGCTGCTCGGCGAACAGCACGCGCTGGAACTCGCGCGAGCGCCCGAGCGCGGACGAAACCGCCGCGGCCACGCCGAGCTGGATCAGGAGCGTGATGAGGATCAGCTTGGGCGGGAGCACACCCTTACCATACGCCGGTCTTTATAATGAGAGTCATGCCGCTCGCGCGCGTGACCAGGGTCGCCGACACCGCTTTGCCGACCCGCTGGGGGAAGTTCAGGATTTTGGGGTTTACCGGCGAGCTCACCGGCCACACTCCTTGCGACGAGCGCCATCCGGAGCGGACATCGACGGTCGAGGAGGCAGTCGCGCTGGTCATGGGCGACATTCACTCCGCGCCGCCGCTGGTGCGGATCCACTCGCAGTGCCTGACCGGGGACGTGTTCCACTCGCTGCGCTGCGACTGCCGCCTGCAGCTGGAGCTCGCGCTGCGCATGGTCGCCGAGCGCGGCGCGGGCATCATCCTTTACGACCAGCAGGAGGGCCGGGGCATCGGGCTGATGGCCAAGCTCAAGGCCTACGAGCTGCAGGAACGAGGTCGCGACACGGTCGAGGCCAACGTCGAGCTCGGCTTCCTGCCCGACTGCCGCGAGTTCTCCATGCAGGCCGGGATGCTGGAGCAGATGGGGGTGTCCGCCGTGCGCCTGCTGACCAACAACCCGGAGAAGGTCGCGGCCCTGGAGCGGGCCGGGATCGAGGTCGTCGAGCGCGTACCTGCCGTGGTGCCGGTTCTCGAAAGCTTTGAACGCTATCTCGATGTGAAACGGGAAAAGATGGGGCATCTGTTCGCTGCGGAGCCGGTGTAACTCACTGTTTAAAGGCCGACCCGGAAAGCTGCCCCATCGCGCCGCTTCCACTTATCGTAAAAACGAAGGCCGAGCCGGACTGAGCGATCGCCATGCTGATGGGAAACGCGTTCGTGGCGCACGACGGGTCCGCGGCGGTTAGATTCAGTGTCGCCGTGCCGCTGCCGGAGCCCTGGATTGAGTAAGTTCCCTTGGTCGTGTATTGGCACGTTTGGCTGCCGCCTACCTGGGCGTTCAAAGTTCCGCTCGATATGTTGCCGCTTCCGTCGAACTGCACCGTTCCCGCGGCGGAGCTCGCATTGCCGCTGTTCCCCAGGTTGTAGCCGAAGTAAGTAAAAGCATAGGTGCCGTTCAGGGCTGCATTCGAGTAAGCCTGCTGTGCCTGGACGACCTCCGCGTCACGAGAGGTGTTGGAACAGCCGGTAAAAACGGGCAACGAGCCCAGGAAAAGGAGCGAGAAAGCGGCGGATATCTTTTTCATGGACCGGTTATAGCGAGGCACACAAAACAGGGTCAACCGGAAACGACCTGTTCGGCAAACCGAAGTAACGGGCGCGGGAAGTTCGTCAATACTTCACTATCCGCGCGAACGACCCCGCATCCAGGCTCGCTCCGCCCACCAAAGCTCCGTCGATCTCGGGCTTCGCCATCAGCCCGGCCGCGGTCTCGGGCTTGACGCTTCCACCGTACAAGATGCGCATCCCATCCGCCACCGAAGCACCCAGGCGCTCCCCAACAGCCCCGCGAATGAAGGCGTGCGTCTCATCCGCGACCTCGGGCGTGGCGGACTGGCCCGACCCGATCGCCCAGATCGGCTCATACGCGATCACGATCGGCCCGGCGGTTTCAGGCCGCACGCCTTCAAGCCCGATCTTGAGCTGCCGCAGCAGCACGTCGTTGGTCCGGCCTTCCTCGCGCTCCTCCTGCACCTCGCCGATGCACACGATCGGCGTCATGCCCTGCGCGAGCGCGGCGCGGAGCTTGCGGTTCACGTCCCAGTCGGTTTCGTGGTTGTAGTGGCGCCGCTCGGAGTGGCCGAGGATGACGTGCGAAACGCCGATGGACTGGAGCATGGGGGCGGAGATTTCGCCGGTGAAGGCGCCCTCCCGCTCCGGGTGCATGTCCTGCGCGCCGATCTGGACCGGAGAGCCGTCGACCCGCTGCGCCAGGTCGCGCAGGCACAGCGCGGTGGGGCAGATGACGATTTCGTCGCGGGTGTGCCCGGCCACCAGGGGGAGGAACTGGTCCGCGAACGCGCAAGCCTGCGCCGGCGTTTTATACATCTTCCAGTTGGCCGCGATGAACGGTTTGCGCGCGATCGTGTCTTCTCCCTTTTCCGGTCCTATTTTCACCGATTCGCAGCCGGCTGCGGGGTAAAAAACAGGCCGGCGTTCACACTTCGGTAAGGGCTTCGACGCCGGGCAGGCGCTTGCCTTCGAGGAACTCGAGCGACGCGCCGCCGCCGGTGGAGATGTGCGTGATGCCCTCGGCGATGCCGGCCTGCCGAAGTGCGGCGACCGAGTCGCCCCCGCCGACCACCGTGGTCGCTGCCGCATTGGCCGCCACCGCTTCCGCGACGGCGGTGGTGCCGGCGGCGAAGGCAGGCAGCTCGAAAACGCCCATGGGCCCGTTCCAGACGATGGTGGACGCGCCGGCGATCGCCGAGGCAAACCGCTCGATGGTGCGCGGGCCGATGTCGAGCGCCATCCACTCCGCCGGGAAGTCGCCCTCGCCGTCGAAGACCTGCGTCGCCGCGTCGGGCGCGAATTTATCGGCCAGGATGTGATCCGACGGCAGCAGGATGCGGTCCCCGGCCCGAGCCAGAAGGCTCTTCGCCAGCTCGATCTTGTCCGCCTCCACCAAAGACTTTCCCGTTCCCTGCCCCTTGGCGCGGAGAAAGGTATAGGCCATGCCGCCGCCGATCAGCAGCGCCTCGACCTTGCCGAGCAGGTTCTCGATGACGCCGATTTTGTCGGATACCTTGGCCCCGCCCAGGATCGCCACGAACGGCTTGACCGCACCCGCTCCGAGCGCCGCGCCCAGGAACTTCAGCTCCCGCTCCATGAGCAGCCCGGCGGCGGCTTGCGCGACGTGGTGCGTGATGCCTTCGGTCGAGGCATGCGCGCGGTGGGCGCTGCCGAAAGCGTCGTTGACGTACACCTCGCACAAAGCCGCCAGGCGCCCCGCGAAGGCGGGGTCGTTTGCTTCCTCTTCCGGGTGGAAGCGCAGGTTCTCGAGCAGCAGCACCTGGCCGGACTCGAGCTGGCGCGCAAGCTCCTCGGCTACCTCGCCCACGCAGTCCGGTGCGAACGCGACGTTGACTTGCTCGCCCATGCGCCTGTCGAGCAGGTTGCGCAGCCGATCGACCACCGGGCGCAGGCTGTACTTGGGGTTGGGCTTGCCCTTGGGCCGGCCGAGATGCGAGGCCAGGATCAGCTTGGCTTTGTTCCTGAGCGCGTACTCGATGGTCGGCAGCGTTTCGCGGATGCGCGTGTCGTCGGTGATCTCCGAACCGTCCTCGGAGAGCGGGACGTTGAAATCGACGCGGACGAGCACGCGCTTGTTGTGGAGGTCGAGGTCGCGAATGGACAACTTGGACATGGTCTTGGTCGGCTCCGGAGTCACAGCCCTTTGGATGCGACGAACCGCACCAGGTCCCGCACGCGGCAGGAGTAGCCCCACTCGTTGTCGTACCAGCTCAGCACCTTGACCGACTGCCCGACGACCTTGGTCAGCTCGGAGTCGACGATGGACGAGCGCGAGTCGCCCCGGAAGTCCACCGAAACCAGCGGCTCGGTCGTGTAACCCAGGATGCCTTTGAGCGGCCCCTCCGCCGCGGACCGCAGCGCCTCGTTCACGGCCTGCACGGACACGGGCCTTTCCGCCTGGAACGTCAGGTCCACGATCGATACGTTCGGGGTAGGCACGCGCATGGCGAAGCCGTCGAGCCGGCCCGCCATCTCCGGAATGACCAGCTTAAGCGCCTTGGCCGCGCCGGTCGAGCTCGGAATCATGCTCAAGGCCGCGGCGCGGGCCCGGCGCAGGTCCTTGTGCGGAAAGTCGAGAATGACCTGGTCATTGGTGTAGCTGTGGATCGTCGTCATGATGCCTGAGACGATACCGAAGCTCTCGTGCAAGACCTTCACGACCGGCGCGAGGCCGTTCGTGGTGCACGAGGCGTTTGAAATCACATGGTGCGCGGACGGGTCGTATTTGTCGCCGTTTACGCCGAGCACGACCGTGATGTCCTCGTTGGTCGCTGGGGCAGAGATGATGACCTTCTTGACCGTGCCTTGCAGGTGGGCGCGCGCCTTGGCCGCATCGGTAAAGTGCCCGGTCGACTCGACGACCACCTCGGCGCCGGTCGAGCTCCAGTCAAGCTTCGCGGGGTCGCGCTCGGCGAACACCTTCATGGTCCTGCCGTCGATGGTGATGGTGTTTTCAGTCGACTCGACGGTATTCGGGAGGTTGCCGAGGATGGAGTCGTACTTGAGCAGGTGCGCCAGGGTTGCCGGGCTGGTGAGGTCGTTGACCGCGACGAACTCGATGTCCGGATTGCCCAATGCGGTACGAAGAACGTTGCGCCCGATGCGCCCGAAACCGTTGATGCCGACCTTGACTGCCATGCGCTCCCTTGTGCTCCTGCCCTGGTGTGCGGTTTGGTGTGCCAGGACGATGCTAGCATCGGTTGCAGGCGGGAGGCGAGGCTCGCCACGTTCCTTGAGCGAGGCTTCCTCGGACCGCCGAAAACACGAGTGGGCAGGCGTACAGAAACGATGAGACGACGCGGCGGGAGCAAACGCAAGCCGGCAGTAACCACGGAACAAACAGGCAAGGTCGGGCAAGAGCTGCCCCAGGGCGGCATGGCACCGCTGCGGCCCTCGTACCCCGAGGCGGCCCGGGTCGAAGCGGAGCCGGAGGGCGCATTCGGCGACACGCCCGAGGGAGACCTCGACGACGAGGGAGCTTTCGAGCCTGAACCGGCGGGCCGGCTGGAGATGGAAACGCAGCCGGACTCGACCTCCACGCCGCCGCCGGCCGCCCAGGGGGCCGCGCCGCGCGAGCCGCGCGGCTTCGTCGTGCTGACCATCGGGCTGCCCGGCTCGGGCAAGACCACCTGGTTCAAGCGCCGGGCGGTGCAGCCGCTCTCCTCCGACATGCTCCGTACCATCCTGTTCGACGACATCACGGAGCAGCGCTATCAGGGCCTGGTCTTCTCGACGCTGCGGTCGCTGCTGCGGGCGCGCCTGATCGCGAAGATGCCCTGGAACTATGTGGACGCGACCAACCTTTCGCCCCACGAGCGCCGGCAGTGGATCAAGATGGCCAAGAGCTTCGGCTACGACGTCCACGCGGTGTTCTTCGACGTGCCGTTCGAGGTGTGCATGGAGCGCAACCGACGCCGCGAGCGCGTGGTCTCCGAGGACGTGATGGCAAAGCTGGCCGAGCGCCTGCGTCCGCCCAGCTTCAAGGAAGGCTTCTCGAAGATCACGGTGGTGCGCGTCAAGGGCTCGGCTGCCTCGGCGGGCGCGACCCCGGCCAGCGCATACTCGGCCGAGCCGGACACCGAAGCGGGCACGAGCGAAAGCGAGTAGCGCTTGCCCGCCCCGGCCATCGAGTTCGCGGGCGTGTCGCTGCGGCTCGCCGACGGACGCTTCCTGCTCGCGGACGTGAACCTGGCGCTCGGAGAGGGTTCCGTGACCGCGATGCTGGGCCGGTCCGGCTCCGGCAAGACGACGCTGCTGCGGATGGTGAACCGTCTGAACGCGCCGACCGGCGGCACGGTCCGGGTTTTTGGGCGCGATGTCGCGGGCGAGGACGTCATCCGGCTACGGCGCGGCATCAGCTACGTCATCCAGGAGACCGGGCTGTTCCCGCACATGCCCGTGGCACGCAATGTGTCGATGGTCCCGGAGCTCGCCGGTGCCGCGCGCGACGGGTTCGGGCCGCTGTTGCAGTCGTCGGGCTCGACCCTTCTTCGTTCGCCGGCAGGTACCCGCACCAGCTTTCCGGCGGCCAGCGACAGCGCGTCGGCCTGGCCCGGGCGTTGGCGGGCGAGCCGGCGATCCTGCTCATGGACGAGCCCTTCGGCGCGCTCGACCCGCTCACCCGGGCGGAGATGCAGGATATGTTGCGCGGGCTTCTCGGCCGGCTGCGGGATGCCGGAAAGGCGAAAACCGTCCTCCTAGTCACCCACGACCTGGACGAAGCGATGGTCCTGGCCGACCGCATCGTGCTCATCGAGGAAGGCCGGCTCGTCGCGGACTTGTCACCGACTGAGTTTCTCGCATCGGAAAAGCCCGAGGTCCGGGCCTACGTGCGGGCCTTCCATCGCGGCGAGCGCGAGGCGGCCAGGTGAACTTCCTCCGGCAGCACTCCACCGAGATCGCCACGCTCACGCTCGAGCACCTCTGGCTCACCGGCGCGGCGCTGCTGTTCGCGGCCGGCATCGGCATCCCGCTCGGCATCCTGCTGACCCGGTACGAGAAGCTCGCGAAGCCGGCGCTGACCGTCGCAAACATCATCCAGACCATCCCCTCGCTCGCGCTGTTCGGCTTCCTGCTGCCCCTGCCCTGGCTGGGCGAACGGGCCTCGCGCATCGCCATCGTCGCCCTCGCCGGGTATGCCCTCTTGCCCATCCTGCGCAACACCTACGTGGGCATCCGGGGGGTCGAGCCGGCGGTGGTCGACGTCGCCCACGCCCTCGGCATGACCGGGCGGCAGCGCCTCTTCAAGGTCGAGCTGCCGCTGGCCGCATCCGTCATCCTGGCCGGTCTGCGCACCGCGACCGTCACTGCCGTTGGCATCGCGACCATCGCCGCGGCGGTCGGCGCGGGCGGCCTGGGGGAGTTCATCTTTCGCGGCGTCGCCTCGGTCGACAACCGCCTCGTTCTCGCCGGGGCCATCCCCGCAGCCCTGTTGGCATTGGGGGCGGATACCCTGCTGGGCTGGCTGGAAGCGCGGTTCAGGGTGCCGGGGCGATGAGGGGCAAGGGTGAAGGTTGGAGGGTCGAGGGGTTATGCGCGGCACTGCTGATGCTGCTCACAGCCTGCGCCCCGCCGCGCTTCGACCGCCCCGTCATCGGCGCGAAAAACTTCACCGAGCAGGTAGTCCTCGGCGAGCTGCTGGCCCAGCACATCGAAGCGCGCACCGGGCTCAAGGTCGAGCGGCGGTTCTATCTCGCGGGCTCGTACATCGCGCAGCAGGCCATGGTCTCCGGGCGCATCGATGCCTACGTCGAGTACACCGGCACCGCCCTGACCGCGATCCTGAAGCAGCCCGCCCCACGGGGCAACGACCCCGCAGCCTCGCTCGCGACCGTGCGCGCCTTGTACCGGGAGCGGTACGCGATCGTCGCGACCGAGCCGCTCGGCTTTGAAAACACCTTCGCGATGATTACGCGACCGGACCAGACCCCGGCGCGCACGCTGAGCGAGGCCGCCCCGCAAGCCCCCGACTGGCGCTTGGGCGTGGGCTACGAGTTCGAGGAGCGCCCGGACGGGCTGCATGGGCTGGAGGCCGCCTACGGGCTGAGGTTCAGAGACGCGCCCCGGACGATGGACCTGGGCCTGCTGTATCGCGCGCTCGGGGGCGGGCAGGTCGACATCATCGCCGGCAACTCGACCGACGGGCCCATTGCCGCCCGGCACTTGAAAGTTCTGGCCGACGACCGGCACTACTTCCCGTCCTACCAGGCGATTCCGCTGGTGCGCGAGGCCGCCCTCCGCCACTGGCCCCAGCTGCGCCCGGCCCTCGCCGACCTGGCCGGCAAGATCTCGGCCGCCGACATGCGTGCCATGAACGAGGCCGTCGATGGCGAGCACCGGGACGTGGTCGAGGTGGTGCGCGCGTTCCGGGCCGCACGCGGGCTATAAACGATAGATGAACGAAGTAGAACCATGGCTGCGCGGCACCCTGCCCGGTGTCCCCGCCGTTCCCCGGGCCGTGCGCCCCCCGCAGCAGCGCGCGGCGGAAAACCTTAAACCCAGGCGGGCCGCGCGCACGGCCGCGTCCAGCGGCAGCGTGCCGTGCACCACTGAGCGCAGCTCA
>CAXUHL010000009.1:25551-26439 GCA_964250745.1 uncultured Acidobacteriaceae bacterium
GAGAGCCACGCCAAGCCCCTCGGCCTGACCCCGTGCGCCATCCACGTCCGCCACATCGCCCACTCGCTCGACCGGCTGCTGACCTATGCCGAGGGTGACGCGCTGAACGTAATTCAGCGCGCCGCGCTCCATGTCGAGCTCGAGCCGGGCATGACCCGCGAAGCCCTCCAGTCTGAGTTCACCGCCGCTGTGCGCGAGGCGGATGGGCGCATCCGCGCACTGCCCCTAGGCCAACTTGAGAGTGCACGCGCGGTCGGCGAGAAGCAGCTCCCCACGACCCTCGGCGGCCTGCTCGTGCACCTGGCCGACCATACCCAGCGCCATGCCGGCCAAGCGGTTACCACGGCCAGGCTGCTGCTTGCCTTGCGCACGAAGCATTTGTAGCACTGCGCAAAGCGGAATGATTCGACACGGACGCAGCAAGGAACCTGGTTCTTGCCCTATCCGGGCTAAGAAGCAGGTTCCTCATCCTTATGTTTTTTCAGCGTCACCTGTGAAAGTACCTCAGGCTGCCGACATTGCCTGCCGGCGCGCATCTTCATCGGGTGACGTTCGCCGGTTGAATTGAGCTTTGAAACTACCGCCGTACCGTCACCGAGTCCTGTAGGCGGAACGTCAGTGTCGTTTCCGCCGGGATCGTGATCTCCTTGTTCCCGGTGAAAGCCGAGCCGGCCGCGCCGCCGCCCGCGCCCAGCAAGCCGCCGATCAGAGCACCCTTGCCGCCGCCGGCCAGCCCGCCGATCAGCGCGCCCGCGCCGCCGCCGCCGCCGGTCAGCACCGCGGTCCGCTTGCCCTTGCCCTTCTGCACCTGGTCCACCGTGCTCGACTGGATGTCATACGTCTGCCCGCCGGAGGTGATGCTGTCCAGCTTCACGGACAGGGTTCCCT
>CAXUHL010000010.1:0-884 GCA_964250745.1 uncultured Acidobacteriaceae bacterium
GCGATGCGGGCGGCGGCGATGTGCTCCTCGGTCGCGATGGCGGGCACGGTGGAGG
This sequence comes from uncultured Acidobacteriaceae bacterium, assembly GCA_964250745.1. GTDB lineage: Bacteria > Acidobacteriota > Terriglobia > Terriglobales > Acidobacteriaceae > EB88. The sequence continues at coordinate 56 of CAXUHL010000010.1, forward strand.
AGATGTTCTCCGCCAGGCCGACCTGCGTGCCCTGGCGGGCGGAGGCGCGGATGGCATGGACCGCGAGGCCGTGGCCGAGGACGGCGTTGTGGCAGACCTGGGCGAACGCCTGCGACCGGCCGAGCTTGATGCCGGGAGCGTGGATGCCGTTGCCGTAGCCGAGGTCGGTGAAAGTCTCGATCTCGTTGGTGGTCATGAAGTGGGCGACCCGGTCGGAAAGCTTGCCCGCCGTGTAGCCCGCGTAGGCGGCGAACGCCTCCGCGGTGGCCCGGTTCTGCCAGCCGCCCTTGTCTTCGAGCGCCTGCGGCAGGTCCCAGTGGTACAGGGTGCAGTATGGCTCGACACCGGCTTCGTGCAGCGCGTCGACGAAACGCATGTAGTGGTCCAGGCCTTTGGGGTTGGGCTTACCGGTCCCATCGGGGAAGATGCGCGGCCACGCGATCGAGAACCGGCAGGTCTTCAGGCCCAGTTCCTTCATGATCGCGATGTCTTCCTTGTAGCGGTGGTAGTCGTCGTCCGCGACGTCGCCGGTGTCTCCGTTGTGGGTCTTGCCGGCGGTATGCGAGAAGGTGTCCCAGATGGACTGGCCGCGGCCGTCCTCCTTAACCGCGCCCTCGACCTGGTAAGAGGCGGTGGCCGAGCCCCAAAGGAAGCCCTCGGGGAAGGTCCTGCCGCTCGCCGCGGAAGCGGGCGTTTGGGCCTGTGAGGCGGGCAGCGCGGTAGCGGCGGCGGTGGCTGGAAGCATGCGGGCGAAGGTGCGGCGGGAGATGGATGGAGGCATGGGCTCGCTTTCGTTCATAAAGGACGGAGGGATTGTAGCGGGTGGGGT
>CAXUHL010000010.1:894-4422 GCA_964250745.1 uncultured Acidobacteriaceae bacterium
GGTCAGTACGTGTAAACGCGCGCCTCCCAGGGCTGAAGGTGCAGGGTGGAGCGGAGCGGCTCGTCGGCCGGCAGGTTCGACAGTTTTAACGCGGTGGGTTTGATCTCCTTCGGGAGCGTGTACACCACCGGCTTGGGGCTGAAGTTCAGGGCCACCAGGTAGTGCTCGCCGCCGAGTGTGCGCGTGTAGGCGTATATCGACGGGTGCATGGGCGATAAGTCGGTGTAGTCGCCGTAGGTAAATGCCTTGGTCGAGTGGTGCAGCGCGATCGCCCGGCGGGTGTAACTCAGGATCGAGTTCGGGTCGGCCTGCTCCCCCTGGGCATTGATGGTCTTGTAATTGGGGTTGATGGCGAGCCAGGGTTTCGCGTTCGCCGAGGTAAAGCCCGCGCCGAGCTCGCCCGTCCACTGCATGGGCGTGCGGGAGTTATCGCGGGATGCCTTGGCCAGGTTGGTCAGGAATTGCTGCTGCGGGACCTTACCGGTAAGCACCTGCGCCCGGTAGGCGTTCTTGGCGGAAATGTCGTTGTACTGCGAGATACCCGTAAACGGGTAGTTGGTCATGCCCAGCTCGTCGCCCTGGTACAGGAAAGGCGTGCCGCGCAGGGTCAGGATCATGGTGTCGAGCAGCTTGGAGGAGCGCGCGCGGAACTCCGGAGACGAATCGTCGCCGAAAGTCGAAACCAGGCGCGCCGTGTCGTGGTTCGACAGAAAGACGGTGTCCCAGGAGTGCTTGTCGAGGGCGGTCGCGTGCCGGTCGTACACCGCCTTCAGCTCAGGGAGGGTGTGCTCCTTGTGGGCCCGGTCGTTGCCGGCGAGCGAGACCGCGTCGAAGTTGAAGATCATGTCGAGCTCGTGGCGGCGGTCGTCCACGATGGTCGGCGTTTGCGCCAGGGTAATGCCGGCCGCCTCGCCGACGCTCATGTCGTCGTACTTGGCCAGCACCTCCCGGTTCATCTCCTGGAGGTACTGGTCGCGGTGCGGTCCGGCGGCGTACGCGTTGGGGAACTGCTTGAGCTGGTCGGGGGTCAGGTCGGGCAGGCCGGGCTGTTTTGAAATCAGCGTGATGACGTCCATGCGGAAGCCGTCGACGCCCTTGTCGAGCCAGAACCGCATCAGCGAGTACACCTCCTGGCGGACCTTCGGGTTGTCCCAGTTCAGGTCGGGCTGCTTGACGGCGAAGAGGTGCAGATACCACTGGTTGGTCTGCGGATCGCGTGTCCAGGCCGGCTCAGAAAAGAAAGAGGGATAGTTGTTCGGGGGCTGGGTGTTGTTGTTTTTGCCGTCGCGCCAGAAGTAGAAATCCCGATAAGGGTTGTCGCGCGAGGACCGGGACATCTGGAACCAGCGGTGCTCGTCGGAGGTGTGATTGACGACCAGGTCGACGATGAGGCGCATATGCCGTTGCTTGACGCCCTTGAGCAGCCGGTCGAACGCGGCCATGTCGCCGAACTCGGTCATGACCTTACGGTAGTCGCGGATGTCGTAGCCGTTGTCGGCGTTGGGCGAGTCGTAGTGAGGCGAGAGCCAGACCACGTTGACGCCGAGCTTCTGCAGGTAGTCGAGCCGGGCGGTGATGCCGTTCAGGTCGCCGATGCCGTCGCCGTTCGAGTCCTGGAACGAGCGCGGGTAGACCTGGTAGACCACAGCTTCCTTCCACCACTTGGGCTGGTAGCCGTTGATTTCGGTTTGCGCATGCGCGATGGGAGAGGCGAGCAGGAGGGCGGCGAGGGCGAGCAGAGGCTTGCGCATGTTGGGGGCAAGCGTAGCAGATCGAGCGTTCCCACTGCCATGCGGAATTCAGCGCACCGCCGGGCGCAGAATGGGCAGCCAGCGCCCGGCGGTGGTTTGAAGCCGGGTGCGCTCGCCTGTGCTCAGGGAGCGCCACAGCAGGGCGAAGACGGCAAGGGCGGACACGATCGCGATGGCGGGGGCGGTCTTTGAGCCCTGGGCCAGCGCGGTGGCGAGCAGGGAAGCCAATATGCCGCATAGCACCGGCAGGAGACCGCGCACCGTGGGACGGAGCGGGAGGTAAAGCCGCTGGGCGACCCACATCCGGATCGCGAGATCGAGGGCGCAGCGCAGCGCCCAGACCATGGCGGCACCCTCGATCCCCCTGGACCGGACCAGAATGGCGAGAACGGGGATATAAAGCGCCAGCTCGGCGAAGGAGAACTTCGCGTTGACGCTGGCCTTGCCGATGCCGTCGAGCAGGCCCGCGACAACCGTGTCGATGCTGGTGAGCAACACGCCGACGCCGAGCCAGCGCAGAACCACCGTGGCGTGGGCGGCGAAGTCGGCACCGAGCCACAGCTGGAGAATCCAGTGCGACAGCGCGACACAAGCCAGCGCGGCGGGAAACAGGATGCCGGCGACGGTGAGCAGCGAGCGGCGAAACAGGGCCTGCGTGTTGTCCGGGTCGGAGCGGTAGCTGGCCGCGATCGCCGGGTAGGCCGTATTCATGATGGCGATGGGGATGATGGAAAACCGCAGCACCAGGTCGAGCGGCGTGGAGTAGTAGCCGGCGGCGGCAGCCGACACCACCGAGGCGATGATGAACTTGTCGACGTAGGTGAGGATAGGCCAGGCCATGGTGGAGGCGGTCATCCAGCCGCCCATGCGCATCACCGGGCCCAGCATCCGGATGTGCGCCCGGGCATGCGTGAGCTCGGGCAGCGCATTGGTGCAGATGCGCCAGTAGGCGAGCGAGGTCACGACCCGGCACAGGACCAGCACGGCCAGCACGGCAACCAGCGAGTCGACGAAGTGCAGCATGACCAGCGGGCCGACATAATACATAGCCATGACCGGGATGTTGACCAGGTTGGCCGACCGGAACCGCTGAAACGCCGACAGGACGCCCCATAGCGCGGAGCAAAGCAGCACGACCGGAGCCGACACGCACAGGACGTAGACCGCGTGGAGCACCTCGTCGTGGATGGCGGCGGGGATATGGAGGCCGTGGTCGACCCAAAAACGGGCGACCGACGCCATGAGCAGGCCGCCGGCGGTGCCGAAGACGGTCAGGGCGGCAATGCCGGATTTCGCGAGCGAGGCGGCTTCCTCGCGTTTGCCGTCGACCAGCAGCTCCGAAATGGTGCGGGTGAGCGAGCGGCCGATGCCGAAGTCAAAAATGGAAAAGATGCCGACCAGCGAGAGCGCGATGGTGAAGACGCCCCAGCGGCTGGGCCCGAGCGTGTGGACCAGCATCGGCGTGACCACGAGCGCGATGAGCAGCGGGCCGAGCCGTCCGATGAGGTTCCACATGGCGCTGGCGGCGACGGTACGGCTGTTCGTGAGCGAGCGCACTGCGTCGGGCGTTGCCTCGGGCGGCTTTTTCGCTTCGTCGATCTCTGTTTCCACTTCCGTCCCCGAGGAGGCCAGGGTCGATCCCTCGCCTGCAACCAGTGTCCGACAGAATTGCGTGTCCGTGTACCTTTTCATTCTGCTGAACCACACGAAAGTACCAAAACGGGTCTCGTTCCCGAAATGGAACGGGCGCATCTGAGCCCGATATGACCCCCCGCGC
>CAXUHL010000010.1:4432-16598 GCA_964250745.1 uncultured Acidobacteriaceae bacterium
GACCAATGCCGACCGTCCCTTTGGGCAGCTCGAAACCGTCGCGACCTTCGACGGGCCGATGCCGACCGGCGTCACGGTTTCGCAGGGGCGCAGGATCTTCGTCAACTTCCCGCGCTGGGGCGACGATGTGCCGTTTACCGTCGCGGAGGTGGTAAACGGGAAAGCGGTGGCCTACCCAAACGCCGAGGTGAACGCCTGGCCCGGCGCCAAACTGCCGAACCCCAATGCTTTCAAGGACGAGCAGGCGAACCAGACCCATTTCGTCAGCGTGCAATCGGTCGTGGTCGATCCGGCGGACCGGCTGTGGGTGCTGGATACGGGCGCACCCAAGCTCAAGGATGTCGTCCCGGGTGGGGCCAAGCTGGTGTGCATCGATTTGAACACCAATCGGGTGGTCAAGACGATCCTGCTGCCGCCCCAAGTCGCCGGGGTCAACAGCTACATGAACGATGTACGGTTCGACCTGCGCAACGGCGACCCGGGCCCGCAGGACCCGCAAACGATGGTCGGCAGCAAGCCTGCGGCGAACCCGAACGCGCCGCCGCCCGACCCCGCGCACCCGGATGCGGAACGGACGCCCGGCAACGGGGAAGCGTCGGAGATCAAGGGGACGGCCTACATCACCGACTCCTCGAGCCCAGGGCCGAACGCGATTCTGGTCGTCGACCTGGCGACCGGGAAGGCGCGGCGGCGGCTCAACCAGCACTACAGCACGCTGTCGGAGCCGGGGTTCCTGATGTTCGCCGAGGGCAAGCCGGTGTACAAGACCGAGCCGGGTAAGCCGCCCGAGCCGAACGTCTTCGCGGTGGACGGCATTGCGATCTCCGCGGACGGAAGCGAACTCTACTATTGCCCCATCAACGGGACCAAACTGTACGCGGTCTCGACGGCGGCGCTGCGGGATAAATCGAAATCCGAGGCGCAGGTGGAAAGCACGGTGCGCATCGCGACCGGCAAGATGCCGTCGGACGGGCTGGAATCCGATGCGGCGGCGCGCGTTTACCTGAGCGACGCAGTGACGGAGTCGATCGAACGGTTCGACCCCAAAACCGGTCTGATTGAAACGCTGGTCCATGACCCTCGGCTTACCTGGCCCGACACGCTCAGCATGGCGAGCGACGGTTACCTCTACATGACGGCCAACCAGCTGGACCGTCAGCCCAGCCTGCACGACGGCAAGGACCTGCGGGTGAAGCCTTATTCCCTGTTCCGGGTTAAGGTGGACGCACAACCTGTGCTGCTGAAATAAGAAGAGGCCGGCCTTGCAGGAAGGCCGGCCTTTTCTTCGTTTACGCCGCCGCGGGCACTTGCGCGGCTTCTTGGTTAACCTGCGTTTCCGCGATGTTGTTGAACTTTTCATCGCCGTTTTTGCTGTCCTGGAGGCTGTCCTCAAGCAGCTTGACCGCATCGGCCTTGCCCAGGAGACCCGCATACTGGTTCAGCGAGCCGTATGCGGAGACTCGGTAGGCCTGCTGCTGGTTGGCGGCCATAATGAGCGCCGCGTCGCGGACCGCCGAAGGCTCGGTGTTCGCGATCATGTTGTCGATCTCGTCGATCATCGCTTTCGCGATCGGGTTGGAGTTGCTTTCGGGCTTCCTCCCGAGCTTCGTCAACACCTGCTCGACACGCTCGGCATATTGCTTGCTCTTCGACTCCGTCTTGCTGAAGGCGTCCTTGAGTTGCGTGTTGGTCGAGGCCTGCGCCATCTTGGGCGCTTGCTGCGCGAACTGCTTCTCGAAGTCGTGCACATAGGTAAGGCTGGTGAACAGGAGATCGTCGATCGACTGCATCTTCATGGGGAATCCTTCACTGCTTCTGAAATGGTGGGGTAGGGTGCTGTGGGGTGAGGTGGCAAATGGGCAGAATACGTTGCAGGCCGGGGCGCACCTCGCTTCGCCGGAGCACACGGGCGATTGCCCGCGGCAAGGCAACTGCGCGGGTGCGGAGCACATCCTGCCATTGCAGGGAATCACCCCAAACATTTACCCAGACAAGAGGTTTCGCCCCATGCCGGTATCGATCGGACTTCAGGATTTGTTCGTCAAGGAACTCAGCGCGCTCGCGGGCGCGCACAAGGACAGCGCCGCGCAGTCGGCCGAAGGGGCCAAGGAAACGGCCAACCCCAAGCTCAAGCGGCTTTTCAAGGCCGGCGCGGACATCAACAAGAAACAGAGCAAGCGGGTCGAGAAGATTTTTGCGGCGCTTCGCCTCCAGCCGGAGCCGGTCGATAATACCGTGATCGAGGGCATCGACGAAGCGAACGGCGCGCTTCAGTCCGCCTTGACCGGCGCGGACGAGAAAGACCTGGCGCGCATCAGCATGGCTCAGGTCGCGGTGCATTACTACATCAGTAAGTACGGGGCGCTCAAGGCATACGCGCAGACCCTGGGCTTCGACGAGGCGGCCGGTGTGCTCGGGCTGTCGCTTGACGAGAACAAGCAGGGCGACCGGCAATTCACCAAGGTGGCGCAGGGCATTCTGGAGCAGACTTATAATGCGGAGTTCTCGTCGGAAGGCGCGGGGCCGGTGCGCTCGTTGTTCCGCCTGCTCGCGATCGCCGGGCTGGCCGCGGCGGCGACGCGCGCGCTCAAGCAGCAGCAAACCGCGGTCGGCGTGCGATAGATGCGGGTTCACCCGTGCGAAGCGAAAGCCGGTTTGTGTAAGGGACTGCCTCGCTTTTCGGGTTGAACAGCGCCGTGGAAATGCTCGACCCCCACGTACGTAGAAAGGCGCGCCCCGTTCCTGGCGCGTCTTTTTTCAGTTAGGCGGCGAGATTGACAGCTCCGTCGTACGCCGCCTAACGTTGACGAAGGTTAAAAGCCTCATAAAGAAGGCAGGCGACGCAATCGAATGCAGCTGTCCGAATAAGTCACCTTCTTCGACTTATCCTTGATAACAAAAAGTAAACTACATGGGATTTGGGGAATACGTACCGCCATGTACGGGTTCTACGAACATAGACAGGATTTCGGGGAAGCTGCCCGGCTTACAAAGAAGGAACCCACGACGATGAACCGGAAGCGACGCATCACCACCGCCCTGGCCTGCATGGCGCTTGCCGCCGGGCTTTGCGCCCCCTTTGCCGCGCAGGCTCAGGAGGACGGCACCCTCCAGCCCGCCGACTCCGCCGAGCTCCAACGGCTCCTGCGCGTGCAGGAGCGGCAAACAACGGTCCTGTTCAACGACCGGCAGCCGCCCCGCGCGCCGTCCAACGCCTTCGACCGGCTGTTTATGTGGAACGAGATCGCGCTCGACACCACGGCCATCGACCACACCCCTGTCCAGCCGGGGCAAGCGCGCGTCTTCGGGGAGCAGTACGGGCCCGCGCGCGCCAGCCGGGCGATGGCGATCGTGCACATCGCCATGTTCGAGGCTGTGGACGCGGTGACGCACAGCTACAAGAGCTATACGGGGCTTGCGCCGGTGTACGGCGAAGTGTCGGTCAACTATGCCATCGCGCAGGCCGGGCACGATGCCCTTGTGGCGCTGTTCCCCTCGCAGGCGGCGCGGGTTGACGCACTGCTCGCGGCGGACACCGCGCGCCTCGGCGGCACTGCCGCGCAGTTGAACGCGGGCAAGGCCCTGGGCGCGGCGGCGGCGCAATCCATTCTCGCCCTGCGCGCGCGGGACGGCGCGCAGATTCCCGACCCCAGCGTCGGCGGGCCGTTTACCCCCATCGGCGGCGTCGGCCACTGGTCGCCGGACCCGGTCAGCAAACTCACAATCTATCTGGGCGCGTATTGGGGGCAGGTCAAGCCATTCACCCTGAACGCGGGCGACCAGTTCCGCGCGCCGGCCCCTCCGGGGCTGACGGACCCCGCGTATACGGCGGCGTTCAACCAGGTCAAGAGCCTGGGCGGCGACCCGCGCTTCGGCACGCCCACCGCCCGCGCGGGCGACCAAACCGTCGAGGGCATCTTCTGGTCCTATGACGGCACGCCGGCCCTGTGCGCGCCGCCGAGGCTGTACAACCAGATCGCGCGGGCGATCGTGCTGGAGCACGGGCTCAACAAAGTCGCCGGCGCGGCCCAGATGCTGGCGGTCATCAACACGGCCATGGCGGACGCGGCGATCGCGGCCTGGGATTCGAAGTGGCACTACCAGTTCTGGCGCCCGGTGACGGCAATCCGTTCCGCCGATCAGGGCGGCAACCGCGACGCGCAGGCCGACCCGAACTGGTTCCCGCTGGGTGCCCAGGCGACCAACACGCGCGGGCCCAACTTCACGCCGCCGTTTCCCGCCTATGTCTCCGGCCACGCGACCATCGGCGGCGCGCTCTTCCAGATCATGCGGCACTACTACCCTGAAGACACGTCCTTCGTGTTCGTTTCGGACGAGTGGAACGGCCTGAACAAGGACATCAACGGCCAGGCCAGGCCGCTGCGCCCGCTCGTCTTTCATAACTTCGCCGAGGCGGAGCGGCAGAACGCGGAGAGCCGGGTGTACCTGGGGGTGCACTGGCAGTTCGACGCGGACCAGGGCGTGCTGATGGGCAACAAGGTCGGGGACTGGGTGTGGCGCCACGCCTTCCAGCCGGTGGACGGGCGCTGATGCAGGAAGGGCTTGCCGTGAGGCAAGCCTTCTTTCAAACTTCCAGGATCACCGGCATGATCAGCGGCCGCCGGCTGGTGTGCTTCTGGATGTACCGCTTCAGGTCGATGCGGATTTTCTCCTTCATCACGCCGGGGTCGGCTTTCTCCTCGGCGCTCGAGTGGTCGAGCGTCTGCGTGATGACGTTGGCGGCTTCCTTCAGGATCGCCGCGTCCGCCCCGACGAAGCCGCGGGTCACGACCTCCGGGGTGCGCTCGACCTTGCCGGTGAGCTTGTTGATCGTCAGGATAGGTAGCACGATGCCGTCCTCGGAAAGGTTGCGGCGGTCGCGGATGACCACGTCGCCGACCACGTCGGAGGTGGAACCGGAGTCAATGCAGACGCGGCCCGCGGTAACCTTGCCGGACTTCTTCGCCTTCGTCGGAGAGAGTTCAAGGATGTCGCCGTCCTCGATCAGGACCGTATCGCCGACGACGCCGGTAGCCTTGGCGAGCTCGGCGTGCTTCTTCAGGTGCCGGTAGTCTCCGTGGACGGGGATGAAGAACTTGGGCCGGAGAAGGTTGATGAGCAGCCGCTGCTCCTCCTGGGACGCATGGCCGGAGACGTGGATCAGCCCCATGGTGCCGTCGTCATACAGGATTTCCGCTTCCCGCCGGTACAGGTGGTCGATGACGCGGTAAATCGACTTTTCGTTCCCGGGGATGACGCGGGAGGAGAGCAGAACGGTGTCGCCGGGCGAGATGCGGGCGTGTTTATGATTGTCGACCGCCGCGCGCGACAGGGCCGACATCGGCTCGCCCTGCGTGCCGGAGATGAGCACCATGACGTGCTCGGGCGAGAAGTCGCCGATCTGCCCGGGGTGAATGGTAAGGCCCGGCGGCAGGTTCAGGTAGCCCAGGTCCTGCGCGATCTCGCTCGACTCCATCATGGAGCGGCCGACGATGGCGACCTTGCGCCCATGCTTCTGCGCCAGGTCGAGGGCGATCTGGATGCGGTAGATGGAGGACGAAAAGCAGGAGAAGAAGAGCTTCTTCTTGGTCCGCTGGAAGACCTCGTCGAGGCGGGGCTTCACCGCCCACTCGCTCGGCGTGTAGCCGGGACGGTCCACGTTGGTGGAGTCCTGGAGCAGCGCGAGCACGCCCTTTTGCCCGTACTCGGCGAATTTGTGCAAGTCGAACGGCTTGCCATCCGGCGGCGACAGGTCGATCTTGAAGTCGCCCGTGTGGACAATGACGCCGACCGGGGTCTCGATGGCGAAAGCGACGCAGTCGACCATGGAGTGCGTCACGCGGATCGGCTCGATGGTGAACGGCCCGATGGTGAACTTCGCGTTCGGCGCGATCTCGATCAGCTCGGTTTGGTCGAGCAGCTTGTGCTCTTCCAGCTTGCCTTCGACGTAGGCCAGGGTGAACTCGGTGCCGTACACGGGCACGTTGATCTCGGACAGCACCCAGGGGAGGCCGCCGATGTGGTCCTCATGGCCATGGGTGAGGAGGATGCCGCGCACCAGCGCCCGGTTCTCGACCAGGTAGGAGATGTCGGGGACGACGATGTCCACGCCGAGCAGTTCGGACTCGGGGAACATGAGGCCCGCGTCGATGACGAGGATGTCGTTTTTGTAGCGGACCGCCATGCAGTTCATGCCGAACTCGCCGAGGCCGCCCAGGGGAATGAGTTTTACCGTGTCTTCTGCCATCTGAATCTTCTACTCTAACAGCTTGGGCGGAGGGTTGAGCCATGGCGACGGCAACGCTGGTTCAGATGGACGAATACGAGCGGATGGGTTTCGAGCGGGATGTGGAGTACGTGGATGGGGAGCTGAAGGAGCGGGCCATGGTGATGTCGGTGCATGGATTGATCCAGGGATGGCTCATGCAATGGTTCCTGAATCGCGCGAAAGAATGGCAGATCAAGGCCGCGGTCGAGGTACGGACGCGTGTCGCGGCCACCCGCGTCCGGCTGCCGGATGTAGTCGTGGGACCGAAGAAGCGCTGGCCGCAGACGCTGGTCGAACCGCCTTTGATTGCGATCGAGATCGTGTCGCCGAGCGACTCCTTCACCGATCTCGAGGAGGTCGTGGAGGACTACCAGCGGATGGGGATCGAGAACGTCTGGGTGATCGATCCGCAAAAGCGGGTGGGGTGGGTGTACGAGCCGGGCAACCGGACGGCGGCGAGGACACTGACAGTGAAAAGCGGGCCCATGTACGTGGAACTGGATGCGTTGTGGGCATGGCTCGACGAGGGCGACGAAGAGGATGAAGTCGTTTGATCCCATAGCGAACGGGACTGAGTTCGCGGAGCCTGGAAAGCGTATCTAATCACACATGCAAGTACCGATTGACACATGGCCGAAGTCGGCCGACCGGATGCTGGAAGTGGTGGGCTCCGTAATCCTGGCCACCCATATCATCGCGCTCATCCTGCTGGTGTGGTGGTTCGGCGTGGGCAAGCCGTCGACCGCGGCGGAGTTCTGGTCGCGCACCAGGGCCGCCCTGCGCGGGCAGGCGCTGCCCCAAAAGGTGCGCGGGCCCAAGTATGAAACGCGCATCTACATGCCGACCGGCCCCGGCTTACCTCCCAGGGGCAGCATGGAGAGAAAAGCGATGATCAACAGGGCCGAGGCCAGGAAGAACGGCGAGCCCGGCGCGTGAACCACTGCGTTCGCGCCGATGGTCTTCGAGAAGACCCAGGTGAAGAGCCCGGGACCGATGAGGCCGGAAATGCCGCGCAGCGAGTGGATCGCGCCTTGAAGCTGCCCCTGCTCGGTCGCGTCGGCGCTCGCACTCATCAGGGCCTGCGAAGCCGGCCAGACAAAGCTCATGCAGTTCATCACCGGGATGCCCAGCAGCAGGAGCAGTCCCGTCCTCGACAGCCCGAACAGCATGAACCCGGCCGCTCCCAGCGCCAGGCCGAACAGAATGGACCCTCGCTCGCCGAAGGCATGGACCACTCGCTTGACCAGCACGCCCCCGTAAAGTCCTGAAAACAGACCCACCATGCCCAGAACCAGGCCGACGGTACGGTCCGACCAGCCATAGCGATAGTCACCGTAGAGGACGAACACGTTCATCAGGGATTGCTGGGCAACGTAGGCGAGCAGCAGCACACCCGACAGGGCAAGCAGCAGGCGCGAGCGGGACAGCATGCGGAGCGACCCGACGGGGTTGGCCCTGCGCCAGGAGAACGGGCTGCGATTCTCCCGCTTGAGCGACTCCGGCAGCACGAACAACCCATAAAGGCCGTTCAGGAGTGAAAGCCCGGCGGAAGCCCAGAAGGGCGCGCGGGGGCTGAGCGAACCCAACAGGCCTCCGATGGTCGGCCCCAGCACGAAACCCATGGCGAACGCGGCGGCCAACAGCCCAAACGCCCCGGCGCGCTTTTCGGGCGGGGTCACGTCGGCGATGTAGGCCTGCGCCGTGGGGACCGACGAGGTGGTGAGCCCGGCGACGATGCGGCCCAGCAGCAGCCAGCCTACGGTCGGCGCCCAGGCCATCAGGATGTAGTCGAAGCCCAGGCCGAAGTTCGAAAGGAGCACCAGCGGTCGGCGGCCCCAGCGGTCGGAAAGTGACCCCACCACGGGCGAGAAGACGAACTGCATCCCGGCGAAGATGGTCCCGAAGACGCCCAGCAGCCGCGCCGCTTCGGACGGGGTGCCGTGCATCAGGCTTTCGACCAGCCTCGGCAGCACGGGGGCGATCATCCCGAGAGCCAGCATGTCGAGCGCGACGGTGAAGAAGATGAACAACGCCGCGTTGCGTCCGGACGGAGGAAAGCCGGCCGGAGCAGGGGCGGTATCGGTGACGCCGGCGATCTCCGGGTCCGCGCCCGAGAGCCCGGCCTTGCTGAACCGGTTCTCGGGCTTGGGAGGCGGCGGCATCGCTGTCAGGAGTTTACAGGGGCATCCCCGCGATTCCGCCCGGATGGACGCGCGGGTCGGTCAGTCGCAGGCCAGCCGGAGTTCCCGTTCGATCGCGCTCAGCAGCGGGGCAACGGGGCCGTCGTCCACCAGAAGCAGACGGAGGGAGCCGTCGAGTGTGGCCGCGCCGAGGGTGAGCAGCTGGTGAAACCCCATGAACAGCGCGGGACCCCAAACCGCCTCCAGCTTGAGGGAGCCGAAAGCGGAAGGGTAAGGCATCGCGCCCAGGTTGGTGAGGATCATCTCGCCTGAAAATGTCAGCGCCGCCAGCTGCGCGGCAGACTGGAGGGTATCGAGTCCAAGGACCGCCCCGCCGATGCGCGCCGCGAACGCCTGGATGGAAGCCGGGGAGGCCGCGTCCTGTACTTGCGCTTTCGCCGTCCGCGCGAGATCCCAGAAGTCAACCGACGGGTTCGGCGCGAAGCGCATCCTTCCACTGCCGATGTAAAGCCCGTTGGCGTCCCCGGCTCGCAGGGTCTGTCGGTAGCTCACGGGGCTGTTCAGGCGGACGTCTTTCTCCCGCCAATCAGGAAAGGCGGCGCGCCCGGCCAGGACCGCTGCCGCGCACAGGGCACCGTGCACGGTGGTGGCTTCCCGTTTCGAGCGTTCGCGCAGGGCCAGCGTGGCCGCCGCCCCGAGAGCGGCGCACGCGATTTGGAGCCGCGCATCCCCGCCGGCATACTCCATGGGATTGGGCGGAGCCTGCTTCGGAGGCTCCTTCGCGGGGATCGCGGGAAGCCTTTCGATCAACCGCTCGCTCGAAGGCGGGACCGGCAAGAGCTCCAAAGACTGGCCCGCGAGCGCGGTCATCAGGTCCCGGATCAGAAGCGCCATCGAGAGGCCGTCGCTGACGGAATGGTGCGCGACCAGCACGAGCGCGGCCCGGTCCGCCCGGTGCAGCAGCACCGCCCGCAGCAAGGGCGCGTCGGCTTCTTCAAAGCGAACCGCGAGTTCGTCCTCCAGCACGCGCGGCCAATCCTCGACCTTGCCTTCGAGGACCAGGCGCAGAGGGATCTCCGCGTTCGGGGCTTCGCGGAAGACCGGCTTTCCTGTCGGCCCGGCAGCAATCGAGACGGAAAGCAGCGGGTGGCGCTTCTGCAGCCCGGCAAGCGCGGTCCGCCACTGCTCTACCGTGGTCGCGCCGGCGATCTCCGCCGCCATGGCGAACTGGGTTGCCCGCCGCCGGTTCATCCACCAGAAGAGCTGCTCGGCTGCACCGAGCTCTCGGAGAATCGGGCCTGAAACCGGGTGAGTCATGCTTCGCGTTTGGTCCATCCAGCTGTAGATGCGCCGCCGGAGCCGGAAACGCTCCTCGTGGAATAGCATCGAGCCATGACCAAGGAAGAAGCATTGACGATGCTGGAGATGGCCGCCGAGCCGGTCGAGATCTTCGCTCGTTGGCTCGGGGACGCGGAGGCGAGCGAGCCGAACGACCCCAACGCGGCGGCGCTCGCGACCGCGTCGCCGGACGGCAAGCCGAGTGTGCGGATGGTTCTGGTGAAGCGCTCGGACGCGCGCGGGTTTTGCTTCTACTCGAACGCGGAAAGCGAAAAAGGCGGGCAGCTCGAAGCAAATCCGCGGGCCGCACTGTGCCTGCACTGGAAGTCCCTCCGGCGCCAGGTCCGGATCGACGGGCCGGTGCGCCTTCTGGAACCGGGCGAGGTGGACCGGTACTTCCACAGCCGGGGCCGCAGGAGCCAGGTCGGCTCGGCGGTGTCGCGGCAGTCGCGTCCGCTGGGCAGCCGCGAGGATCTGCAGGCGGCGGTGGCATCGTTTGAACAAGCGCACCCGGACGAGGTGCCCCGGCCCGACTACTGGAAGGGTTACCGCATCGAAGCCGAGCGCGTCGAGTTCTGGCTGGACGGCCCGGACCGCCTGCACGACCGCATGGTTTTTACGCGGGCGGGGAACGGCTGGGCCAAGCAGCGCCTGTGGCCCTGACCCGTAAGCAGACACTTTGCTATTTTTCTGGTTTGTAGTAACGTTGCTTCATGCAGGAGGTGCAGTCGTGAACGCCATTACGCTTTCCAGCCGCGACTTCAACCAGGACAGCAGCCGGGCCAAAAAGGCCGCGAGCTTCGGCCCTGTTTTCATCACCGACCGGGGCCGGCCCGCGCATGTGCTCCTCAGCATCGAGCGCTACCGGGAGCTGCTCGGCGGCCCTCGCCGGATTGCCGATGCCCTGACCCTGCCCGGGGTCGAAGAGGTCGAGTTCACCGCGCCGCGCGCCGCTATCGCCGCGCGCGATGCCGACTTCTCCTAGTGTTCGTGCTCGACACGAATGTGGTTTCTGAGCTGCGCAAGGTGCGGTCGGGCAAGGCCGCGCCCCAGGTTGCGCGCTGGGCCGACAGCGTCGACGCCGCCACGCTGTATGTTTCGGCGATCACGCTTCTGGAATTCGAAAAAGGCGTGCTCCAGATGGAGCGGCGGGATACGGCCCAAGGCGCGCTGCTGCGGGCTTGGCTCGACAAGCACGTGCTTCCCGAGTTCAGTACGCGCACCCTGCCGGTCGATGCGGCGGTGGCCCGGCGCTGTGCCCGTCTGCACGTTCCGGACTCGCGCTCGGAACGCGACGCGCTGATCGCGGCGACGGCGCTGGTCCACGGCATGACCGTGGTGACGCGCAACCTCGCCGACTTTGAGCCGACCGGTGTGCCGCTGCTCGACCCCTGGAATGCAGCTTAGACCGCAGATTGGACCGCAGCTTAGCCTGCCGGCCTGTGCACACAAAGGAAGTTCGCCAGCTTATACACTTCCAGGTCGGGCGTATACGCGGGCAGCTCCACCAGCCCGTGGCGCAGGATGCGGTACATCCGGTAGTGCGGCGCGAGCAGGTCGTGAAAGTCGCGAAAATGGTATGGGGTTTGCAGGAAAGTTTCGCCGAACTCGAACTGAATCGCGTGTACCGCGCCCCGCTCGAGCATGGATCGCGCGCCAAAAAGCACCTCCATCTCGTTGCCTTCGGCGTCGATCTTGAGCATGTCGATCCGCGCCACGCCGTGGTCCAGGCAGACCTGGTCGACGGTGGTGACGCGCACGGGCCGGTGATGGGTGTGGTGCTCGCCCGGCTGCAGGTGCAGCGAAGCGGTCGGGTCGCCGTCGGCGTCGAAGTGCAGCTCGGCGGTCGCGGCCTCGCTGCCCAGGGCGGCTTCGACGAGGGTGACGCGCGCGTCCGAGCCGAACCGCTGCTCCAGCACGCCGATGTTGAAAGGCTGCGGCTCAAAGGAAAACGCGCGCACCCTGGTCCCGAGCAGGCGCAAAGCGGCCCCGAGATAGTCTCCCTGGTTCGCGCCCACGTCGAAGAGCACCAGCGGCTCGCTCGCGGGCATGGCCTGGAGAGCGAAGCACAGAGCTTCCCGCTCGCCGCTGTCCTCGACCATCTGGCCGCCGCCGTAGTTCATCCCGGCATAGGCGAGCTTCGATAGCGCGAGCCACACGCCCTGGAGCGCGGGGCGGGAGGCGAGTTGGCGCATCCGGATCTTCCAGGGCTGGACTTTCCGCAGAGTGTGCATGGCGCCGGCTCCGGATAGGCGACAAAAAACAACAGTCAGTGTAGGAGCCGTAGGGGCCACCTGTCTAAATTTCTTCAGGTGGTATTACCGGCCGACCTGGAGTTTGTTGGAAACCGGGTATCGACGTCATGGTTACTGCCAGCTCCGTCGTTTGCCAGGGAAACTTTGAACGATGGTCATCCTGA
>CAXUHL010000010.1:16698-26295 GCA_964250745.1 uncultured Acidobacteriaceae bacterium
AAGCCGGACGCGGCTTAGTTGGGCATCAGCACGGTGTCGACCACGTGGACGACGCCGTTGGACTGGAATACGTCCGCGGTGGTGACGGTGGAGGTGCCGCCCTTGGCATCGGTCAGGGTGACCTTGCCGCCGTCGGCGCTCGCGGTCAGGGTTTCGCCCTGCACGGTCTTGAGCTCGGCCTTGCCGCCGCCCTTCTTGATCAACCCGGTCAGCTGCTTCGCCGAAACCTTGCCCGCCACGACGTGGTAGGTCAGGATCTTGGTCAGCTGGTCCTTGTTTTCAGGCTTCAGCAGGGTATCGACCGTGCCGGAAGGCAGCTTGTTGAAGGCATCGTTGGTCGGGGCGAACACGGTGAACGGGCCCGTGCCCTCAAGCGTGGAGACCAGCCCCGCCGCTTTGACGGCCGCGACCAGGGTGCTGAGGTTCGGAGCCGCCGAAGCGTTCTCGACCACGTTCTTCGAAGCGGACATCGCCGCGCCGCCGACGTCGGGGTCTTTCTGTGCCTGGACCGGCAGCGCGGCGAAGGAGAGGGCGAGGGTAAGAGCGGTGGAGAGCAGTGCCTTGTTCCGGATCATGGATTCCCTTTCAAGCAAGCCCCTTGCGGGGGGTTGTGCGACGGAGTCGTTTTCGACCGTGCTTTGCCGAACAAACAGATACCGTGTTGCGTGAAGGGAACGCAAGTTGCGTGCGAACGGATTGGCGCAGCGGGTTTGCGCGGATGAACAACGATCGCATCCGCGGCTTTTCGGGAGAGCGCAAGCGTGCCTCCTCCCCCAGGTGGCTGAACCCGTCAGACGAAAGCTTCAGCGCGAGCTCGATCTGCCGTTCCGTCGAAAATCGTGCTGTTGATCAGTTCGAAAGTCGTCGAGGAACTGCTCGCGTCCGGCGGCCCCAGGCTGGTGGTATTCGGCACGTTGTAGGAGTTGGCGCGGAATCGCACATCCGTGCCCTCTGTGACGGGGAACGACTTGCTCAGGTTCGCGTCCAGGTTTTGGTAGCCAGGGGCGCGTTCCGAGCCGACCCGCGCGGTCCCAAAGCCGGTCGTGCTTTCCTGGCCGTAGGCGCAAACGCCGTTGTCGGTCAGGCCGCACACGGTTGCCGAGGGGTCGGTCCCGGACCAGCTGTTGACCGAGCGGTTGCGAACCGTGAGCGGGCGGTAATGGTTGCCGCGCCCGGCGCGCTGGTTCACGTTGTAGTTCCCCGGCGAGCCGATGGTGATCGGGAAGCCGCTGTGCAGGTTCGCGATCGCGCCGAGCCTCCAGCCGACGGCAACCCCGTGCAGGGACCGACATTTTGCGTGCCCAGCGTGGTCGGGACCGCCACCCGGCAGTCTCCGTCGTTTTCGCGGCCGATCGTGAAGACCTACACGTTGACCTTGGTTTCCTGCTGCACTTCGAGGTCGAACTCGGAGGTGTTCTGCCCGGCGAAACCCGGAGCCTCAATGGTGAGCTTGGAGCGGCCGATTTGAGAAAGTCGAGAGTATGGAGACCGTCCTGGTTCGTCCGTGCCCCCATGCTGACTCCCGTTCGGACATTGACCGCGGTGACGACGGCATTCGATACGAGGGCCCCGGAAGGGTCGGTCACGCGCAGGCCGCCATCGAAAGGGAAAGCGCAAGAGCGGATGACCGAAGCAGTCGCGGTGGCATTCCCTGCATATGCGGCGAATCCTCCCGAGATGTCTTTACCAAGCCGGCAAACGGCCGTCACGAATCGATGCAGGAAGTCGGGTATCAGAGCGCAAGCGATCAAAGAGGCAATCAGACGGCCGGTCGATAGCTGACGTTGATTACCCCTTTCACGAAAGGAAACATCTTTTCGACACTCGACGCTGATTTCTGGAAAAGCTGCATCACGCTCCCCGATGTCGGACCAGATTCGGTGCGATGCGCCCGGAGGACTCCGGGTGGGCCTGGTTCCCGAGCGGGAGCGACTGCGGCGACTGGCCGCGACCACCGACAAGGCGTCGAGTCGAGCTTCGATCAGCGAAGCAGATCTTCAAGCGCCAGGCTCAGCTCCGTCTTCGCGTCGCGGTATTTCACGATCACCGGCGTGCTCACGCTCAGGCCCCAGCCTTTGCCGGGCTCGGTGGTGATGGCGCGCGCGCCGGGTACCACGACCGCATTGGGCGGGATGACCAGAGGACGGTCGCCATCCGCGCGCAGCACGAGACCCTGGACGAGGTCGTAGACCGGGGTGCCGCGGGTCAGGGTAAGCCCCGCGGCCAGCACCGCGCCCTTGCGGACCAGGGTGCCCTCGTACACGCCGCAGTTGCCGCCGACGAGCACGTCGTCCTCCAGGATCACCGGCGTCGCGTTGACCGGCTCGAGCACGCCGCCGATCTGCGCGGCGGCGCTGATGTGTACGCGCTTGCCGACCTGCGCGCAGGAGCCGACCAGCGCATGGGAGTCGACCATGGTGCCCTCGTCTACGAACGCACCGGCGTTGACGTAAGCGGGCGGCATCATCACAGTGCCCTTGGCGAGGTACGCCCCGGCCCGGACCGACGAGCCGCCGGGAACGACCCGCACGCCGTCCTCCGGGCGGAACAGGCGGGCGGGATAGGTGTGCTTGTCGGTGAAGGGGGAATGGGGAAGGGTAGAGGGTGAAGGGCGAAGGGTACGATCGCTTTCCGATGCGGAAGCGGTCTGCTCCGAGTAGGGTGAAGCAGTCCCCTCGATCCGGCCCAGCCGAAAGCCGAGCAGGATACCCTGCTTGACCCAGGCGTTGACGCGCCAGCCCAGTTCCGACGTCGGGTCGGGCTCGGCGGCGCGTACCGTACCCGCCTCGAGGGCGCCGCGGAGCATGAAAAACGCGTCGAGGGCCCCTTCCGGGGTATCCGGGCCGGCGGCGAAGGCGGCTTCGATCTGCTGCTGCAGGGCTTGGAGGTCGGTAGGCATCAGTCCGCTTTCTTTCCGGAAGGAATGTCGAGCAGCCCGCGCTCCCGGGCCAAAGCGAGAAGCCGCTCGCGGGTGGCAGCGCCGACCGGCAGCATGGGCAGTCGGTAGGTCTCGTGCAGGCGGTCCATGGCGGCGAGCAGGGCCTTGACGGGAGCGGGGCTGGGTTCGAGGAAAAGCGCGAGGATCAGCGGGAACCAGCTGTGGTTGAGCGCGCGGGCGCGCGGCCAGTCGTTCGCGAGCGCGGCGTGCACCATGGTCGCGAGCGGGCCGGGGATGGCGTTGGAGGCGACCGAAACCAGCCCAGCCCCGCCCACGCCAAGCACCCCGAGGGCCATCGCGTCGTCGCCCGCGTACACCCGAAACCGGCGCGGTACGAGGGTGAGCAGCTCGGTGATCTGCGCGAGCGAGCCGGACGACTCCTTGATGGCTTCGACATTCGGGTGGTCCGCGGCAAGGCGCGCCACCGTGGCGGGTTCGAGGTTGACCCCGGACCGGCCGGGTATGTTGTACAGCACCAGGGGCGTGGGCGCGATGGCACGGGCGATCGCGGCAAAGTGCTCGTACAAACCTGCCTGGCCGGGCTTGTTGTAAGGCGGCCCGGCGGACAGCACGGCGGTGATGCCGGGAACCCCGGCAGCGGCTTGCGCCAGCGCGACCGCTTCGCGGGTGGAGTTGCTGGTGGCCCCCGCCCAAACCGGGACGCGGCCCGCGGCCTGCCCGGCGGTGATGCGCAGCACCTGCAGCCACTCCTCGCGGGACAGCGTAGGCGTTTCCCCGGTGGTGCCGCAGGCGACCAGCCAATCAATACCGTGTAGCTCGCTTCGCTCTCCGGTGTCCATGCCGCGCGGCGGCCCGATTTGCCAGTCCACCAGGGCCCGCAGCGCGGGTTCGTCCAGAGCGCCGTCCGCGCGGAAAGGGGTGACGAGCGCGGTGCCGCAGCCGACCAGGTCCATACCTCCCAGAGTCTATACCGGGGCGGCGGGCGTTTTCGTTCGAGCGAGGGGAAGACGTCCGTCGCCCCGTCCCGAAATGAAACCCGCTTCCCGAAATGGAACGCGCCCTTCGCGAAAGAACAGCCGGGGCCTGATGGCGCGGCGAGCGCGGGCCGATAAGGCGGTATCGGCAACCAACCGCCGCGATGGGGACGGAGCGCGCCATGATTTCCGTAATGGTCCTGACCAAGAACGAGGAGCGCGATATCCGCGGGTGTTTGGAGTCGGTATCCTTTTGCGACGACGTCCATGTCTTCGACTCGTACTCGACGGACCGGACAGTGCAGCTGGCCGAAGCCGCCGGCGCGCGCGTGCACCGGCGCGTGTTCGACTCCTACGCGACCCAGCGCAATGCGGCGCTCGCGACCTGCCCCTTCCGGCACCCCTGGGTGTTCATCCTGGACGCGGACGAGCGGCTCAATCCGGCCCTGTGGCAGGAGGCGCTGCAAGCGGTGGCGTCCGCCCCGAAAGCGACGTGCGCGTTTCGCGTGCGCCGCGACGACCACTTCCTGGGCCGCCACCTGCGCTATGCGCAAACCATGGCCTGGTACAAGCGTCTGGTGCGTCCGGGGCGCGTGCGCTACACGCGCGAGGTAAACGAGGTGCTGCTGGTCGAGGGCGAAACCGGGCAGCTGCGAAACCGCTTCGGCCACTGGTCGTTTTCCAAAGGGCTTGACCGCTGGTTCGAGAAGCACAACCAGTACTCGGCCATGGAGGCGCGCATCGTGCACCAGCGCAGCTTTCGGGCCGACGCGAGCCTGAGGACGGCGCTGTTCCACCCCGACTTGCACACGCGCCGCCGCGCGAAAAAGGCGATCTTCTACATGCTGCCCGCGCGGCCGCTGCTGCGCTGGGCCTACTTGTTGTTCGCGCGCGGCGGCGTGCTCGACGGGCGAGCCGGGATCGTCTACGCGACGCTGATGGCGATGTACGAATGGCAGATCGTGCTCAAGACGCAGGAAATGCTGCAGGGCGAGCCCGCCGGAACATTGGCGCGCTTGTGAGGCGCGGGTAGACTGGGGCTGCGATGCTGTCCGTCCTGATCATCACGAAGAACGAGGAGCTGGACCTGCCCGGGTGCCTTCAGTCCGTCGCCTGGTCGGACGACGTGCACGTGTGGGATTCGTTCTCGACCGATCGCACGGCGGAGATCGCGGCGGCAGCGGGGGCGACGGTACACCGGCGGGCATTCGACTCCTACGCCGGGCAGCGCAACGCGGCGCTTTTGGGATCGGCCTACAAGCATCCCTGGCTGCTGATCCTGGACGCGGACGAGCGCGCCAACCCAGCCCTGGCGGCAGTGCTGGCCGAGCGGACGGCGAACGCGCCGGACGGGGTGGACGCGTTTCGTCTGCGCAGGCGCGACCACTTCCTGGGCCGGTGGCTCCGGCACGCGCAAACCACGCCCTTTTACATTCGGGTGGTCCGCCTGGGCCGGGCGCGGTTCCGGCGGGAGATCAACGAGGTGGTCGAAGTCGATGGGACGATTATCGATCTCGAGAACGCGTACTTCGACCACTTCCCGTTTTCCAAGGGCATGACGCACTGGGTGGCGCGGCACAATGCGTACTCGAGCGCGGAAGCGGCGATCGTCGCCCGGAGCGCGTTCGCGGGTGAGGTGTCGTGGCGCAAGGCGCTGTTCGCCAGGGATTTCAACGAAAAACACGCCGCGCGCAAGGCGGTGTTCTATTCGCTGCCCGGGCGGCCGCTGATGCGCTGGGGCTACCTCATGTTCTACCGCAAGGGCATCCTGGACGGGCGCGCGGGCCTGGTGTACTCGACTTTGCAAGCCTTCTACGAGTGGCTGATCGTGCTGAAGACGGCCGAACTGCGTGAAACCGAGGGACAGACGAGCCTGGCCGTGCAAGCCGCAGCCGGGGAGGGCAGCCGGTGAACGGAGCCGCGCTCCCGGAGCAGGCAGCAAGGAGCGCAGACCCGACGCTGCGCCCGGCGTACTCGGTTTGGAACAGGGCGGCGCGTCTCTTGTGGGGGTTGGTGTACGCCCTCCTGTACCGGACTTCGCCGCGGCCTTTCCATGCCTGGCGCGCGCTGCTGCTGCGTTTGTTCGGGGCCAGGCTGGGGCCGAAGTGCCACTTTTACCCGAAGGGGAAGATCTGGGCTCCCTGGAATCTCGTCTGCGAGGACCGCGTCTCGCTCGCCGACGATGCGGAACTGTACAACCCTTCGCCGATTTTTCTGGGCTCGCACGCCATCGTTTCGCAGGGCGCGTACGTGTGCGGCGCGACCCACCTGTACAACAGCCCGGAGTTCACGCTGGTCTCCGCGCCGATGCGTCTGGAGGCCTACTGCTGGGTGTGCGCGCGCGCCATCGTTTCGCCGGGGGTGCACCTCGGGGTAGGCGCGGTGCTGGGCCTGGGCTCGATCGCGACCAGGGACCTGGAGCCCTTCGGGGTATACGCGGGGGTGCCTGCGAAGAAGGTCAAGGAGCGGGAACGCGGGGCCGTGCCGGAACAGTTGCGGCCGGAGATTCCGTTAACCTGCGGTACAGCGTAAGACACTACGGCCCCAGGAGAGTCCGCATCGCAAGCGGCTCACTTCGGGAGCGAACGGTCAAGTTCAGGGCGAACGCGGGTAAGCGGCCCTACCAAACTCGCCTTACCCTGAACTCATCCAGCTTGGCGTCGTCGCTCAACAGCACCAACCCTTCCCGCTCCGCCTGCGCGGCCAACAGCCGATCGAAGGGGTCCCGATGCTCCCCCGCGAACAGCCCCGCTCGCACGGCGTGCGCGGTCGTCAGCGGCAGAAGCACGAAACCAAGCTCCCGGACCCAGCGGTCGAAGTCGCCCAGCATCACCGAGGCTTCCGGCAGCTTGCCGATGCGGAACTTGTCCGCGATCTCATAGCCGCTGACCGCCGAGACATGGATGGTTTCTTGCCGGTCCAACAGCACCGAAGTAGCCCGTCGCGAAAGCCGCGGGTCATCCTTCGCCGCCCATAGCAGAACATGCGTATCGACCAGATAGCTCAAGGAAAAATCTCGCTGTCTTCCCAGAGACGCAGCTCCTCTTCGCTCATCGGTTTCAGCAAGTCCGAGGTAATCGGCGGCATCAAGTCCTTCATCAGCCCAATCTTGATCCCGCCTTTGCGCTCCACCGGCACCAGTCGCGCCACCGGCGTTTTCTCCCGCCCGGAGGTGATCAAGACCTCCTCGCCCGCCTGCGCCGCCTTCAGCAGCTTCGAAAACTGCGTCTTCGCCTGCAATGTCGTGTACTCCATGGCCTCCCCCTTGTTGACCAGCTTGCTTAGTCTGGCAGCCTGAACCCGCCGAAGCAATGCCCTGAATCGCGGCAGCCTTTACACTGAACCCGAAGGAGCACACCAGCCCAGCATGCAGCAGGTCGAAGTCGGCATCCTCGGCGCAACCGGCACGGTCGGGCAGCGCTTTCTCGAGCTCCTCGCCGCGCACCCCTGGTTCCGGCCCACCTGGCTCGCCGCCAGCGAGCGCTCCGAGGGCAAGCTCTACGGCGAGGCAGTCCGCTGGAAGCTCGCGACGTCGCTCCCCGACCGGTTTGCCCGCATCCCGCTTTCCCCCGCCGTTCCGGACAACGCGCCGCAAGTCATCTTCGCCGCGCTGGACACCGAGATCGCGCTCGACCTGGAGCCGCGCTTCGTCGAGGCGGGCTGCTCCGTCATCTCGAACTCGTCCGCCTTCCGCATGGACCCGCGCACGCCGCTCGTCATCCCCGAGGTCAACCCTGCGCACCTCGACCTCATCGCGCGGCAACCGGGCCCCGGCTATCTCGTAACGAACCCGAACTGCTCGGCCATCGGCCTGGTGCTCGCGCTCAAGCCGCTGCACGACGCGTTTGGCCTCGAAAGCGTTTTCGTGAGCACCATGCAGGCGGTTTCCGGCGCGGGCTACCCCGGCGTCCCATCCCTCGACATCCTCGGCAACGTCGTCCCGTTTATCCGCAACGAGGAGGAGAAGATGGCTGCCGAGACCGTGAAGCTGCTCGGCTCCCTTGACGAGCCGCTGCCGGTCAGGTTTTCCGCCCACTGCAACCGCGTCCCGGTCGAGGACGGCCACACGGAATCCGTCTCCGTCGGGTTCCGGACCAAGCCGTCACGCGAACAGATTCTGGAAGCCTGGAGCGCTTTCCGCCCACTGGAGGGAAGCGGCCTGCCCACCGCCCCAGCGCAGCCCGTCGAGTACCTCGACGGCGAGGACCGCCCCCAGCCGCGTCTCGACCGCATGCGCGGCGGAGGCATGGCCGCCGTTGTCGGCCGCCTGCGCCCCTGCGCCCTGCTCGACTGGAAGTTCACCGTGCTCTCGCACAACACCATCCGGGGCGCGGCCGGCGCGGCCCTGCTCAATGCCGAGCTGCTCCACTCCCATGGCAGGCTGCTGCCCGGGGGCAAGCCATGAAGTACACCGTGATGAAGTTCGGCGGCACATCCGTCGAGTCGGCCGAGGCGATTGCCCGGACGGCGCGCATCGTCGCAGGCCGCCGCGCCTCCGGGGTGCAGCCCATCGTGGTCGTGAGCGCCATGGCCAAGGTGACCGATCAACTGCTCCAGGCCGCGACCGCGGCAGCCGCCGGCGACCGCGAAGCCGCCCTCGCCATCACCGCGCGCCTGCTTATCCGGCACCGGGAGGCCGCCGGCGCGCTCTCGGTCGATCAAGGGTGGCTCACGCCCGAGTTTGCCGCGCTCGACGAGATCCTGCGCGGCCTGGCCGCAGTCGGCGAGCTCACCCCGCGCATCCAGGACATGATCGTGTCCTACGGCGAGCGGCTCTCGAGCCGGCTCATCGCAGGCGTCTTCGCCGCCGACCCCGAGCTCCATGGCGTCCATATCGACGCGCGCCGCTGCATCGTGACCGGGGCCGAACACACCCGCGCCATTCCGGACGACGCACGCATCGCCGAGCGGCTCCAGACCCTCGTCCTGCCGCTCGCCGCGGCCGGCCGCACCGTCGTCATGGGCGGCTTTATCGGGGCGACCGCGGCCGGCGCGACCACCACGCTCGGCCGGGGCGGGTCCGACTTCACCGGAGCGCTCGTCGGCGCGGGCCTCGGGGGCGAGGCCCTCGCAATCTGGGCCGACGTGGACGGCATCATGACCACCGACCCGCGCGTCGTCCCGGCGGCCCTGCGCGTGCGCTCCATCTCGTTCGAGGAGGCGGCCGAGCTCGCCTACTTCGGCGCGAAGGTGCTGCACCCGGCGACTATCCTGCCCGCCGTCAAGCAAAACATCCCGGTGCTGGTGCTCAACTCGCGCAACCCGTCGAACGAGGGCACGCGCATCCAGGCGCTGGCCCCGCCCTGCCGCAACCCGGTCAAGTCCATCGCCGCCAAGCGCCGCCTCACGATCGTGGACGTGGTCGCCAGCCGCATGCTGATGACCCACGGCTACCTGAAGGCCATCTTCGACATCTTCGACAAGCACCGCTGCGCGGTCGACATGGTCTCGACGAGCGAGGTTTCGGTGTCGCTCACGGTCGACTCGAACGAAGCGCTGCCCGCGATCGCGGCCGACCTGTCCAAGCTGGCCGACGTGAAATACGAGGGGCGCAAGGCGCTAATCTGCCTCGTCGGCGATGACATCCGGGGCCACTCCGGCGTGGCTGCGCGCCTGTTCAACGCGATCAAGCACATCAACGTGCGGATGATCTCGCAGGGCGCGAGCGAGATCAACATGAGCTTCATGATCGACGAGGACGACGCGGACGAGGCCATCCGGTCG
>CAXUHL010000011.1:0-3962 GCA_964250745.1 uncultured Acidobacteriaceae bacterium
ACGCCCCCGCGCCCGAGGAAACCACCGGCTACCCGGCCCCGGTAAGCTCGCCGCCCTTCCCCTTCGCGTACTGGCCTTACGGCGGCAGCCCGACCATCGGCGCGCCGGATACGAATACTTACATCTTGGACCAGGCACTGAACGAGAACAAATCGAGAGTCAAGGTGTACGGCTGGATCGACGCCGGCTTCAACGTCAGCACGTCCAATAAAGGCACCTACGCCAACGCGCCGCTGGCTTATGACGTCATCCCGAACTCGATCCAGCTCGATCAGGCGGTCCTGTACATCGAGCGGCTCCCGAACGAGGTACAGCACGACCATTTCGACTACGGTTTCCGTCTGGCCAGCCTGTACGGCCTCGATTACCGCTACACGACGGCGAAGGGTTTGTTGAGCCAGCAGCTGCTCCAGAAAAACAACCAGTACGGCTACGACCTGGTGATGTACTACGCCGACCTATGGTTTCCCCATGTGCTCGACGGGCTCAACGTGCGCATCGGGCGGTATATCTCGCTGCCGGACATCGAAGCGCAGCTGGGACCGAATAACTACACCTATTCGCACTCGATTCTCTACACCTACGACTGCTACACGCAGACCGGCATCGTCGGGACCTTGAAGATCAACAAACATTGGCTGGCGCAGGCGGGCTTCTCCGCCGGCTGCGAGGCCTCGCCCTGGGTGGCGGACGCGACCCCGACCGGCACGGCCTGCCTGGGCTACACCTGGACCGAAGACGGCGGCAACAACCTGTACCTTTGCGCGAATGCGATCAACAACGGCAAGTATGCCTACAACAACCTGAACGGCTACTACCTGACCTGGTATCACAAGTTCGGTAAGAGCAATTGGCACACCGCGACCGAAGGCTACTACCAGTACCAGAGACAAGTGCCCAACGTCGCCGGCAACGTCGATAACCCGATCACACCCGAGCTGGGCGCGAACGGGGCCATCTGCCGGGCCGGCCAGCGGCAGTGCTACGCGCCTTCGTCCGCGATCGTGAACTACCTGGAGCGCGACTTCAACCACCACCACGATTCGCTTTCGATCCGCAACGAGATGGTCGACGACATACGCGGGCAGCGCACGGGATACAAGACGATTTATTCCGAGCACCTGATCGGAATCAATCACTGGATCGGCTCGACGGTCACGTTCCGCCCCGAGCTGCGGCTGGAGCACTCCTACAACAGCAACTCCTACGATCTCGGCACCAAGACCACCCAGTTCACCGCTGCCGGCGATCTTATCTACCACTTCTAAGAAGGAGCCTACCCATGGGTGACCTCATCTCCGTCCTGGCGATCGGCGCATTGGCCGCCATCGCCCACGCCTATGTCGCGGGCTGCGAACACCTCAAACGGAGCCGCCCGTGATTCTCGACCTCGTGCTGCTGTTGCTGTCCGCCCTGTTGCTCGTCTATCTCGTCTACGCCCTGTTAAGGCCGGAGAAGTTCTGAATGAACCTGAACGGTTGGCTCCAGATCGCCCTGTTCATCGCCGCGGTGCTGCTCCTGGCCAAGCCCATGGGCACCTACATGACCGACGTCTTCGAGCGGCGCAAGACCCTGCTCGACCCGGTCCTGCTGCCGGTCGAACGCGTGCTGTATAAGCTCACCGGCGTCAAGCCCGAGGAAGAAATGCGCTGGACCGGGTATGCCGCGTCCATGCTGACCTTCAGCGCGGCGACCCTGGTCCTGACTTACATCGTCGAGCGGCTCCAGCACGTTCTGCCTTTCAATCCGCAGCATTTGGCGGCTGTCGAGCCCGCGCTCGCGCTCAATACCGCCATCTCCTTCACCACCAACACCAACTGGCAGAGCTACGTCCCCGAGTCGACCATGAGCTACCTGACCCAGATGGTGGGCCTGGCGACGCATAACTTCTGGTCCGCCGCGGTCGGCCTCGCGCTGGCCATCGCCTTTGTCCGCGGCATCGCCCGGCGCGAGATGGCGACCCTCGGCAACTTCTGGGTCGACCTCACGCGCGGCACGCTCTGGATCCTGCTGCCTATCGCCGCCGTTTTCGCGCTGGTTCTGGTTTCGCAAGGCGTCGTGCAGAACCTCAAGCCCTACGACACCGCGAAGCTCGTCGAAACGCAGACCGTCGCGGGCAAGCAGGTGACCACGCAAACCATCGCGCAGGGTCCGGTGGCCTCGCAGGAAGCCATAAAGATGTTGGGCACCAACGGCGGCGGCTTCTTCAACACCAACAGCGCGCACCCGTTCGAGAACCCGACCCCGCTGTCGAACTGGCTCCAGATGCTCTCGATCTTCCTCATCCCCGCGGGCCTCACGGTCACGCTGGGCCAGATGACCCGCTCGCCGAAGCACGGCTGGGCAGTCTTGGGCGCGATGGTCGTCCTCTGGTTCGCCGGCACCACGGTCGCCTACTGGGCCGAGGCGCACCCCAATCCCCTGCTGCACGGCGTCGCCGCGCAAACCACCGACATGCAGGCCGGGGGCAACATGGAGGGCAAGGAGGTCCGCTTCGGCATAGCGAACACTGCCCTGTTCGCCGCAGTGACCACCGACGCCAGCTGCGGCGCGGTCAACGGCATGCACGACTCCTTCCTGCCGCTCGGCGGGTTGGTTCCGCTGGTCAACATCCTTTTGGGCGAGATCGTCTTCGGCGGCGTCGGCGCGGGGCTCTACGGCATGCTCATCTTCGTCGTGCTGTCGGTTTTCATCGCGGGTCTCATGGTCGGCCGCACGCCGGAGTACATGGGCAAGAAGATCGAAGCCTACGACGTGCAGATGGCGATGCTGTACCTGCTTATCTTCCCGCTGCTCATCCTCGGCTTCACCGCGGTTGCCGTGCTTCTCCCTAACCTCGGCCTCAGCAGCCTGGCCAACCACGGCCCGCACGGGTTGAGCGAGATCCTGTATGCCTATACCTCGGCCACCGGCAACAACGGCTCCGCCTTCGCCGGGCTCAGCGCGAACACCCCCTGGTACAACTACACGCTCGGCGTCGCGATGTTCTTCGGACGCTTCCTGATGATCGTGCCGATGCTGGCCATCGCCGGCAACCTGGCGGGCAAAAAGACCGCCCCGGCCACCGCGGGCACCTTCCCGGTCACCACGCCTTTGTTCACCACGCTGCTTACCGGCGTGATCCTCATCGTCGGCGCGCTTACCTTCTTCCCCGTGCTTTCACTCGGCCCCGTGCTGGAGCACCTGCTCCTGCGCGCAGGGCATACCTTCTAGGAGCGCTCCGCCGTGGCCAACCAACGTTCGCTGTTCGACCCCCGCATCGTGCGCCGCGCCCTGGTGGACGCCCTGCGCAAACTTAACCCCCGCTCCATGGCCAGGAACCCGGTCATGTTCGTGGTCGAGATCGGCTCGGTCCTCACGACCGTGCTTTTGTTCATCGACCACGGCAGCAGCTTCAAGTTCAACCTGCAGATCACCCTCTGGCTGTGGTTCACGGTGCTGTTCGCCAACTTCGCCGAAGCCATGGCCGAAGGCCGCGGCAAGGCCCAGGCCGACGCGCTGCGCCAGGCCAAGTCGGAGACCACCGCCTACCGCGTCGGCAAGGGCGGCGCCGTCGAGGAGGTACCCAGCTCCAACCTGCGCAAAGACGACACGGTCAAGGTGAGCGCGGGCCAGATGATCCCCGGCGACGGCGAAGTCACCGAAGGCGTCGCTTCCGTCGACGAATCGGCCATTACGGGCGAGTCCGCCCCGGTCATCCGCGAGGCGGGCGGCGACCGCTCGGCCGTCACCGGCGGCACCCGTGTGCTGTCCGACGTGCTCACCATCCGCATCACGTCCAACCCCGGCGAAAGCTTCCTCGACCGCATGATCGCGCTCGTCGAGGGCGCGTCGCGGCAAAAGACCCCGAACGAGATCGCGCTCAACATCCTGCTCGCGGGCCTTACCATCATCTTCCTGCTCGCGGTGGTCACGCTGCAGCCGTTCGGCATCTACTCCGGCGCGCCGCAGACCGTCTTCAT
>CAXUHL010000011.1:4062-25413 GCA_964250745.1 uncultured Acidobacteriaceae bacterium
GAAAAGCACAACCTGCGCGGCCGCCCGCTCGCCGAGCTCAACGCCGAGTTCATCCCCTTCTCCGCGCAAACCCGCATGAGCGGCATCGAGGTCGACGGCCGGTCCATCCGCAAGGGCTCGGTCGATGCGATCGCGAACTTCCTGGCCGAGCACGGCTCGCAGCTGCCGGCCGCCGTGCGGGCCACGGTCGAGGAGATTGCCCGCAAGGGCGGCACCCCGCTGGTGGTCGCCGAAAACGGAAAGGCGCTCGGCGTGATCTACCTCAAGGACGTGGTCAAGGGCGGCATGCGCGAGCGGTTCGACCAGCTGCGCGCCATGGGCATCCGCACCGTGATGATCACGGGCGACAACCCGCTTACCGCCGCGGCGATCGCGCGCGAGGCCGGGGTCGACGACTTCCTGGCCGAAGCCAAGCCCAAGGACAAGATGGACCTGATCAAGCGCGAGCAGGCCGAGGGCAAGCTGGTCGCCATGACCGGCGACGGCACCAACGACGCCCCCGCGCTGGCGCAGGCCGACGTGGGCGTCGCGATGAACTCCGGCACCCAGGCCGCGAAAGAGGCAGGCAACATGGTCGACCTCGACTCCAACCCGACCAAGCTGATCGAGATCGTCGCCATCGGCAAGCAGCTGCTGATGACCCGCGGCGCGCTCACCACCTTCTCCATCTCGAACGATGTGGCCAAGTACTTCGCCATCATCCCGGCCATGTTCGCCGGGGTGTTCCCGGTGCTCCAGTCGCTCAACATCATGCGGCTCCACAACGCGCAGTCGGCGGTGTTGTCGGCCGTCATCTTCAACGCGCTCATCATCGTCGGCCTCATCCCGCTGGCGCTGCGCGGTGTGGCGTACCGGCCGGTTTCGGCCGCCGCCCTGCTCCAGCGCAACCTGCTCATCTACGGGCTGGGCGGCATCGTCATCCCGTTCGTCGGCATCAAGCTGCTCGACCTGCTGCTGGTCGCCCTTCACCTGGCATAGGACCCATGAAAAACCTCCGC
Source organism: uncultured Acidobacteriaceae bacterium (assembly GCA_964250745.1). Lineage (GTDB taxonomy): Bacteria > Acidobacteriota > Terriglobia > Terriglobales > Acidobacteriaceae > EB88. The sequence goes on from CAXUHL010000011.1 coordinate 5,061, forward strand.
ATCGCCGTCTTGTACTGCCTGGTCACAACCGTCCTGCTGGGCCTGGTCTACCCCCTCGCCATCACCGCCGTGGCGCAGCTCACCATGAAGAACAAAGCCGACGGCCAGCTCGTCACGCGCAACGGCGAGGTCGTCGGCTCCGCGCTCCTGGGCCAGCCCTTCACCGGTCCGCGCTACTTCCACTCGCGGCCCTCCGCCGCCGGCACGGGCTATGATGCCGGCGCCTCGTCCGGCTCCAACTACGGCCCCACCAACAAGGCCCTCGTCGACCGCGTGGACGCGAGCGTCAAGGCCGAGGGCAACGGCAGCCCGATCCCGGTGGACCTGGTTACGGCTTCCGGCTCCGGCCTGGACCCGGACATCACCCCAGCCGCCGCGCTCTACCAGGCCCCGCGCGTCGCGCGCGAGCGCAAAATGAGCCAGCCCGCCGTGGAAGCGTTGGTGCGGGAGCACATCACCGGCCGCCAGCTCGGGCTGCTCGGCGAGCCGCGGGTCAATGTGCTGGCACTCAACCTCGCGCTCGACGGGGCAAAGGCACGCTGAGGCGCGGACCGATGCAAGGCTCTGCCCCGGCCATGCGAAGCTCCTTTCCGCAAAGGCAGTTCTGAGCGAAGCGAAGAACTACCTTTTGGTCACGGCGCGCATAGCAGCAGGTCCTCCGTCGCTGCGCTCTTCAGCATTACCCGGTGGGGCGAGCCCCCGACCATCCCGCGTTCGAATCTCACGATCCGTTGCCCAGCCAACACTCCCCTTGTGTGTAATGAACAGGACGTAAGCACACCGCTTCCACTTCAAGGCTTATTGCCTTAAGATGTAGCTGCCTCTGCCATTCTGGTTCCGTACCGCCCGCACTCCGGAGCTTTTGTATCGCCACCCTGCCCACGACCAAACTCGCCGCACCCGCCCGGTATCAGTCTTCGGCGCCCCCCGCTTCCGGCTTTCAGCACCTGCTTTTACTGCTTGGGACGCTCGCGGCGTGGCTGCTGCTCGAGGTACGCGGCCTGTTCTCGCCCGGGCTGCTCGACGACGTCGACTCGGTCTACACCGAGTGCGCCCGCGAGATGCTGGCGCGCCACGACTATGTCACCCCCTACGTCGACGGCATCCGCTTTTTCGACAAACCGCCGCTCATGTACTGGCTCATGGCCGGGTCCATGCGGGTCTTCGGCGTCCACGACTGGGCCGCCCGCATCCCGCTCGCGCTGCTGACCCTGGGGCTGTTCGCGGCCGTATACGGGCTGGGCGCGCGCTTGTGGGGCCGCACCGCCGGGCTGCTGTCCGCGCTCATCACGGCCACCTGCCTGGGTCCTTACCTGTTCACGCGTTTCGCCATCCCGGACGTGCTTCTCGCACTCTGGATGACCCTGGCGGCGCACCTCTACCTGCGCGCGCTGCGCCTGCTCGACGAGCCGGTCGTCGACGGGACCGCGCTGCGGCTGACCGGGGCGGCTTTCGGCGCCGTGCTCGCGCTCAACCTGCTCACCAAAGGCCTCATCGGTCTGGTTTTCCCGCTCGGCCTGGTCCTGTTGCACCTGCTCTGCACGCGCCCCCTGCGCTCCCTGCGCCACCTGCCCCTTGTCACTTCGACCCTGGCTTTTCTCGCCCTCGCCGCGCCATGGCACGTGCTGGTAGCCCTGCGCAACCCGGCTATCCCGGGCACACCCGCGCGCGGTTGGTTCTGGTTCTATGTCGTCAACGAGCACTTTCTGCGCTTTATCGGCAAGCGCTTCCCGCACGACTACGGCCAGGTGCCCATCCCGCTCTTTCTCGGGTTGGCCGCGCTCTGGCTCGCGCCCTGGGCCGCGTTCCTGCCCGGCGCGCTCGTCGCGGCCTTCCGCAGGGCTTTGCCGAACCGCGACGGAACCCTTTTGCTCCTGCTCTGGACCGGCCTGGTCCTCGGTTTTTTCTGCCTTGGGTCGCGGCAGGAGTACTACTCCGTGCCCGCGATCCCCGCGCTCGCTCTGCTCATCGGCGGTTTCCTCGCGCAGCCCGAGCAGGAGGTCCGCGCCCTCCGTCTCAGCCGTGTTCTTCTGCTTCCGTTCGCCACGGTTTTGGCCGCGGCCGCGGGGGTCTTCGCCCTCACCGCGCCTATCCCGCCGCCCGGCGCGGATCTGGCCGCCGTGCTCGCCGCGCACCCCGAGATGTACACCCTCGCGCTCGGCCATGTGGGCGACCTCACCGGCCCGGCGATGGGCTTCTTTCGCGGCCCTCTCGCGGCGCTCGCCCTCGCGTTGCTCGCGGCCGGGCCTGTGAGCCACCTGCTGCGCGCGCGGAGCCGCGCTCTGGCAGCCAATCTCACCCTGGCCTTCGCCGCCATCGGGGTGCTTTCCTGCGTCCACGAAGGGTTGGCCCGGTTCTACCCCATCATCGGTTCACGCGGCCCCGCCCTCGCCATCCGGGCAGCCGCCGTCCCTGCCGACCGCGTCCTGCTCGACGGCGAGTACACCCTCGGCTCGGGCATCCCCTTCTACGCGGCCCGCGAGGTTTCGGTGGTAGACGGGCGCGTCAACGGTCTCTGGTACGGCTCGCACTGGCCGGACTCGCCCGACATCTTCGTCTCCGACGACCGGCTGCACGCGCTGTGGGCCGAGCCCGGCCGGCGGCTGTTCCTGTTCACGCAGAACCCGGCCCGGCAAGCCGACCTCGCCCGCTTCGGCCCCGTGTACATGCTGTTCGGCTCCGGCGGCAAGACGGTGCTGACCAATCGGCCCGTTCTACAGTAGACCTAAGGAGGCTCCTCCGACCCATGCGCCTCGTTGCCTCGCTCGCCCTTGCCTTTCTCCTCGCCGGACCACAAACCGGAACGCAGACCACCGCCCCCAGGCACCCTACCAGCGAGCCCTACGCGGGCGACCTGTCCATCTTCGAGTACAAGGACCGCGATAAAAAGCTGCAGCCCGGCCGTGTGATGGACCTGCTCGGCCTCCATCCCGGGTCCACGGTCGCCGACATCGGCGCGGGCTCCGGCTGGTTCACCGTGCGCGCCGCCGCGCGCGTCGCGCCCAACGGCGAGGTTTTGGCCGAGGACATCAACCCTTCCGCCGTCAAAGCCATCCACGACCGCGCGGGCAAGGACAAGCTCACGGACGTCCACACCGTCCTGGGCACGCCGGACGACCCCAGGCTGCCTCCGGACAGCGTCGACGCGGTGCTGATGCTGAAGGTCTACCACGAGATCGCGCATACGGATGTTTTCCTGCGCAACCTGAAGCCTGCCCTGCGCGCGCACGGGCGGCTCGGCATCATCGACCGCAACGGCACCGGCGCGGACCACGGTTTGAACGAGCCGGTCGTCGTCAAGGAGCTCACCGCGGCCGGCTTCCACAAAGTGGGCCGGTACGATTTCACCAAGGCCGATGGGCAGGACTACTTCCTCATCTTCGAGCGGAACTGACCGCGCCGCCTGTGTGTCCAATCGAGGCGAACCGTTCGCGCGCATACTGTCCTCGTACCGGCCGCTCGCATCCCAGTGCCAAAGCACCTAAATAGAACAGCGCGCCTCCATGCCGGCCGCCTCCGCTTCGCGCGGGGGCGTCGCGCGTGTCGAGCTCCCGGCTACCTCAAAAGCCGTCCGCGCGCGGAAAATGGATGGGCGGGTCACAGATGTTCGACTATTTGATCGTTGGAGCGGGATTTGCAGGGGCCGTCCTGGCCGAAAGGCTCGCCACACAGAAAAATGCGCGTGTTCTCATCGTCGACAAGCGCCCTCACATCGCAGGCAATGCTTTCGATTTCTACAACGAGGACGGCCTTCTGGTCCATCGCTACGGCCCGCACATCTTCCACACCAACTCAGCCAAGGTGTTCGACTACCTTTCCCGCTTCACCGCGTGGCGGCCTTACGAGCACCGCGTCAAGTCCAGCGTGGACGGCCAGCTGGTTCCCATGCCGATCAACCTCGACACGCTCAACACTTTGTACGGGCTTAAGATGTCGAGCGGCGAGGTAGAGCAGTTCCTGTCCTCGGTCGCCGAGCCGAAAGCGGAGATCCGCACCAGCGAGGACGTGGTCGTCAGCCGCGTGGGCCGCGAGCTCTATACCAAGTTCTTCCGCAACTACACCCGTAAGCAGTGGAACCTGGACCCTTCGGAGCTCGACGCTTCCGTCACCGCGCGCGTGCCGATCCGGTCCAACAAGGACGACCGCTACTTCACCGACCAGTTCCAGGCCATGCCGCTGCACGGCTATACTCGCATGTTCGAGCGCATGCTCGACCACCCGAACATCTCCGTCCTGCTCAACACGGACTACGCGGACATCCGCGAAGAGGTCTGCTTTCGCGAGCTGATCTTTACCGGGCCGGTCGACGAGTACTTCGACTACTGCTACGGCAAGCTGCCCTACCGTTCCCTGCGCTTCGAGCACCAGACGCACAACCGGGAGCGATTCCAGCCCGCCGCTGTGGTCAATTACCCCAACGAGCACGCCTATACGCGCGTCACCGAGTTCAAATACCTGACCGGGCAGGAGCACGCGAAGACGGCCATCGTGTACGAGTACCCGACCGCCGAGGGTGACCCCTATTACCCCGTGCCGCAGCCGCAGAATGCCGAGCTGTACGCGCGCTACCGGGCGCTCGCGGAAGCGCAGCCGCTGGTGCACTTCGCCGGCCGCCTGGCGACCTACAAGTACTACAACATGGATCAGGTGGTGGCGCAGGCGCTCGCGCTGGCCGCCAGGCTGATGGGGAAAACCGAGAAGAAGCTGCTCTCCCTGCCGGTCGAGATGACTCTCGAAGCGGCCCACGACGACACCCACCGCGCCGCCAAGAGCGACGGGAACCGGGTGGCCTGAAGGATGCGGCCGGAGGTTTGGGGCGGCGCGGAGTACACCTGCAACCGGGTCGGCAATCGCTGGCTCGACCAGATGCGGTTTTCAGGCCACGACCGCCGCTTCTCCGACCTCGGGCGGTTCGCCGGGCTAGGCATCGCGGCGCTGCGCTGCGGCCTGCTGTGGGAGCGGCACGAAGCCGCCCCGGACTGGCGGTGGGAGGACGCCTACCTCCTCGCCCTGCGCGCGACCGGCATGCGCCCCATCGCCGGGCTGACCCACCATGGCAGCGGCCCCGCGCACACCGGGCTGCTCGATGAAGCGTTCGCGCCGAAGCTGGCCGCCTACGCCGGGGCGCTCGCCGCGCGCTACCCGTGGATCGCGGACTACACGCCCGTGAACGAGCCCAACACCACCGCCCGTTTCGCCGGGCTGTACGGCCTGTGGTTTCCGCACGGGCGCACCGCCGGGCAGTACCTGCGGGCGCTGCTGAACCAGACCCGCGCGACGGTCCTGGCCATGCGCGCCATTCGCGAGGTCCGCCCGGATGCGCGGCTCGTCCAGACCGACGACCTGGGCCGCGCATGGTCCACGCCGGAGCTCGATGCCACCCGCGACCTGCTCAACGAGCGCCGCTGGCTCGGCTTCGACCTGCTGTGCGGCACCGTGGATCGGGCCCACCCGCTCTTCCCTTACCTGCTGGCCAACGGCTTGCGCGAGCACGAGATCCTCTGGTTCCGCGACAACCCTTGCCCGCCTGGTGTGGTGGGAGTGAACTACTACGTCACCAGCGACCGCTTCCTGGACCACCATCTGGACAGCTACCCGCGCGGCTATCGCTCGGCTGAAGGGCCGTTCGTCGACGTGGAAGCCGTGCGGGTCCGGGCCGGAGAGGTGGATGGCATTCAGGGTTTCGGGGCGATCGCGCGGGAGGCCCAGGCCCGCTACGGGCTGCCCGTCGCGATCACCGAGGTCCACCTCGGCGACCGGGTCGAGGAGCAGATTCGCTGGGCCGCCGAGGCCTGGGCCGGGGCGCGCGCCTCGGGCTGCGTCGCCATGACGTTCTGGGCGCTGCTGGGGTCGTATTTCTGGAGCTCGCTCGTCACACGCGACAACGGCGACTACGAGCCGGGGGTGTTCGACCTCCGCTCCGGCGCGCCGCGAGCCACCGACCTGGCCGAACTCCTCCGCCAGTGCGCGGCGGGCGCACCGCTCCAGCACCCCGCCCTCGCCGAACCGGGCTGGTGGCAGCGCCCCAGCCGCATCCAGTACGAGCCCGACGCGGTGCTGGTGGCCTGACCCTCAATCCCCCATGCTGAGGATCTGCTCCTTCCAAAGCGCTTCCATGTGGCGCCCCTGGTCGGGCACCAGCCCGCTGGTGGCTTCGGCCAGCGCGGCCAGCGGTGCCTTCGGCGTGCGGTCCAGATAAAGCAGCCCGTTGGCTTCCTGGAAGGTGTCCGTGAACTGCGTGTAGCAGAAGCCTGCCAGCGCGGGCAGGCGCCGCACCGTGTCCAGCAGCGCCCGATACCGCTCCAGGAACTGCTCCGCGGACTCGGACCGCGAGTAGCCCCAGGTGTCCTCGGGCTCGCTGCTCAGGGCGATGCCGCCGAACTCGGTCAGCACCATGGGCTGGCAGCCGGGCGCGGTCTCCCGGCCCAGGTTCAGGAGCCTGCCGCCCGGCCGCTCGCGCTGGAACAGCTTGGCCTCGATGTCGTGGATGCGGTAGCGTTCGCCGATCCGCTCCGGCGTGTCGTCGTAGTCGTGGATGCCCAGGATGTCGGTGGCCACGCTTTCCCAGCCGTCGTTGCCGATCACGGGGCGGCTCGGGTCCACGGCCTTGGTCAGGTGGTAAAGCGCCTGCACATAGTGCCGCTGCGCGGGAGAGTCCGGCAGGTCCGGCACGCCCCAGCTCTCGTTGAACGGCACCCACGCCACGATGCACGGGTGGCTCGCGTCGCGCTCCAGCACCTCCAGCCACTCGCGCGTGAGCCGGTTGATGCTCTTGGTGGTGTACCGGTAGGCGCTCGGCATCTCCTCCCACACCAGCAGGCCCATGCGGTCGGCCCAATACAGGAAGCGCGCGGACTCGATCTTCTGGTGCTTGCGCACGCCGTTGAAGCCGAGCGCCTTGACCAGCTCGATATCCTTGACCAGCGCCGCATCGTCCGGCGCGGTCAGCCCGGAGCCCGGCCAGTAGCCCTGATCCAACACGAGCCGCAGATTCAGGGGCCGCCCGTTCAGCAGGAAGCGGTCCCCCTGCGTGGCCACCGCGCGCAGCGCCGTGTAGCTGTGTACCGTGTCCAGCACCTGGCCGTCCTCGCCACGCAGCACGATCTCCGCGTCGATCAGCGTCGGGCTCGCCGGGGACCATAGAAACTCGTTGCGGTAGTCGTCGATGCCCGGGTCCGATAGAGCGATCCTGCGGTGCACCTCCCCGGCGATGACCCGGTAGGTGTCCTCCGCCAGCACGTGCTCGCCCACCGAGAGCTTCACGCACATCTGCACCGGGGCGTTTTCGCTGCCGACCAGAAGCCCTTCGAGCCCGATCTCCCAGCGCTTCAGATTGCCGGTCCAGCGCAGCGTTTGCAGGCGCACCTCCGGCACGGTTTCCAGCCACACCGCCTGCCAGATGCCTGTGGTGCGCGGGTACCAGATCGAGTGCGGCTCCAGCTTCCAGTCCTGCTTGCCGCGCGGCTTGGCCAGGTCCGACGGGTCGTCCTCGGCCCGCACCACCACCTCCTGCGCGGGCCCCTCGATCAGCGCCGCCGTGATGTCGGCGCCGAAGGGCGTGTAGCCGCCTTCATGCGTCGTGACCTCCTGCCCGTTCACCCACACCGTCGCGCGCCAGTCCACCGCTTCAAAGTGCAGCCATAGCTTTTCCCCCGCTGCAAGCGGGGCTTGTTCCCAAGTCCGGCGGTACCACACGGCCGAGTAAAAGCCCGTATCGCCGATGCCGCTGCGCGCGGTTTCCGGGCTGAACGGCACCTCGATCCGTCCGGTCCACTCCACCTCCGCCGGCCTGGAGAAATGCGCCCCGCGTCCGTCGGAGAAAGCCCACTCCCCATTCAACAGCTCCCATCGGTCGCGCCGCATCTGCATCCGGGGGTGCAGGCCCCCCTGCGTGTTCAGGCTCATGCTCGCCAAAGTTCGTCGCTCCTCTGCTGTTCGACTCCGCTCAAGCCGATTGTGTCAGACGTCGCCGTTGCCGGACGTGCAAAACGTGACCGAAGTACCGCGATCAGGCGGTAAAGTCGAGAAGAAGCCATGGCCGCGCACGACATCCACCGCACCGAACTGCTGCTTCTGCTCCTGGTCGCCTTTACCTCGCTGCTGGGCGCCGGGGCGCAGCGGTTCCGCGTGCCCTACCCCATCCTCATGGTCGTGGGCGGGCTGCTGCTCTCGCTGGTGCCGCTGTTTCCGGACATCCGGCTCGACCCCACGCTGGTCTTCCTGGTCATCCTGCCGCCGCTGCTCTACTCCGCCGCGCTCCAAACCTCGTGGCGCGAGTTCCGGCACAATCTCACCCCCATCCTGCTTCTGGCCTTCGGCACGGTCGCCTTCACGGTGCTGGGCGTGGCGGTAGCCGTCCATCTGGTCCTGCCGGACTTCGACCTTGAAACCGGGGCGGTGCTGGGCGCGGTGGTCGCGGCCACTGACGCCATCGCCGCTTCCGCCATCGGCCGCCGCGTCGGGCTGCCGCAGGAGCTGATGGACCTGATCGAGGGCGAAAGCCTGGTCAACGATGCCGCCGGCCTCCTGGCGCTCCAATACTCGGTCGAGCTCGTGACCACGCACGCCGTTCCATCCTTCGGCGGGGCCGCGGGCGAGTTGCTGCTGCTCACCGCGGGCGGGGTCGGCGCGGGGCTCGCGATCGGCTTTCTGATCACGCTGTTCCAGGGCCCGGTGCAAAGCTCCGCGCTGCAAACCCTGGTCAGCCTGGCCGCACCCTACTTTTCCTACCTGCTGGGCGAAAGCATTCACGCCTCGGGCGTCCTCGCCACGGTCACCTGCGGGCTCTTCGTGGGCCGGCGCAGCTCGCTCGCCCTCACCTCCGAGGCGCGCCTCGGCTCCCATGCCGTGTGGGACACGGTGGACTTCGGCCTGAACGGTATCGTCTTCATCCTCATCGGGCTGCAGCTGCCCACGGTGCTGGACGGCATGCGCCCGCTGCATTGGCCCTCGCTCATCGCGGGGGCCGGGTTCATCTCCGTGCTGGTGCTCGTGCTGCGGCTCGCCTGGATCTACCCGGCCGGATTCATCCTGCGCGCGGTCCGCCTCCGCTGGCTGGGGCGCGAGCAGCAGCCCCTGGACCCCCGCCGGACCTTCATCATCGGCTGGGCGGGCATGCGCGGCGTGCTCACCCTCGCCGCCGCGCTGTCGCTGCCGGAGGCGACCGAAACCGGCGCGCCCTTTCCGCACCGGGCCGGCATCCTGTTCCTGGCGTTCGCGGCCATCCTGGTTTCGCTCACCGGCCAGGGATTGACTTTGCCCTGGATTATTCGCAAGCTCGGCGTTTCCGCTTCGCCCCACCTGCGCGAGGAGGAGCGCTGGGCGCGGCGGCAGCTGGTCACGGCTGCCCTCAAGGCCCTGGCCGAGGAGCGTGCCGGGACCGAAGCCCGCGAGGAAGCCGGAGCCGAGCTGATGGAGCGCTTTTACCGGCAGCGTCTGGACTCGCTGGGCGACGACCTCGCGGATGGCAAAGCCCCGCAGCCCGCGAAAAAGCGGCAGCAGGCCGCCTTCTTCGCCGTCGCCAACAGGCTGCGCGAAGCCGAGCGCCGCGAGCTGGCCCGCCTGGAGCGCGAAGGACGCATCGGCGGCGAAAGCCACCGCAAGCTGGAGCGCGAGCTGGACCTGCTGGACCTGCGCTTTCCGGGCAGCTGAGAGTTCTCTGAACAGGTGCGAAACCACCAGGGGATCATCCTGAGGAGCGCAGCGACGAGGGACCTGCTTCTCGCACCGGGCTCAGAACCGAAGCAGTTCCTTCGCTCCGCTCACGATGACCCAAAGTGACGCCTCACACACTTTCTCAGGATGACCACCGATGAGCATCTCCTCAAAGCGCTACCAGCTTCCCCGCTCGCCGAACACGTCCATGACCTTGCTCAACCGCTCCCAGCCGTGCATCCAGTTGCGCTGGAGCGCTCCCTCCAGCGCGTCCGCGTCGCCCGCGCGCACCCCTTCGACGACCTCCGCATGCTCGGCCACGGACAACTGCAGGTCGTGCAGGATCGATGAGGCGTACAAACGCCAGTAGCGCTCCGCCTGCGGCTCCACCGAGCGGTGCAACGCCAGCAAACGCGGCCCCGCGCCCGCTTCCACCAACGCGACGTGAAACTGCCGGTCCAGGTCGAAGATCGAGCTCAGGCCCGCGGAGCTGTCGCGCGCGCCGGCCAGTTTTTGGTTGTGGGCGATCAAGGTTGAAGCCAGGGCTTCCCGCGCTTCCACGGGCTGCGCGGCTACGTTGCGTCCGGCCAGCCCTTCCGTGTGGCCGATGATCGAGTACAGCTCCCCCGCGTCCTCCTTGGTCAGCGGCGCGACCACGATGCGGGACTTGGTCGCGGTGCGGTGCTCGTGCACGTAGCCCTCGCGCTGCAGCCAGTGCAGCGCGGCGCGCACCGGGGTTCGGCTGATGTTGAGCCGCTCGGCCAGGTCGCCTTCGACCACCCAGGTGCCGGGCGAGAGCCTGCCCAGCACGATGAGCTCGCGAATCTGTTGGAACGCGGTGAGGACGCTGGTGCCGTGCTCGGGTTTCGGAGGGAGCTGCGCGGGGATGCCTGAAGGAGAAGACTTGGCCATGGGGGGTGCGCGTGGCGCGACAACGCCGGTTATAGCAGAATGGGCGGACACCTTTCGAGCGGACGCCATCTCAACCCGGTATGCGAAAAGAAATCACAGGCGGTACGGCAGTGCCCGGCGGCGAGGCCGGTTGGTTCGATCTGGAAGCGCTGGCACGGGCGGAGGTCAGCTCGGAAGCGGCGGGTTCGCCCGTCGAAGGAGCCCTGGTCCCCGGAGGCACCCGGCCCTGGGTCGCGGGCGCGCCCGGCAAGGCTTCCATTACGCTGCGGTTCGACGCGCCGGCCGACATCGGCAAGGTGCGCCTCCAGTGCATCGAGCTTGAACATGAGCGCTCGCAGGAGTGGGCCCTGCACGCCCTGCTGGCGGGAGGGGGCGAGCGCGAACTCCTTCGGCAGCAATGGAACTTCAGCCCCGGCGGCTCGACGACCGAAGATGAGGTGTACACGCTTAACGTGCCGGCGGTTGCCGGGCTGCGACTTACCATCGATCCCGACCGGGGCCGCGATCGCTACCCGGCCACGCTGGCGCTGTGGCGCGTGGGTTGAGGCTCAGCGGAAAAGGAGATTCTCGATCAGGGCTCCCGCTGCCGCACCGAAGAAGTTACACGCACGGATCAGCACCAGATCGAGCCGGGAGCACTTCCTACCGACTCGGCTTACACCGGCGGAATGGTTGCGCACATTTTTCGAGGCTTCGACGATTGTGCTCCGCCGTGAGCTCCTGCCATTCCGCAAGGGAGCGCCATACACGCGCGCTTTGCTCGGCAAGATCAACCCGGAAGCGTTCCGGGGCCGCCATGCATTCCTCGGAGAGTGGGTAGGAGGTCAGTTTCGGGTCATCCTGAGCCAAGCGAAGGACCTGCTTTCCTCTGCGCAGCCGCGGAAGCAGGTGCTTTCTCGCTTCGCTCGTCAGGATGATCCCTGATAGAAGTGCCATCTCAGGCGAGAAATTCTGTTCGCAGACCAAATCACGACGGGTTCCACCACCCGCCCACACTTCGGGTAAGGTCGTTCGCCGCGTCCGGCCCCCACGAACCCGGCTGGTAGTTGTACACACCCGGCAGGTCCTTCAGAACCCCGTCCAGCAGCGCCCAGCTCTCCTCCACATAGTCTTCGCGGGCGAACCACACCGGGTTGCCGCGCATCGCGTCCTCGAGCAGCTCCTCATAGGGAAGCAGGTCGTTGCGGCCCGCCTGCTGCGAGGTCGCGAGCTCCACCAAGCGCCCGCGCAGAGCCTCGCCGGTCTCCTTCACAGAGCCGCCGATGGCGACCGTCGGATCAGGGCTCAGCCGGAACCGGACGTAGTTTTGCGGCGTAAGCCTATCGGAAAACACGGCCGGCGTCTGGTGAAGCTTCGCGACGATCTCCGTCGCGGTCTTGTTCAGCAGCTTGCCCGTCCGGATGAAAAACGGCACCCCGCGCCAGCGCCAGGAGTTGATGGTCAGCTTGAGCGCCGCGTAGGTTTCCACGCCCGAATCCGGGCGCACCCCGGGCTCGTCCAGGTAGCCGTCGAACTGGCCCAGAACCACGTCGTTGCGTGTCAGCGGCTTGATGCTCTTCAACACCTTCACGCGCTCGTCACGCAGCGCCTCGACGTCCGGGCACGGCGGCGGCTCCATCGCAATATTGCTCACCAGCTGCATCAGATGGTTCTGCACCACGTCGCGAATCGCGCCCACGCCGTCGTAGAAGCCGCCGCGGCCCTGGACGCCGAAGCTCTCTGCCATGGTGATCTGCACGCTTTCCACGTACTGCCGGTTCCAGATCGGCTCGAGGAACGAGTTCGCGAAGCGGAAAAAGATAAGGTTCTGGACGGCGTTTTTGCCGAGGTAATGATCGATCCGGAAGATCGACTCTTCAGGAAACACGTCGTGGATGGCACTGTTGAGCGCCGCTGCTGTCTCGACCGAGTGGCCGAACGGCTTCTCGACCACGATCCGCGCGCCCTCCGCGGACCCGGACTGCTTGAGCTGCTGCACCACGCGCACGAACAGAGAGGGCGGAATGGCCAGGTAGTGCAAGGGGTGCTGCGCCTCGCCCAGCTGCTTGCGCACTTCGGCAAAGGTGCTCGCGTCGTTGTAGTCGCCGTCCACATAGCGGAGGCAGCCCTCCAGAATCGGGTAACCCACCGGGTCCAGGCCGCCGTGCTTTTCCACGCTGTCGCGGCAGCGCTTTTTCAGGTCGTCGAGCGTCCAGCCGGCCTTGGCCACGCCGATCACGGGCCCCTTGAGCTTGCCGCGCCGGGCCAGCCGCTGGAGAGACGGAAAGATCTGCTTGTACGCCAAATCCCCCGTGGCGCCAAAGAAGACCAACGCGTCCGAAATGTTGTTCATGCAACTCCCTTTCCAGTCTCTTCGGGCCCCTTGCCCGTCTAAAAATTGCACACTTCGCTGCCGCCTTTATGATTCCACCGTTGCGGCCCCGGTGCAAATGGCGTCTGTGGTGCGCGCGCAAGCCGGCGCGAGCCCGGCGATGCGCCTGCCTCCGCGCTCAGCCAATCTCTTCAAGCGGCTTGCGCTCGGCCGCGACGCCCCAGACCGCCTGCACGATTCCGGCTGCCAGCATCACCGCCGAGCTCGCGAGGAAGCCGTGATAGATGGGCGCGCGGGTACCTCGAACGAGGAGGCCGCCGAAGAACACCGGCCCCAAAACCCCGCCCAGCAGTGTGCCGACCGCGTAGAAAATCGCGATCGCCGAAGCCCGGATCTGCTGCGGGAACAGCTCGCTCGTGGTCAGGTAGGCCGAGCCGCCTGCCGAAGCCGCGAAGAAAAACGTCGCCGCCCACCACGCCACCTGGCCCACCGCCCCCAGCCGCCCGGCGTAGAACAAAGTGCTCGATGCCGCGAAAACGATCCCGGTCAGGCTGAAGTTCAAAGCGATCATCGTCCGTCGCCCGACCGAGTCGAACAGCCTGCTCAACAGCACCGGCCCGACGAAGTTGGTCACGGCGATCGGTAAGAAAAGGACGCCCGCGTGCGCGGCGGAAACGCCGTAGAAGCGCAGCAGCACCAGCGTGCTCGAGAAAAAGACCGAGTTGTAGAAAAACGACTGCGCCATGACGAGCGTGAGGCACACCAGGGCGCGCGGCCGGTGCTTGGCGCTGACGAGCATGGCGAGCTTCCGCAGCACGCCCGACGATCCGCGCTGGATCCGCACCGACCCCGCGACCGCCGGGAGCGGACCCTTTTGACGTGCGACCTCGCCCTCGATCCGCTCGATCACCGCCTCGGCTTCCGCGTCGCGCCCGTGCGTCAGGAGCCAGCGCGGACTCTCCGGGATGTAGCGCCGGATGTAGAGCACCACCGCCGCGATCGGCACGCCGGACAGGAACGCCAAACGCCAGCCCAGGCGCAGGCCGAAGTGGTTCGGCGCGAGAAACTCGACCGCGACCAGCGAGCCCAGGATGACTCCGATCCAGAACGTCGAGCCGATCACCAGGTTGGCCGCGCCCCGCACCCGTGCCGGGATCAGCTCGTCGATCGCGGAGGTGATGGCTGTGTACTCCCCGCCGATGCCCGCTCCGGTCAGCAGGCGGCACAGGGTAAAGGTCGTCAGGTTCCACGAAAATGCCGTGGCCGCCGTGGAACACACGTAAACCGCAAGCGTCCAGGTAAACAGGGTTTTGCGTCCGTACCGGTCCGCCAGATAACCGAAGACCAGCGCGCCGACCACTGTCCCGAACAGGTAGCCTGTCGAGGTTATCCCGAGCTGCGTGTCCGAGAAGTGCAGCGTATCGGCGCTCTTCAGCGCCCCGGACAGCGAGCCGCCTACGCCGCCCTCCAGCCCGTCGAGCAGGAAAGTGATCCCGAGCGCGGCCGCCATGCGCACGTGCCACGCGCTCCAGGGCAGCCGGTCCAGCCGCAAGGGTATGTCGGTTTCGACGGAGGCTTCCATGGCGCCCTAGACTTTCTGGCGGGCCCAGCCGCCGCGAAGGAAGAAGAACCCGCTCAGGACGAGCGAAAGCACCTGCGCCAGCAGCACGGCCACGAACACCCCATTGAGCTTGTAATGCGTGTGCGTGCCCAGGTACCAGGCCAGCGGCAGCTCCACCACCCAGAAGCCGAAAAGGTTGATGTAGGTCGGAGTCAACGTGTCCCCCGCTCCGTTAAACGCCTGGAGAAACACCGCGCTGAACGCGAAAAAAAGGTTGGAAACGCTGAACACGCGCAGGCACTCGACCGCCACCGGCTCCGCGCTAGGGTCGTGCGAGAACACCCGAACGATAGGGTGCGCGAAGAACGTAAACAACGCGCACGCAACGCCGAGCAGCACGAGATTCCACACACCGGTGCGCCAAACGGAGGACCGCGCGCGGTCCACGCCGCCGGCCCCGAGGCTCTGGCCTACCAGCGTCCCCGCCGCGTTGCTGACGCCGATCGAGGGCAAGGTGACGAAGTTGATAATGCGCAAAGCGATTGTGTATCCGGCGATCGCGGTCGGGCCGAACAGGCTCACGATCCGGATGAGCCCCAGCCAACTGCCCTGGCTCAGGAGGAACTGCGCCATACCCGCGCTCGAGATGCGCAGAAACCGAAGCATCTCGCCCACATGCAGCTTGAGGTGACGGCGCGCGATGCGGAAGTGGCCGCTGCCCCGGCCCAGGATGTAGAACTGCGCGAGCAGCGCGACGCCTCGCCCGGTCAGCGTGGCGACCGCCGGGCCGGTGACGCCCAGCTTCGGGAATGGGCCGACGCCGAAGATCAGAAGCGGGTCGAGCACCAGGTTGATCCCGTTCGCGACCCACAAGAGGCGCATCGCGAGCGCCGCGTCACCGGCCCCGCGAAAAATGGCGTTGTTGAGCGACAAAAGGATTACGACGCCCGAAAAGCCGAGCGTGATCCGGCTGTACATTGCCCCGACCTGCACCACGGGTGGGGTGGCCCCGAGCAGGTGGAGCAGCTCCGTCGCGAAGAAGTAAAGCGGAATGCCCAGCACGAGCGAAAGCACGATGCCGAGCATGATTGCCTGGACCGCGTCGACGGCCGCCCGGTCCGGGTCACCCTCGCCGATACGCCGGGCCACCAGCGCCGTGATCGAAGCGCCAAGCCCCGCGCTGATCGCGAAAGTGACGGTCATGAGCGATTCGGCCAGCCCGACCGCCGCCACGGCGTTCGCGCCGAGCAGGCTGACCCAGAGGATATCCACGACCGCGAAGACGGACTCGAGCCCCAGCTCGAGCATCATTGGCACGGCCAGCAAAACCACCGCGCGGTTGAGGCTGCCGCTGGTCAGATCCCGCTTCGTGCCCCCGAGGGATTCCTTGAGAACACTGAACCAGCCCTGCTTTTTTTGTTCCTCGACCTCGACCAACGCCGCTCCCCGCAGGATTGCTGCCCTGCGGGGTTAGAGGCGGCCCGTGCCCGGAAGCTTGGGTGGTCAGGCCGAGTTGCTTATGCCCCTGCGCACAAATCCCTAGAAGGAAAGCTTCAGGGACAGCTCCAGGATGCGCCGCCCGGTCCTGAGAGGAGCCTGGCCGAACGTCGCGGCGTTGGTGTTAGGCGCGGTGGCGATCGCCGTTGCCAGGGGCTGGTTCACCGTGCCGTTGTTGTAGTTCAGGTTCAGCGCGTTCTGCTGGCCCGGAACCGAGGTCGCAAAGGTCGAGTTGGCGTGGTTGATGAAGTTGAACGCTGCCACGCGCAGTTGCGCGACCGCGCGCTCGGTGGCGTGGAAGTCCTTCGCCGCCGTCAAGTCCGTGTTGGTGAACGCGGGCGAGTGGATGTAGGGGGGCCGGTAAGTGCCCTGCTGCCCGACCTGCGGCAGGGAGAACGCGGCGTTGTTGGCGTACTGGTGAGGCAGCGTGCCGATGCCCGCGTTGCGCCTCACCACCGGCTGCAGCGCCACGTCAGGGGTGCCCAAAAAGTTTTGGGAGTTGACCGCGAGCGATTGCGGCTGACCTGCCCCGTCCAGCACCTGGAGGTTGCCGCCCAGGCCGAAGTTCGAGTTATTCGACGCGATCAGATTCGTGCCGCTCTGGAGGTTGGTAATCCCCGAGACCAGCCAGCCGTTTGCCGCGGCCGCCGCGAGCCGGTTGGTGAAGACCCGTCCCACGTTGTAGGAGTAGGTCGCGTTGAAGATGTGCGTCCGGTCGAACGACTCGGGCAGATAGCCGTTTGAGTAGTTGAACGGATCGATCCCCGTGCCGGCGTTGCTCTCGCCGATGGGACCGGCTCCGAGCACGCCGAGCGCCTTCGAGAAGGTGTAGTTGACCCCGTAATTGAAAGCTCCCTGCTGCTTGTTCCACTGCATCTGGAGCGAGTTGTAGTTGGCGTACGCGTTGTGCTGCGAAACGTTCAGGTTGTGGTAGAGCGGGTACGGCCGGTACTGGTCGATCTCGTTGGAGCCGAGATTGGTGACGCTGTTGGAGGCCGTCGGCGTGTTGGTCGTGCCGGCAGCCGGAAACAGCGGCAGCGTTTTGCCGGTGGTGGGGTTGGGGCCGTACAGGGTGCCGGGCCGCAGCGCATTGATGTTGTTGAGCGATACATTGCCCTGAGCCCCGTCGTTCAGCAGGTGCCGGGTGGCGTTGCCGATGTAGGCGATCTCGAAGATCGAGTTGAACGGTGCCTTCTGGTCGACCGCGAAGTTGTAGGTGTACACCTGCGGGATCTGGTCGTCCCCGGCCGTGAGGGCGTTCGGGCTGGTATTCGGGATAAAGCCGCCCGGAGCCGTCGCAATCGCAGCCTGCGAAGCGACAGAAGAGAGCAGAATGTTGCTCACCTGAGCTGAACGAGCGCCGAGCACGGTGGAAATCCCGCCGGTCACGTCGTTGAACGAATCGTGCGAACGATAGATGCCGAAGCCGGACCGGACCACGGTCTTGCCCGTTCCGTACGCGTCCCAGGCGAAGCCGACGCGCGGCTCCACGTAGGCCCACACCGCGGGCACGCCGCTCAGGGGCACGTTCGGGTTGATGGCGTGCCATTCGATGCCCGGCAGGGTGGGGTTGGAACGGCTCGCGTACGCCGCCGGATCCCACACGGGCAGGCCTTGGCCGTGCGCGTCGGACCACGGTGCCAGGTGGTCGAAGCGCACGCCGAGGTCGACCGTGAGGTGCGGGGTGATGCGCCAGGCATCCTGGGCATAGCCGTCGATGTTCCAGAAGTAGACGTTGGGCGTGGCGTCGATGTTGGTCTGGTTGTAGTTGAAGACACCGCCCTCGAGAAAGTTCGCGAGGTAGTTGCCGCCGTTGCCCGAGCCCACCGCCCCGGTCCAGTGCACCGGGCCCGCCTTCGGGTCGGTAATCGTTTCCGGGAAGTAGTAGAGCTGGATCGCGCCGTTGGTATTCACGAACGGGGCAACTTGGTGGTTGGTGTCGAGCTGCGTAAAGAAGCCGATGCGGACAGTGTGCTTACCCCATACCTTGGTCAGGTTGTCGCCGCCCGTGCGCACCCACTTCTTCGCGTAGATGCCGCCGTAGCTGCCGTCCGGGAACAGTCCGAGCGGCAGGCCGTCGTTGCCGTAATCCTGGAATTGCGGGATCGCTCTGGAGCCGTTCGCGAACAAGCCCGGCGTCGTGTACTGGCCGTTCGCGGTAGTCGCGGCGAAGTTGCCCGGGTTGAAGTTCTGGAGCAGCCAGGCACCGGAAAGGTAGAACTCGTTAGTCAAGGAGGGCGTGATGATGGCCGTGTAGTTGAGAGAACCGATCTCGGAGTTCACCGTGCTCAGCAGGCCGCCCGGCGTGTTGACGCCGCCGAGCGCGCCGCGCGGCGAGTAATACGGCACCTGCGGGAAGCCCGCCTTGCCTGCTTCCTTGCTGTAGACGATGAACAGCTTGTTGCGCTCGTTGATGTCGTAGTCGACGCGCCCGCGCGCCTGCCACAGGTTGTTTTGGGTCAGGTTGGTGATGGTGTAGTTGGAACCGCCCACGCTCGCGATGTTCGGCAAGGGCAGCGTGTTGAGCAGGATCTGCGTCTGCGGGTCGATGTTGCCGGCCAGGTTGCCGTTGATGAGCGGCGCGCCGTTCTTGCCGGTCACCGGGACCTTGTTGATGTTCGCGAAGGTCGAGCTGTTGACGCTGTCGCCCAGGTACTGGTTGAGCTGCGCCTGGCTGAAGTCGCCGTTGCGCATGCCGGCGGTGGGGACGAGCGTGCTCAGGATCGCCGCGCCCGCGCTGCCGTAGGCGTACGCGTTGCGCTGTGCGTAGTATTCGGCACCGGTGAAAAAGGTGAGCTTCTTGCTCTTGGTGAACTCGAGCCCGGGAATGACGACCGGGCCGCCGAGCGTGAAGCCGGGGTACACCTGGCGGTCCGGCGGTTTCGACTGGGCCGTGTAGTTGGCCAGCCAATCGGCCGAGTTCAGCTGCGTCGTGCGGGCGTACGTATAGAGCGAGCCGTGGAGGTGGTCGCCGCCCGACTTGCCGATGGCGTTGATGACGATCGGGCCGCGCGCCTGGTCCGCGGTAAAGCTGGCCGTCTGGACTTTGACCTCGGAAACCTGCTCGTAGTTGACGTTCTGGATCGAGTCGCCGAAGTTGCCCGGGTCCGTGATGTCGGCGCCGTCCGACAGCAGGGCCGTGCTGCTGATGTTCTGCCCGTTGCCGGAGTAGTAGCCCAGGCCGCCGGTGACGCTCACCTGCGAGGGGTCGTAGGCGGTGTTCAGCCCGCCGCCGCCGCGCGTGGTCACGGCAAAGCCGGGCAGGATTTTCAGCAATTCCGTGACGTCGCGGCCCTCGACCGACAAGCGCTGGATCTGCTGGGAGGAGATGAGCGAGCTTTGCTCGCCGGAGTCGAGCGTGATGTTTTCGGTCGCGCCCGCGACATTGACCGTTTGCGCCTCCGAGCCGGCCGTGAGCTTCAGCTCGTGCAGCGAGAGCGCGTCGCCCGGGTGCAGCTCCAGCCCGTTGGTCTGGAAGGTTTGGAAGCCCGGCGACTGGATGTCGACCTCATACGTGCCGACCGGGACGGCGGAGAACGTGAAGTCGCCCGCGCCGTTGCTCTTGCCTTCGCGCGTGTCGCCGCTCGCCTGGTTCTTGAGCGTGACCGCCGCGTTCGGGATCACCGCGCCCGAGGGGTCGGTCACCGTGCCGCTCACCGTCGCCGTGGTGCCTTGGGCATGAAGCGCCAAGGGCGAGAATACGAGCGACGCCGAAAGCGCTGCCTGGGTTAAATGCGACCGGCGTGCCTGCCTGCCGCGCACGCGCCGGGAAAGAATTCGAGCCATGGTGGTGCCTCCAAGGAGTGACTGCAAAGGTTGCAAAGGGGGGAAAACCGTACTTCGACACATCCGGCGTGCTGAAAAGCCGTCGAATTGCGCCCCGAGCGACTGTCAGAATCCCTTATAGGAGGAAGAGTTGTCAATCAATTCCATGCCGGACGCCAAACTAATGTAACGTGTGCGGAAACGGGTCGAAGCACGCGGGCCGTGGTGCCAGGAGCGGAAACGCATGACCTCGGAGACGGAAAGAGCCCCTCGAAACCGCTTCGGGCGGTTACCGTTCCGGCGCGAGCGTTTCCGGCAGGCTGAGCCAGATGCCCGCAGCCAGCGCGAACACCACGCTGCTGACCAGCATGCCCGCTTGCAGGCCGAAGTGCTCCGCCAGTTGCCCGGTCAGGATCGGCGAGAAAAAACTGACCAGACGCCCCCAGTTGAAGATCGACCCGGCGGTCGATTTGAGGTGCGGCGGGTACAGCTCGGCCAGCCACGGGCCCCAGATGACGCTGGCCGAAAGGCTAAAGCCGTACGCCATGCCGAGCAGGACGAGCGACCACTCCGCCCCCGGCACCGACAGGTAGGCGATGATCGCCGCCGCCGCCGCGAAGAAGCCCCTGGCCCCCACGCGGCGGCCGTAGCGG
>CAXUHL010000012.1:0-4997 GCA_964250745.1 uncultured Acidobacteriaceae bacterium
TCCCCGCAGGCTTCATGCCGTCGGTCAAGACCTATGGTGCCGTCGGCGACGGTGTGACCGACGACACGGCGGCGATCCAGGCGGCGCTGGCCGACGGGCGTGGCGATGCCTCGCTCGACTACTACGGCCGGCCCAAGGCTTTGTACTTCCCACCTGGTACCTACCTGGTGCACGACACCCTGCGCTGGACCGGCTGCTGCGTGACGCTCCAGGGCGCGGGCGCGGCGAGCTCCGTGATCCGCCTGGCTCCGGGTGCGGCGGGCTTCGGCGACCTGAACGTGCCCAAGCCGCTCATCCTGACACCGAACGGCAACCAGTCCTTCCACCAGAATCTCTGGGATCTCGGCATTTCTGTCGGACCCGGCAATGCCGGGGCGATCGGGCTCAGCTACATCGCCAACAACACCGGCGCGGTGCACAACGTGGCGGTGACCAGCGAGGACGGCAAGGGCATGACCGGCATCGACCTGACCCGGCAGTACGCCGGGCCGCTGCTGGTGCGCAATACCAGGGTAACCGGCTTCGACACGGGCATCGCGCTCGCCAACGCCGAGTACGGCGTGACGATGGAAGCGATCACGCTGAGCGGGCAAAACGTGACCGGCATCCGCAACGTAAACCAGCCCCTGAGCGTGCGCGGCCTGGTCAGCAACAACCGGGTGCCCGCCTTGACGAACCAGGGCGGTCTGCTGGTCCTGCTTGACGCGACCCTGACCGGCGGGTCCGGAACGGGCGCGGCCATCGAAACCAACACCTCGGCCTACCTGCGCAACGTGAGCACGGGCGGCTACGCCGGTGCCGTCCGCAACACGAGCGCCGCAAACGCGCCAGGCGGGCCGGCCGGCGTCACCGAACAACTGGTGGGCGCGGCGCAAACGTTTTCAGGCACGGCGAGCGCGGGCAGCCTGAAGCTGCCGGTCGAGGAAACGCCGTCGTTCGCGAGCACCGACCTCAGCGACTGGGCCGCGTTTGCCCCGCGCTCCTATGGGGACACCGCGGGCCTGCAGCCCGCGCTCAACTCCGGCAAGCACACTATCTACTTCCCGTTCGGCTCGTACTTCTCTTATGCGGAATCGGTGGTGACCGTGCCGGACTCGGTCGACCGGATCGTCGGCTTCTCCTCGGTCGTCAATGGCAGCAGCAACGGGGCGAACGGCGGCGGGATCCGCTTCGTGGTGACAAGCAACAGCCCCGATCCGCTGATCCTGGAGCAGTTCGGGTACGGCCTCAAGATCGACCACCGCGGCAGCCGTCCCGTGGTCGTCAAGGACGCGCGCCTAACCTACACGAGCGCGCCCGGCGCGGGCGATCTTTACCTGGAAGACGTGGAGGCGGTCGGCCTGACGATCCAAACGGGCCAGCACGTATGGGCGCGGCAACTGAACGATGAGGTCGCCGGTACCAAAGTGACCAACGGCGGCATCGCGTGGATTCTCGGCATCAAGACCGAGCGCGGCGGCACGGTTATCGATACGCTGCCCGGCGCGAGCACGGAGCTGCTGGGCGGCCTCGTCTATCCGGCGACCGCCGTCAATGCTTCGGACGTGGCGTTTCGCTCGACCGATGCGCAGGCTTCCTACATCTACACTCAGTCGGCCTACTGCACGAACTGCGGCTACACGACACAAATTGAGGAGACCCGCGCGGGCGTGGACCGGCGCATGCCGGCGAACCCGAGCGCCAATTTCCGCATGCCGTTGTTTGTCGGCTACCGGTAACGTATCCAAAGTGCACGCGGCGTGTTACTCCTTGCTGAAGGAGGAAAGCACGCCGCATGCGCATTTTGATCGCGCACAACCGCTACCAGCAGGGCGGCGGGGAGGACAACGTCGCGGCGGCCGAAACCGCACTGCTGCGCAGCCACGGCCACACCGTCGAGGAGCTCGATCTCGACAACGACCACATCCGGGGTGCCTGGGCCAAGGCCGCGGCGGCCGCCGGCTCGTTGTACTCGCCGCGAGGCAAAAGCCTGGTCGAGGATGCGATCGCGCGTTTTAGGCCCGACCTTGTTCACGTTCACAACTTCTTCCCGTCTTTTTCGCCGGCGATCTTCCGGGCATGCCGGGCGGCGGGCGTGCCGGCCGTACACACTCTGCACAATTTCAGGATCGTCTGCGCGGGAGCTACTTTGTTCCGCGATGGGCGGGTCTGCGAGGACTGCCTGACGGATCGCTCCCCTCTTCCCGGCGTGCTGCACGGCTGCTACCGGGGCAGCCGGGTAGGGTCGGCGGTCAGCGGGCTCGGCATGGCCTTGCACGAGCAGCTCGGAACCTGGGAGGAGAGCGTTTCGGCCTATGTCGCCCTCACGGAGTTCGCCGCCGCGAAGCTCAGCGGCCGGCGCATCCCACGCGGCAAGATCGCGGTGAAGCCGAACTTCACCGCCGACCATGGTGTGGGCGCGGGCGACGGCGACTACGCTGTCTTCGCGGGACGGCTCAGCCCTGAGAAGGGCTTGGCCACGCTGATCGAGGCCGACGCAGCCGGCAGGCTCGCGATGGACGTCGTCATCTTGGGCGATGGACCCATGCTGGCGCAGGTCCAGAAAGCGTCGGAGCGGCCGGGCAGCCGGCTCAAGCCGACGGGCCGGCAGACGCACGCGCAAATCCTTGAAGCGATGCGGCACGCGCGTGTTCTCGTCTTGCCCTCGCTCTGGTACGAGGGGCTGCCACTCGTGCTTTTGGAAGCTTTCTCGCTGGGGCTGCCGGTGCTCGGGGCCGGGCACGGCGGCATCGCGGAGTTGATCGAGCCGGGACGGACAGGTCTGCTGTTCGAGCCTGGGAACGCTCGTGCGCTCGCCGACGGACTCGCCTTTTTCGAGCAGGACAGGCACGCGATGCGTAGGGAGGCGCGGGCCTGCTACGAGGAGCGCTATACACCCGAGGTGAACTACCTTCAGCTTTCCGCGCTCTACACCAAAGTAATGTCGGGAAAGGAAATTTCCTTGGCTCCGGGCGCGCTTCGCGGCTAAGCTTTGCTTGCTGCCGGCCGAAACTGCATCGTCCAACAGCTTTTCCCGTTCTGCCCACACGCGTTACCGAATCGAGCAAAGACTCGACCCGCACGATCTACGAATTTTTGGACAGCACATTGGCTTCAAGGACGGGCTGAGCATGGTGGACGAGCAGACAGGGCTGAAACGCGCGGTGCCGCCCGAACCGTGGAACATCGGCGCTGTCCGCACATTTCCTGCGCAGCACGCGCCCTCTCTGGAAGCGGCCGGGGCCGAACCTTATGAGAACCTGCACGACCTGCTCGACGTGCTGCGCAGGCGCTGGCGCACCGTCGGGTCATGCGCGGCAGCCTGCCTGAGCCTGGGTGTGCTCGCCTGCTGCGTGCTCACGCCGAAATACACGGCGACGGCGGCCCTCGAGGTAAACCGGGACAGCGGAACCACCGCCGGCGCGCTCCCCTCGGAGGCAGGCAGCCTGCCTGAAGACGTCAAGACCGAAGTCGAGACCGATACCAGCGTGCTCCAGTCGAGCGGGCTGGCCCTGGAGGTCATCGGCCGGCTGCACCTTGAACGCAGCGCTCCCTTCAGCCGTGTTCACGTAAAGGCCGAGGCCGGACAACCCCTCGAACGGGCGCCCAAGACGCGCGACGCCTACCTGCACCTGTTCGGCAAAGCGCTCAAGGTCAGCTCCGTGCCGGAAAGCCGTTTGGTCAACGTCGCGTTCCAGAGCCCCGACCCCGCGGTCGCCGCCACCGTCGCGAACACGCTCGCGGAAACGTTCATCGCCGACACCCTGGGCCGCAGGCTCCACTCGAACGAAACGGCTTCATTCTGGATCGGGCGCGAGCTGACAACGCTGCGCGACCGGGTCCGCGACTCCGAGCAGGCCCTCGCCGATTTCGAGCACAGGACGGGTCTGGCCGGCATCGACGTGCAGTCTTCACAAAGCGGCAGCCAGAGCGGGCTGCCTACCCAGGCGCACAACGCGGTGCTCGACCGCCTGAACGCGCTGAACGGCGAATTGACGGCTGCGGAGAGCAACCGCATCTCGGCTGAAACTGTGTACAAGCTCACCGAAAGTCAAGACCCGGAGGTGGTCCTGGGCCTTGGTGCGATGAACGCGGGCGCTTCCCAGGCGGGCGGGCTCGAGCTGCTGCGCAACCTGCGCACCCAACAGGCCTCGCTGAAGCTGGAGCTGGCCGACCTCGAAACGCGCTTCGGTCCGCAAAACCCCAGGCTGGTGCAGCTCAGGAGCCAGGCTGCGGCGCTTGAAGGGGAGCTGCAGGCGGAGATGCGCCGCCTGCGCACGCGCGCCGAAAACGACTTCCATTACGCCGCCGGCAACGAAGCCGCCCTGCGCGGACAACTTGCGCGCCAGCAAAAGCTGGCCGACCGGTTTACCGACGACGCAGTGCAGCTCCAAGTGCTCGCGCAGGAAGCCCTGTCGAACCGCACCCTCTACCAAAGCCTCTACTCGCAGCTCAACCAGGCCAATGTCGCCGCGGGCATTCATGCGACCCGACTCGACATCGTCGATCGCGCGCTCGTTCCGGGCTCGCCTTCCTCGCCGAACTACCTCGTCCTGCTCGCGGCTTCGCTGGGCTTCGGCGTGGCGCTCGGGGCGACTCTGGCGTTCTTCCAGCAAACCTCTGACCAGTCGATCCGCATGGCGCGGGATGTCGAAAATACGGTGCACATTCCGGTCATTTCGCAACTCCCCGCGCTGCCCGAAGCGGCGGGCACGGCCAACATCCTCAATGCGCCCCGTTCGTCGTTCGCCGAAGCCTGCCGGTCGCTGTGTACCGGTGTGGCGGGCCTGCTCGGCTCGGGCAGCGAACCGCGGGTGTTGCTCATCGGCAGCCCCGTGTCGGGGGACGGCAAATCGACGGTCGCCTTCAATCTCGCCGCCGCGATGGCGCAGCGCGGCGAGCGCGTCCTGCTCATCGACGGCAACCTGCGCCATCCCGGTCTGCGGGCGTTCCTGCCGGAAGCCGATGCGGGCGGCCTGAGCGCGGCGCTCACGTCCGGGCAGCCGCTGGCTGCCCAC
>CAXUHL010000012.1:5007-13440 GCA_964250745.1 uncultured Acidobacteriaceae bacterium
CCCCCACGCCTCCACGCACCCGCGCCTGCCCAGCCTTGCCATCCTGAACGCGGGCCGCACGCCGGATTTGCCCGCCGAACTGTTCAGCTCGCCCGAGTTCGACCGGCTGCTCGGCGAAGCACGGGAAAGCTACCGCTGGACGGTGATCGACAGCCCGCCCATGCTCCCCTACACGGATGCCGCGATCATGGCGGAAAAGGTGGACGGTGTCTTGGCGGTGCTCCGCTCCGGGGTGACCTCGCGCGAGGCTCTGAAAACCTATACCCAGCTGCTGCTGCGCACGCGCGCGCCGCTGCTCGGCTTCGCCCTGAACTATGTGGACTCCCGAATGTCCCCGGCCCTCCAGCCCTCCACGGACCGCTCACTCCAAGAGGAAGCCACCCTCCATGCGTAAGCTCCTCTTCGCTGCCGTCACGATCACTGTCGTCCCTGCCCTCGCGCAAACGCAGCCGCTCACCCGGGAGTTCTCACCCGTCGCCGACGCCGGCTCCCACGCGAATCGCGGCACGGCCCGAACCACTTCGGCAACAGCCGCGGCGCTGGTGCCGGAGGATTTCGCGAACCTCGTCGTCCAGCCTGGGTTCCTGCTCGACTTGGCCGTCTACGACATGCCGGAAATCTCGAGCCAGCTGCGCGTCGACCACGCGGGCGATATCGCCGTGCCGCTCTCGGGCATGGTCCATGTCGCCGGGCTCACCCTCCCTGAGGCGCGCGAACGGATCGAGCAAAAGCTGGTCAGCGCGGGCATTCTCCTGCACCCGAAAACCAACCTGGACGTACTCCAGTACGCGGGCAGCAGCGTTACCGTGCTGGGCGAGGTGCAAACCCCCGGACGGCTCCCCTTGCTCGCGCCGCACTCGCTCGACGACGTGCTGGCGATGGCGGGGGGCGAGTCGCAGCTCGCCGGGGGCACGGTCGAAATCTCGCACCCGCAGGACGGCGCGGCGAGCAAACGTACGGTGCATTACGACCGCAAGCGCAGCGCGGGTCGGGATGTGGAAATCCGACCGGGTGATACCGTCGTCGTCCCGCGCGCGGGCATCGTCTACGTGCTCGGAGGGGTCAACCGGCCAGGCGGCTACCTGCTCCAGGAGGACGGGACGCTCGACGTGGCCGGCGCGATCTCGGTCGCCTCCGGGACGACGATGGATGCATCCATCGGTGCCATGCGCATTATCCGAAAGGGCTCCGACGGCGCACTGACCAGCCTGCCCGTTGCCTACCGCAAGATCACCGAGGGCCGCGAGCCACCGTTGGCGCTGCACGATGGCGACATCCTGTACGTGCCCATCAGCAGGATCAAGACGGTGCTGTCGGCCGGCATCGCTTCGTCGGCCTCCTCGGCCCTTATCTACTCGGTTCGATGAGGACGGACCTCGCGCCCTCGGTCGCACGCAGGAGGCACCCGCTGCGGTACTGGATGCTGGTGGCCTGCTCGGTCGGCATCCCGAACGTGGTCAAGTTCGACAGTTCCGGCCTGACGCATAACGCGGGCCTCTTCAATGCGTCCTCGATCGGGGCTATCGCGCTTTCGCTCACGCTCGCCTACCTGTTGTTCGTCATGCACCTGCTCCGAGGTGAGCCGCTGATGCCCCGCCCGATCCGCTGGGACGCGGCGCTCTGGCTGCCCCTGCTGGCCGGCTTGGTTTTAGCGACCCTTCTGGGACCGGGCAATCGCCTCGCCCCGGGTTCGCACACCGATTTCTTCGTCAGCAGCTACCGGCTTTTCGAGTGGGTTACCGCGTTCGCGCTCGCGCTTTCGCTCTATGCGCGCGAGCCTGAAGCGAGCGGCAAGGACATGCTGATCCGCGTCATCGGCACCAGCTGCTGGACCAACATTCTTCTGGTCTGGTGCGTGCTCCCGATGTGGCCTTCGCAGGTCTATGGCGACCCCATGGACGGTGCGGAAACCACGCGCAGGCTCGGCGGCCTGCTCATCCACCCCATCGGGCTTGGGCTCTACTCGGAGATCGGCTTCTTCTACTGCTTCCTGTTTTCGCACGGCTGGCGCAAGTGGGGTGGCTGCGGCCTGGCCCTGCTCACCCTGGCCCTGACCTACGCGCGGGCGGAGGAAGGGGCCTTCGTGCTCACCTTCTTCCTGTACGTGCTCGTGCTTTCCAGAAAGGTCACGATCCGGGCGGCCGGTTTTGCTATTTGCACCGCTGCCGCCGCGGGCGGGGCGGTTTTTCACGAACGCGTGCTCGCCTACGCGGGCCGGGGGCATGGCTTGAGCAACATCACCACGCTTTCAGAGCGCACCTATGTCTGGCAGGCCGCGATGCAGGCCCTCGTTCTCCGCCCGTGGCTCGGCTACGGCTACGTGAGCGGACCCAAGAACGCGCTGCGCGAGCAATGGCGGTTCGCGCACTGGATTCCGCCGCATTGCCACAACGAGTTCCTCCAGGCGGCCGTGTCCGGGGGCATCCTGGCCGGCCTGCTGGTGCTCGCGATCTACCTGAAAACGCTCGTAAACGCCGCGAGGCACGCCTTTCGGAGCAGCCAAGACGCCTTTCTCCTCGTCGTCTTCCTGCAGCTGGTGATCCTTTCGCTGGGCGAGCCGATCCTGACCAGTCCGATTTCGCGCGCGGGCGCGGTCTTTCTGCTTGTCTTTCTCGCAATCACGGCGTGCCCACGGAAACGGGCTCGTTTTGCCCTGCCGGCGGCTTACGTCGCGTCTACCGAACGGGAGCTCGCCCATGCCTGACCTCCGTCCTATGCTGCTTTGCCCCATGCTGGCCATGGCAACACTGGGGCTTGCGCAAACGACCGCGAAGACCTTCGAAATCGACGCCGCCGCGGCGCAAACGCCGGTGCCGGCCGGCTACTTCGCTATGAACCTCGCCGGGGCCGCCTGGCAGCACCCCTGGCCGACGGTGCCGACGCGCGAGGTGCGCCTCTTCGACGCGGCCTGGTACCACCTCGAGCCAAGCAAAGGCACCTGGGACTTTTGCCATTTGGACAAAGACGTCGAGGAGGCCCAGCAGCACCACGCTGACCTCGACCTGGTGCTTGAAGCGCCGCCGGCCTGGGCAAGCGCGCGCCCGGACGAAGCCAACCCTTACCCCTGGCAGCCCTCCGGAGTGCGCGCCGAGGCCGCACACCTAGAAGACTGGGCGGAGTATGTGCGCGCCGTCGCGACCCGCTATAAGGGCAGAGTCCACACCTACGAGCTTTGGAACGAGCCGAACCAGAAGGACTCCTACTCCGGCGACCTCGCCGCCCTGGCCGCCATGGCGCGGGAAGCCTACCGGACCCTCAAGGAGGTCGATCCGGGTATCACTGTCATTTCGCCCTCGCCCGCGCCCGGCAAAGGCGTCGAGTATCTCGGGAGCTTTCTAACGGCAGGTGGGAGGGGCTCGTTCGACGTTCTCGGCTTCCACTTCTACGACAACCTGAGCGACCCACACACGCACCCCGAAGGCGTCCTGGGGACGGCGCGGGCGCTGCGCGACTTGCTCGCGGCCAACGGGCTGCCCGGCAAGCCGGTCTGGAACACCGAATCGGGCTACTACATCCACTCGGACCCCGGCGCGGCCGCGCAGATCGGCAACTATCCATCCGGAATCCACGTGCTGGGCCAGGACGAAGCCGCGGCAGCGGTGGCCCGATCGTACCTGGCCGGTTGGGCGGCCGGCATTGGGCGGTTCTATTGGTACGCCTGGGCCGAACCGCAGTACGCCTTCATCGACGACGGCGGGAAGCGCCCCAAGAAGGCCACCCAAGCCTTCAGCACCGTCGAGCGCTGGATCGAGGGCACGCGCTACACGAGCCTCGCGCGCTCGGCCGACAGCGTGTGGACGCTCACGCTGACGACCCCATCGAGAAAAACGGAGCATATCGTCTGGACCGGCGCGGACCCGGCAGCCCTGGCGATCCCACCCGACTGGCACGCGACCCGGCTCGAAGACCTGACCGGCGAGGAGCAAACATTCGGCACCGCGCCGGTCGCGATCGGGCCGATGCCGGTGCTGGTGCGTTAGGGACCCTCTCAGGAAATCTCATTCCGAGAAGGTGCGTGCGGAAGGAAACTTGGGCTTTCCTGAGCTTAGCGAAAGCGCCTGCTCAGCTTCTGCTCGACCGCAAAAGCAGAGCCTTCCTCGCGTTGCTCGTCAGGGTGACCCCACCTTTGAGCTTACTTAGAGGCAAGGAAAAACTCCGCCCACACCCTCTCAGGATGGCTCAGGTTTTGACGCTTCCTCAGAAACTCTTACCGCCCGAGCAGGCCGGCGAACAGCTCCAGCAACTGCCGGCCGGCTTTTTCGGGTGAGAACTGCTCCTCGTAGCGCGCGCGTGCTTCCCTGCTCGCGGCCCGCCAGCCGGTCTCGTCGACCAACAGCGCCTGAAGCTTGTTCGCGCCATCCTCGATGGAGCCTAGGTCCCAGAACGCACCCGTCGTCTCGTCGATGAGCTCCGGAATCCCGCCCACCCGCGCCGCTACGACGGGGATACCCGCCGCGAGCGCTTCGATCAGCGCGACCGGGCAGTTTTCGAGCTCCGCGGCATGGGCCAGGACGCGGTGCCGCTCCAGCCAACCCGCGGCATTTCGCACGTTTCCGGCGAAATGGACGTGCGCGGACAAGCCGAGACCCCGCGCAAGCACTTCGAGCCTCGCCTGGTCCTCGCCCCCGCCCAGAAACGTCGTGGTGCACGGGAGGCCGCGCCGGTGCAGCTCCGCGAGCACGCGCAAGGTGTAGGCCTGGTTTTTACGCGGTTCCAACGTGCCGATGGACAGCACATCGGCCGTGCGCGCCCGAGGATCGGCGCGGGGCCGCTGGACGAAGTTCGGGATTACGAACGAGGGAACGCGGGCCGCGGCGGGAATGCGTTGCTCGATGCGCCCTCGCATGTAGCGCGACACGTACACAAGCGTATCGACTTGCGGCAGGATGGTGCGCTCCAGCGCTTCAATGGAGCGGAAAACGCGCCCGTTCGCGGGCATCTCTCCGCGCACGGCCCACTCGGAGGCTTGCGAGTCGTTGAAGTGCACCACCAAGATCACTTTGTCGAGGCCGGGGCGGCGCAGCGCGAGCGCGGCCTGCGCCGACAAGGGATCCTGCGCGTACAGGATGGCGGGCGCGCTATCCGGACCGAGCGCCCGCCGCAGGGCTTTGCGCAGGTAAAGATTATGCCCCTCACGGTACCACCAGATCGCGGCTTGCCGGCTGAACGGGCGCAAACCGCGGCGAAGCGCGAAGGCAGGGGTGCGCAGCGCGGCCGGGCCGCTGAACGGCGTTAGAAGCTCCGCGTCCCAGCGACTCCCCGCGAGCAGATCGCGGACAGCAAGCGCATGCCCCTGGCCGCCGCTGAATCCGTGCTCGCGCATCTGCGAGAGGAGGATGCAGCGTCCGGCGTTCGCGCGAGTCTGTGCCGGCGCGGGCCAGGAAAGCACCGTGCTCACGGGACGAGCTCCCGCGCGGGCACGCCGGCGGGCGCCAGATCCGGGTGGTTGGCGAGCCAGGTTTCCGCGTAAGCGCCAAGCTTGCCGTAGCTGTTGTCGAACCAGCGAACCTCCCGCCCCAGCAGTAGCCCAAGCAGCATGGCGTGGAGGCGGTTCGTGTAGATGACGCGCGGGCGGGACAGCATCGCGACCCCGCCGCGGACCAGGTTGTCCCGCACCCGGTACCAGGGCTGCGCGACATCGACCGGGCGGCCCAGCTTGCGGGTTTGGAGGACGAAGCGGGACAGCAAAGCGCAGGCCAGGCGGTCGCTGCGCCGCATGCAATCGTCCCAGTCCACTCCCTCCCCTGCATGGGGGGCGATCGCCTCGGGGATGCCCGCGCCTTCCGGGTCGCGGCGGAAAAAGTAGAGTGCCGGGTCGACCGGCTCGGCCGGGTCGGCGCGCAGGCCGGAGTAAAGTTGGTGCGCCATATCCGGCATCAGGTGGACGCGCTCGACGCCGCACTCTCGCAGCGCCTCCAGCGAGCGCGTGTCGCGGACGAAGAGGGTCAGGTCGGGGTGCGTCCTGAAGAGCCGGCAGCGTTTCTCCCGTTCCTGGTCACTGGCGAAATACACGGTCTGGGGCATCTGTACGACCTGGTTGCGCGGAAACTGCCGCACGACGCCGGCCATGGCGTCCAGGTGCTCGGGGTACAGGTCGCCCAGGTTGCCGCCGCCGTGGAAGACGAAGACGTCGCCCGGATCGACGTCGCGCAAAGTTGGGGGCAGGTCGTGGAGGTTGTAGCGCCGCTTGACCGCGATGCGATGGCGCTCAAAGAACGCTTCCGTGCCCTGGTTGATGAGCAGGTCGCCGATGTTGCGGTAGAGCGGGTAATCGATGAGAACGACGCGGGAGCCGGGTCTGAGCACCTCCGCGATCCCGTCGAGCTTCGCTTCGAGGGCGTGCATCGCATGCTGTGCTTCGTTCATGGTGGGGCCTTTCCGGACCGGGAGTGTGGGGCGCGGCTCGCGCCCGAGCGAACGCAGGTAAAGCCGCTCGGCATGGGCCGCGCGATTGGACCAGGTATGCTCGCGCGCAGCCCCGAGCGCTGCTTCGGACATCCGGGAGCGGGCGTGGGCGGACGTGTTCGCGTAGAGTTCCACGGCCGAGGCCAGGTCCTGCACGACCTGCTGCCGCGTATGGACGGGCACCTTGACGGCCCCGGAGGAGGAAACGAAGTCGCGAGCTCCGCTGGTGTCGAGGCAGATCACGGGCAGCCCGCAGGCCATCGCTTCGAGCAACTGTGCGCCGGAGGAGTCGCGCAGGCTCGTGAACAGGAGCGCGTCATGGCTGAGACAGGCCGCGCGCACCTCGTCCCAGGGCACGCGGCTGCCGGTCCAGAGCACCCGGCTCTCCAGGCCGCGCTCGCGAAACATCGCCCGGACCGTGCTCTCGTCCATGCCGCTGCCGAGGATGGTGAGGGTGAACGGGACTTTATCCATGACCCGCGCGAGGGCGTCGAGCGCGAGCGGAAGGCCCTTGCGCGGGAGCAGGCGGCCGACCCACAGAAGACGTAAGGGGCCGGAGCGCTCGTCGAAGCGGCGCGGCTCGTCGGCGTAGAAGCTTGCGGGCAGGCCCGCGTCGAGGAATAGCTCCGCATCCGGCCGGCCGAGGCAGCGGAAGACGCCGAGCGTTTCGAGATTGGTCCCGAGCAGGGCCGAGGCGGCCCGGTACGCCCTGCGATGCAGGGGCGAGAACGGGAGCAGGCGCACGGTAAGAGTGCGCCATCGCTCCTTGAACCGGCTCTTGCCGAAGTAGGGCAGCAGCGACGGATGCGCGGTGTTGCCGCCGCCCACCGGGCCGAAAACGACCGGCAGCCCGAGCCGGCCGAGCAGGGTGGGCACGTGGACGCTGCCGAAGGTGACGTGGTGGACGAGGTCGAAACGCTCGTGCGCCATGAGCCTGCGGGCTGCCCGGAGCGCGGCGTGCTGCCACAGGATGTAGCGCAAAGCCCCGGAGCGCGCCAACAAGGAGGGCCGGGCCCGGACAAAGGTGAAGCGGACCGCGATTTCGGGATGCTCGCGCAGGTAGGCCTCGATCGCGGGTCGCGCACCCTGCTCCGCTAGCACGTGGACCGCCATGCCGCGCTCGGCCAGGTGCACGGCCCAGTTCCACCCGTTGCCGGGCTCGGTGCCGTAGTTGGGCGCGCAGGCGTAGGCGGAAAGAAGGATGCGCAGCAAGGGCGGCCTCAGGAGGGGTACGGCGCGGCCGCGCCGAGGGTGAGGGGTTGCCGGCTGAGCCGCCGCATGCGCAGCATAAAGGCGAACGCGATGATCGCCTGAAAGAGCAGGTTGACGGCAATCATTCCGATGAGCGAGCCATATAAGCCGAGCCTGCGTGAAAATGGCCCCGCGAGCACGACGGAAAACGCGATGAGGACGGGGTAGGACCAGAAGATGGGAGCCGTGTATTCGAGCGCGACGAGCCCCGCGCGCAAAGGCCCGGACAGAAAGGTGATCAGGTAGAGGAGCGCGTACAGGCGCAGCACGGCGCCGTAGGCCGCGTACTTGGACCCGTAGGCCAGGTGCAGCCAGAACTCCGGTGCCGCCGCGATGGCGATCGCAAAGGCGAGCGTGAGCGCCCCCCAGCGCCGCACCACGGACTGAATATAGCGAAGCAGTGCCTCGACGCCGCCCTTGTGCATCTGCCGCGCGGCCTCGGCTGGGACGACGTTGTCGAGCCCGAGAAACCAGACATGGGCGACCGCGACGATGTTCTGTGCCGCGCGCAGGGCGGCCGCGGCGGGCGCGCCGTAGTACACCGGGGCGGCCATCAGGAACAGGTTGCCCGCGCCCCAGGACATGAACGCCGACGGCGCGAGCCAGCGGGCCATGGACCAGTGGCGGCGCGCGACCTCCGCGATGGACGCCCGGCCGATCGCGAAAGGGCCGTACTGCCGCGCGTACGCAACGAACCCGGCCAGCGACGTGGCGGCGATGACCCACAGCATGCCGGCGATGGAGATGTGCGGATTGCGGGACATCCAGTAAAGGATC
>CAXUHL010000012.1:13450-24367 GCA_964250745.1 uncultured Acidobacteriaceae bacterium
AGGATCGGCAGCTGGGTCAGGTAGCTGACGGCATCGCTCTTGAGGGCGATCCTGCTTTGCCCGGTGACGAAGAAGGAACGGCGCAGAAAATCCTGGAGCAAGTAGGCAAAGGTCGCGCCCGCCAACGGCCAGGCAAGACCGCCTACCCGCCAACCCGGAAAGAACCGGGCAGCCAGCCATACCCCGCCCAGAACGACGGAAGCGGCGAGAACCGCGAAGACGAGCTCCTGCGTCAGAACCGCGCCATAGTAGGCGGGCCGCGCGGCCGTCTCCTGTTTCGGCCCGATGCTCGCCATCGGCGTCACGACGAACGCGTACTGGAGGCTGTTGGCGAACAGGACGACCATCCAGGCAAGTGCGAATACACCGTACTCGCGCAAGCCGAGCCCCCGCGCCAGCAGGATGTTGGTCGCGAAGTTGGCTCCGCTGACCAGGGCCTGGTCGAGCAGGGCGACGGGCGCGCGGCCGTTCGCGAGCCGGGCTGCGCGGCTGCCGATACGGTCGATCCATGGCTGTCTGGGCAAGGTCATAGGCGGGAAACGAGTCGAGCGTAGCACGATGCGCGCCGTCCGCGGCCACTTATTCGCGGGCCGCCCATTACCTAAGTACTGGTGTAAGTCTTGCGGATCAGTGCTATGTTCGGCCTGTCGAGCGAGCTAAGTGGGCGAAGGAGAGGCGATGGGGCAATCCGGGCGCGTCAACATCCTGGGCGTGGGCGTCGATGCGGTCTCGATGCACGCCGCCGTGCGCCGCACCGAGGCCCTGCTCGCGGCGGGCAAGCCGGGCTATGTGTGCGTCACGGGCGTCCACGGCATCATCGAGGCGCAGAAAGACCCTGCGTTTCGCGCCATCTTAAATAGCTCCGCCATGACCACGCCGGACGGCATGCCGACCGTCTGGATCGGCCGCGCGCGCGGACACGCGGAAATGGAACGGGTATACGGGCCGGATTACATGCTGGCGGTTTGCGCGGACGGCGCCGCCCGGGGGTGCCGGCACTTTTTGTACGGCGGCCGGGAGGGTGTGGTGGAGGAGCTGCGGGCGTCGCTCGAACGGCGTTTCCCAGGCATTCGGATCGCCGGCACGTACACGCCACCGTTCCGCCCTCTCACCGGTGAGGAGCAGCAGGCGCTGGAACGGCAGGTGCGCGCGAGCGGGGCCGACATCCTGTGGTGCGGGCTGAGCACGCCCAAGCAGGAGCGCTTCATGGCGGCGCAGCTGGGCAGGCTGCCGGTGACGCTGATGGTCGGGGTCGGGGCGGCATTTGACATCCTGAGCGGGCGCACGCGGGACGCGCCGGGCTGGATCAAGGGGTCCGGCTTGCAGTGGCTGTACCGCCTGGCGCAGGAGCCGCGCAGGCTTTGGCGCAGGTATTCGACGATCGTGCCGCGATTCGCATGGCTGGTGCTTCTGGATTTCCTGGGCCTGCGCCGCCGGCGAGTGGAGTGAACGAGCCATGAGCGCGGACGAGTGCGTAACGGAAAGGAAGAAAACGGATGGCGACGACAGCACAGCATAGGGAGCTCTTCCCTGCCCTGACCGGGGAACGGGCGGCAGGGCAGCGGGTGCCGCTGCTCGCGACCATGTGCGTCGCCATGCTGCTCGACCTGCTTTGCGTGGGAGCCGGGGTACTGGCCGGGCGGGAGTGCTTCGCGCTGTATCACGGGACCGCGGCATGGCCCGGTCACCCGGACCTGCTGCTCGCGATCTGTTTCGAGTACTGGCTGGTTTTCGTTTTTCTGGCGAGGGCGCACAAGCTGTACGACCTTTCGCACTCGATGCTGCAAGTGCGGACGACGGAAAACCTGCTCCGGATTTCCTGCTTTTGCCTGATCCTGGTCTACGCGGAACTGTTCCTCACGCACGCGGTCGTGCCCCGTCTGCCGTTTTGCGCGGGCTGGCTGCTGACCGTCTTTCTCATGCTCGTGACCAAGCACCTGGGGCGCGGCTGGCTGGGGCGCGTCCACGCGCGAAGCGGGCCGGAGCGCAAGGTGCTCATCCTGGGCACCGGCAGCGACGCCCGGCGCATCTTCTCCTACCTGCGCAACTCGCGCCAACTCGGGCTGCGGCCGGTGGGGTTCGTGAACGAAGGCGAACCGACCGCGCTGACCTCGATTTACAGCCACGACTACACGCACCGCTGGCATGCGCCGGTCCACCACCTGCGGGTCAACGCGAAGCTGCTGCGTGAAATGGGCATCGCGGAAGTTTTCTTGGCCGATCCCTCCGTTTCGCGGGAGCGCACGGTGGAGCTGGCCGGTTTGCTGGGTGAGATAGGGGTGGAACTTTCCGCGCTCGGGGGCGAACAGGTCGCGGCCGAGGCGCAACGGCCGACCCTGCGGCATCTGGACGGGCTTCCAGTGGTGTCCTACGCGGGGAGGGAGGCGGAACGGCCTGTGTACGAATCGGTCAAGAGAGGGCTGGACGTGCTTGCCGCCGCGGTGCTGCTTGTCCTGGCCGCGCCGGTCATGGTGCTGGTTGCGGCAATGGTACGGGGCACCTCGGAAGGGCCCGTGCTGTTTCAGCAGGAGAGGGTAGGGCGGCGCGGTAAACCGTTCAAGATGTATAAGTTCCGCAGCATGTACGCGACAGCGCCCAAATATGGACGGTCTCCCGAGGACGCCCGCGACCCTCGGATCACGCCGGTTGGGCGCGTCCTGCGTAAAACCAGCCTCGACGAACTGCCGCAGCTTTGGAACGTCTTGCGGGGCGAAATGACCCTGGTGGGTCCCCGGCCGGAGATGCCCTACGTCGTCGCCGGGTACACCCCGCAGGAGCGGCGGCGTCTCCAAGTACCGCAGGGGTTGACGGGGCTGTGGCAGCTGAGCGCGGACCGGAAATACTCGATCCACCAGAGCCTGGAGTACGACGCGTACTACGTCGAAAACAGGGGATTCTTCCTGGATATGGCCATCCTGGTCCATACGATTCTCTTCGCGGTAAAGGGAATCTGAGGGCTGGATCCAGCCCAGTTTCCATCCCCCGAAGGCTCCCAGCCGGCGGTAAACGCTAAAAGATATCGCAGCACGCCACACGTCCGACTTCACCCTGCATCCAATACCTACATTGGTTCGCTTTTGGACAGACAGCGGCTCAAGTAAGGGGGCGTGGTGGCGAACGTCGCGGAAGTTCTCGTGCAGACCTTGATTCTTTCCGGGGTGAGCCGCGTATATGGGCTTCCAGGGGATTCCTTGAACGGAATGACGGATTCGATCCGCGTTCACAAGGAAGTGCAATGGATTCACGTGCGAAACGAAGAGGCGGCGGCGTTCGCGGCCGGCGCGGACGCGCACTTGACTGGACGCCTGGCGGTTTGCGCCGGCAGCTGCGGGCCGGGAAATCTCCACTTCATCAACGGGCTTTTCGACTGCCATCGCAGCCGGGTCCCGGTGCTGGCGATCGCGGCACAGATCCCGAGTCAAGAGCTCGGGACGAACTACTTCCAGCAAACCTATCCGGAACAGCTGTTCAAGGATTGCAGCCACTACTGCGGCGTGGTCACCGAGCCCGACCAGATGCCGCGCATGCTGGCGATCGCGATGCGCACGGCGATCGCCAGGCGCGGCGTCGCGGTGCTGGTCATCCCGGGCAACATTTCCATGAAGGATTGCCCTCATCCGGCTTCCGCGCTCGGCTTTCTCAGCAACGATTCCGGGATGGTTCCGCCTGAAAGCGATCTCTCCGCCGCGGCCGCGATCCTGGAAGGAGCCGGGCGGGTGACGATCCTGGCCGGGGCCGGATGCGAAGGGGCGCATGCGGAGTTGATGCGGATCGCGGAGCAACTCCAGGCACCGATCGTCCACGCGTACCGGGGCAAGGAGTTCGTGGAGTATCAGAACCCATTTGACGTCGGAATGACCGGGTTGATCGGGTGGTCATCCGGCTATCGCGCGATGATGCATTGCGATGCGCTGCTGGCCCTGGGAACCGACTTTCCCTACCCGCAGTTCTACCCGGAGAAGGCTAAAAAGATTCAGGTGGATGTGCGGGGCGAGCAGATCGGCCGGCGCACCGCGGTGGACGTAGGACTGATCGGAACGGTGAAGGAGACGATCGCGGCGCTGCTGCCGAAGCTCGGGACGCGCAAGGACGCGGGTCACCTGGAAGACGCGCTGAAGCACTACCGGAGCTCACGCGAGGGACTCGACGAACTGGCTACGGGCCGGCCCGGATCGACGCCTCTCCACCCTCAGTACGTGGCCAAGGTATTGGACGAGGCGGCCGCCGAGGATGCGGTCTTCACCGTGGATGTGGGGACGCCGTCGATTTGGGCGGCCCGGTATCTGCGCTTCAACGGGAAACGTCGCCTGGTCGGATCGTGGTCGCACGGCTCGATGGCCGGTGCCCTGCCGCAAGCGATCGGGGCGCAAGCTGCCCTGCCCGGAAGGCAGGTGATCGCGATGTCGGGCGACGGCGGGCTCGCGATGGGCATGGGCGAGCTGCTGACGGCGGTTCAAAACAAGCTGCCGATCAAGATCGTCGTCTTCAACAACGAGGCGCTGGCCTTCGTCGAGGTCGAGATGATCGCGGCGGGCATCATGCCTTTCGGGACGGAGCTGAAGAATCCGGAGTTCAGCAAGGTGGCGCAAGCTTGCGGCCTGTTGGGGCTGAGGGTGACCAGGCCGGAGGAGCTGCGGCCGGCACTGGACGAAGCCATGCGCCACGACGGCCCCGCGCTGGTGGAAGTCATGGTTCACCGGCAGGAGCTCTCGATGCCGCCGACGATCACGGCTGCCCAGGCAATGGGTTTCAGCCTGTATCTGACGAAGAGTGTGCTGAACGGCAAGGGAGACGCGCTCGTCGACCTGGCGAAGACCAACCTGCTGGACCGGCTGATGCCGGACTGAGCGCCGGTGGTCGGGCTGGTACCAGATACGATCGCGTGAAACGCGGGAGCGAACTATGAAACTGGGTCTCTTTGTCCCCTGCTACATCGACGCCTTCTACCCGGAGGTGGCTGTCGCGACGCTCGAGCTTCTCGAGAGTCTGGGCCACGAGGTCAGCTACCCGAAGCAGCAGACCTGCTGCGGGCAGCCCATGGCGAATACCGGCGACCAGAAAGCCGCGGCTGCGACGGAAGCGCATTTCGTCGAGTGTTTCAAGGGTTTCGAGGTCGTCGTCGGGCCTTCGGGCAGCTGCGTTCACCACATCAGGGTGCACCTGGACGCCTGCGAGCAGACGCCCGAGACCGTGCGGGTGCGGGCAGCCGTGCGGGAGCTGAGCGAGTTTCTGCATGAAGACCAGAAAGTCGATACCTTCCCGAAAGCCGTGTTCCCGCACAAGGTGGGCGTGCACGACAGCTGCACGGCGGTACGCGGCCTCAAACAGGCGCGGGCATCGGAGCACCCGAACGTGCCCCCGTTCTCGATGAGCCGGGATCTGCTCAAGAACGTGCCGGGTCTCCAGATCGTCGAGGCGCGGCGAGCCGATGAGTGCTGCGGGTTCGGCGGCAGCTTTTGCGTGACTGACGCGGCGGTCTCGGCCAAGATGGGCCACGACCGGGCCAACGACTTCGCACGGCAAGGCGCCGAGTACATCGTGTCCGGCGACATGAGCTGCCTTTTGCAGATCAAGGGCGTCATCGACCGGGAGAAGCTGCCCGTCAAGGTAGTGCACATGGCGCAAGTTCTGAACGGGGGGCCATACGCATGAGCGTTTTTCCGATCTTTCGAGAAGCAGCGGTCGATCCGCAGCACGCGGCCGCGCGCTTTATCGACGACCCCAAGCACGAAGAAACGCACGACCGGCTTGTATGGGCGATGCGGACAAACCGGGACAAGGCGGTGGCCGCGCTGCCGGAGTGGGAAGAGTTGCGCGACGTCGCCTCGCAAATCAAGGAGCACACGCTCACGCATCTTGACACCTACCTGGAGCAGTTCGAGGCGGCTGCGCTGGCGAACGGGGTAAACGTGCACTGGGCCCGCGACGCGGCGGAGCACAATGAAACCGTGATCGGCATCTTCAGAGAACGCGGGGTGAAGTTCGCGATCAAGAGCAAGTCGATGCTGCAGGAAGAGTGCGGCATGGCCGAGGCGCTGGGAAAGAACGGGATAGAAGCGCGAGAGTCGGACCTGGGCGAGCGGATCCAGCAACTTTCGCACGAGCGGCCGAGCCATATCGTGGTACCGAGCATCCATCAGCTGCGAACCGACGTGGCGGAGCTGTTCGCGAAGAACCTGGGGACGGACGCGAACAACTCCGACCCGCACTACCTGGCCGAGTCGATGCGGAACGACGCGCGGCCGAACTTTTTAAAAGCGCAGGCAGGCATGACGGGGGCCAACTTCGCCGTCGCGGAGACCGGCAGTATCGTGGTTTGCACGAACGAAGGCAACGCGGACATCGGGGCCACGGTACCCCCGCTCCAGGTATGCAGCATCGGGATCGAAAAGCTGATTCCCCGTCAAGGCGACTTGGCGGTGATGCTGCGGGTGCTTTCGCGCAGCGCGCTGGGGCCGCCGATGACCCAATACACCACGCATCTGCGCAAGCCGAGGCCGGGCAGCGAGCTGCACTTCATCCTGGTGGACAACAAGCGGTCGGAGCGGCTGGGCTCCAAGGACTTCTGGCATGTGTTGAAGTGCATTCGCTGCGGGGCATGCATGAACACCTGCCCGGTGTACCGGCGCAGCGGCGGATTGGCCTACGGCGGCACCTATTCGGGACCGATCGGCATCATCCTGGACCCGGCGTTCGACCCGCACAAATACCACGAGCTGCCGTTCCACTCTTCGCTGTGCGGAAGCTGCTCGGAGGTGTGCCCGGTCAAGATCGACATCGCGGACCAGATCTACAAATGGCGGCGGGTGATCGTGGAGGACGGGGAGCTGCCGGTAGTGGAACAGGCCGGAATGAGCGTGCTGGGTTCGGTCATGGCGCACACGGGGGTTTTCGAGGCCGCCGAGAGCGTGGGACTGGGGGCGCTGTCCGTGCTGCCGAACGCGCTTCTGGACAATCGCTTGAACCCGTGGACGCACGGGCGCGAGATGCCCGCTCCCGCGAAAACGACCTTTCGGAAATGGCACGAGGAAAATCGAGGAAACGCATGAACACGGCTTTGACGGCGCGGGAGGCGATTTTGGGAGCGGTTCGCGCGGCTTTACCCGACACCCCGGTGGAGCTGCCGGCGGAGATGCACCTCCTGGGCAAACCGCGAATCAGCAGCAACGTAGGGTACAAGGGAGAACTGCCGGCGCTCGAGAAGGTGGACGGGTTTCCGGAGCCGGGCCAGTCGCTCGTGCCCTTCTTCGAGAAGCAGCTCGTCGCGATGGGCGGGCGGTCCTTCAGGGTAAGCGGTGCCGAGGAGGCGCAAGCCAAAGCGCGTGCATTGTTCCCGGAGGCGAAGGTTTGGGCGTCGCTCGTACCGGAGATACCCGGAAATCGAATGGTCCGCGCGGGCGATGCGCCGGGCAGCTTCGCGGATGTGGATGTGGCAGTAGTCCGCAGCAGGCTTGGCGTCGCCGAGGCGGCAGCGATCTGGCTCGACAGCGGGGACCTGGTTGTGCCGTCGCTGGGTGTCCTTACGCAGCACCTGGTCGTTCTTCTGGATACGGGGGCGATCGTGCCGACCCTGCACGAGGCGTACAGCGGCGGAATCGCGGGGGACACGAGCCCCTACGGGTTATTCATGGCGGGACCCTCCGCTACCGGGGATATCGAAGGCGTCATCATCCACGGGGCGCAAGGGGCTCGAAGTCTGACGGTCTTGTTGATGGAAGAAACGGCCGCCTGCCGGCCGTGAAGCGGTTCGTCGCGTTGCGCCTGCACCGGGTCGGAATCCGATCAGTCGCCGGCGAGGGTTGGCTCGTGGGTTCCTCCATTGCGTGGACTCGCGGCGTAGAGATCCGACGCGCGGCTTTTCTACTCGATCGGGCATGGAAGGGCGGCGATGCGGGCCGCGTCGTCGCGGTAGGAGAAGACCTCGACGATTGGAGCGCGCTGCTGGTCGGTGCTCTTTTCGCGTTCGAGGTGCAGCGCGCGCATGACCCAGATGCCGCCTTGGTCCTGGTTTATGAGGGAGTTTAGGACGTCTGAGACCCTGGCGTTTTCGCCGGTCTCGAATTCGATGTCCTTCGAATCTGCGGAACCCAGAATGCTGGCCGCCCAGCCCTGTCCGGGATGGGTCGCCATCGTGAGCCAGCCGTTGTAGATGGCTCCCAGAGCGTACATCGGTCCCGGCGCCGGTTTGAACGCGCCCAATCGTCTTTCGAGGAGAGCCTTCTCCGGCTGGGCGTCCGGATCGGCTGGAAGGAGAGCGAGACCCCTTCCACTCTGACTGACCACGTAGGAAGTTCCTTCAACCGCGGCCCGTAAAGCCGTCCTCGCATCGACACGATCGAGATTCAAGGTGATCGTCCGGGTGCAGAACCCCTTGTCCGGACCGGCAAGGATGCCTAGAGGCAGTTTCGCGAGGCGCTCGATCACTGCCGCGAACGGCGTGATGGCTTTCTCGCGCAGAGTCACCGTTTGATCCGCAATGAATGCCGTACCCTCAAGC
The DNA here is from genome assembly GCA_964250745.1 of uncultured Acidobacteriaceae bacterium. Taxonomy (GTDB): domain Bacteria; phylum Acidobacteriota; class Terriglobia; order Terriglobales; family Acidobacteriaceae; genus EB88. Next base: position 21,948 of record CAXUHL010000012.1, read on the forward strand.
ATAGCCTCCACAGAGGCGTTCATAGGCAGTGCGCAGAAGACTATGACAAGGTGCAGAAAGGAGCGGCTTACAATCATGATTTTGCTCAAAGGTGGGCAGAGCAGTTTTCTTCTAGGAATCAGGGCGCGCCGCACTTGAGCTTAGCTGCAAGAGCCGAATTTCCGGAATAGCTCACAACCTTGTAGGGAATGATTGATGGATTTGCCATCCAGCCATCAGGGACTTTAGATATAGCCCAAAGCCCCCCTGCTTTCTTCGTGACTAAGTAGTCCAAGATTTCCTCGACCGTGACGTTGGATAACTGAAATGCAGAAAGCGCTTCACCATCTTTCTGTAATCCTCCGCTGAACGCAGAACTTCGATCCGGCACAAGAACGGCCCTGATGAAGAACCATAAATCTATGCTTAATTTCTCCATGCTTTCCGGCTGTTCGGCACCAAATCTTGGTATGACCACGTCCAGGCTACGCTGCGTTCCGGACGTCACCTTTTCAGGCTCGACGAGCAAAACGCCATTCTTGATTTTTGCGGTGTACCCTGGAATATTTCTCTCAAGGCTGTCCATCAACTGTTCTACAGTGTCATCCGGTCTACCGTCAATCCTATATTTACAGAGATTCTCGCCTTCTATCACAATCCCCACGGGAATTGCATTTAGAACTGCTACATCCACTAGAGTGTCAATTGCAGTTCCGCCGTCGTTCCAGTACGGAAGCGATGTTTTCTCGGACAGTGCCTTCGGCTTTTCCGGGCTTTGCCCAAAGGCACTGATGCCTTGTAGGAGAACAGCAACGAAAAGTATGCAGATTGCCATAGTGTGCGTCCTGAGTTTCAGCCCTACTCGGGGTTAGAGCTACGGTGTTAATGAACCATTGATTCTCACGTTTGAACAAGACCACTGAATAGTACTATTTGTGAGTATGTAACTCGGTCCAGCGCCATTGAACTGATCGCTATTGGACTGAATCGCGGTAGTCGTAGTCGGCCCAGGACACGCAGGCGAACAGACGTAGAAATAGTCCATATATTGTCCAACGTCGTCTGTGGTTCCTGTACCGGTCGTCAAATTGCCCTGGAGATTGAAGCCGTCCTGCCCGGCAGGGTACGCGAAGGATTCGCTGACTTGCTGGTTGGCTATGTGAATATCGTAGCCGTTCTGATCTACAACTGCCCTGTTGACGAGACGCTGCCATCCATTCTGTCCAGCTGGGCATGTACGAGCCTGGTTTTGGAGTGTTTGGACTACTCGCAGAGAAGTCGGGACCTGCACCGCAGGTGCTGGATTGCCGTTGCCGCCGGTTTGGCAGCTGTTTTCGGAAGCCGAGTAGTACGCGGTGGTGCTGCCCTGGGACACACCCCGCAGGGTAGGCGAGCTGCTTGCCTGGTCGGAAGCGGTGTTGAAGTTGACGATACCGGTATTGCCGAGGTACCAGTTGAAGTTCGCGCCGCCGGAGGAGGTGGAGGTGCCGCCGCTGCAGCTGCCCGCACCCCAGGCGAGGCAGTAGTTGACGTTCACGTTGGCGTAGTCGCTGATGCCGGAGATGGGGATGTAGCCGCCGCTGTAGACGTCCACGGTCGAGCCGCAGGGAACGACGGTATAGCCGCAGCTGTAGTTGTGGGCGGAAAGGTCGCTCTTGCTGCTGACGAGCAGGCGGCCTTTGACCTTGCCGGGGTCGGAGGCGGACCAGGAGACGATGCCGGACTGAACTTCGGGGCCGAGGGTCCGGCCGCGGTCGTCTTTGACGGCTTTGCGAATGAGCTCGCCGATGCTGAGTTGGCGGGTCTCGCTGGGGGCGAGTGTGTAGCGTTTTTGCCACAGCTCGCCGGTCCCGTCGATGTGGAGCATCAGGGACATAGGCTCCGTGCCGTGGTTGTAGAGCAGGAGGTTGGACTCGTTGTCGCCGGCGAGCGTCCAGGGGTAGCCGCCCGCGTTGTCAGGGTCGAGGGCGTTTTTGCCGAGCAACTCGACCTCGAACAGCTCACGGTCGCCGCGCGAAACGACCTTGCTGCCGACTACGCCGGCCGGTTGATCGGAGGCGACGGTGATCGAATGCAGGAGACCTTCGGTGTTCGCCGCCGCGTCGGTCAGGGCGACTTCCCTGCTCTCGCGCGGCGCGAGGGTGAGGGTCCGGGTTTGCGGCGGCGCGGGGGTGTCGGTGCTCGCGGTGCCGTCGGCCTCAGAGCGCTCGGGGCTGCCGGTGAGGGAAACCTTGACGTTCGCGGGAACGTCGCCGAAGTTGGTGAGGGCGACGCGGGGTGTGTAGGTGCCTTCGGAGAGGATGGATTGCGCGCCGGTGGGGACGCCGGTGTAGATGGCGACAGAGGATTTGAGCAGGGCGGGGTCGTCGAACGGGACCGTGCTGTAGACCGTCGCGCCGGCCCTGCCGTGCGGGGCGAGCGCAAAGGCGGCAAGTGTGCCT
>CAXUHL010000013.1:0-461 GCA_964250745.1 uncultured Acidobacteriaceae bacterium
CGAGCAAGGATGTTGTCAGACCGCGCGGGCTCCGGCCGCTTAAGCGCGCGGGGCGAGGGCGCGGTAAAGGGTGGCGGGGTGGATTTTGAAAGTGCGGGCGACCTCGCAGGCGGAGTTGCCCTCCCGGAGCAGGCGCTGGGCGAGCTGCAGCTGCTCGGGGTTGAGCTTGGATGGGCGGCCGAAGCGGACGCCGCGCTTTTGGGCCGCGGCGCGGCCCGCGCCGGTGCGCTCGCGAATCAGGTCGCGCTCGAATTCAGCGATGCCGGCGAAGACGGTCATGATCATCTTGCCGGCGTGGGTGGTGGTATCGGCCCGGGGCTCGGAAAGAGACTGGAAGCGGGCACCGGCGCTGCTGATGGCTTCGACGATTTCGAGCAGGTTGCGGGTGGAGCGGGCGAGCCGGTCCAGTTTCCAGACGCTGACCGTATCGCTCTCGCGCAGCTGGTCGAGCATGCGGTTGC
>CAXUHL010000013.1:471-12489 GCA_964250745.1 uncultured Acidobacteriaceae bacterium
CTTTTCGCGGAAGACTCTTTGGCAGCCGGCCTCCTTCAGCGCCTCGGTTTGGAGGGTGAGCCGCTGATCTTCGGTGGACACGCGTGCGTAGCCGATCTTCACTCGCAAAATAGATCGCAAGCGCAATTGTTTTTGCGATAGGCTTCCGCGACGCGCGTTTGCGCGGTTCTGGAGCTGCTCCGGGAGTGTCGCGGAACGGTCGGCGGAAAGCGAGGGTATGGATGGAGCGTGAGCTTTCCACGGAGCAGCTGGCCGAGCGGTGGACCCTCGACGCAACCGATTGGGAGTGGCTGGCGAACAAGTCGGGCGCGACCCGGCTGGGCTTTGCCGCGCTGCTCAAGTTCTTCGCGACCGTTGGACGGTTTCCGCGCGAGCGCGACGAGGTGGCTGCCGCTGCCGTCGAGTTTGTCGCCGGGCAGGCGCGCGTCCCGGCTGCGGCATGGCTGGAGTATCGATGAGAAGGCCGAACGTTCGAGTACCACCGCGCTCAGATCCGCGAGGTGCTCCGCTACCGGAAGGCCACCGCCGCGGATGCGGAGGTGCTGGCCGAAGACCCGGCGCTGCGCGGGAACCGGCTGGCGCTGCTCCGGCACATCGTCGACCACCTGGGCCGGATGGCGGACTTTTCCGCGCTCGCCCCGGCATGAGACCGCTGCTCCTCGCGCTTGGCCTGGCCGCGGCGGCGGGCGCGCAAACCCTTCCCCCGCAGCAATTCGCCGAGCTGGGCGCGTGCCGGCTCGACTCCGGCGCGTCTATCGAGCATTGCCGGCTGGGCTACCGGACCTTCGGGGCTTTGAACGCCGGTAAGACGAATGCCGTGCTGTTCCCGCTCTGGTTCACCGGCCGCTCCGGCGACGTGGGCGCGCTGGTCGGCTCCGGGCCGGGGCACCTCCTTGACACGACCAAGTACTTTGTCATCGCTGTCGATCCGTTCGGCAACGGTGTGTCCTCCTCGCCGTCCAGCAGCGCCTCCCAGCATGGCACCGCGTTCCCGGTCTTCACCATCCGCGACATCGTCCGGGCCGAGCAGCGGGTCGTTCGGGACACACTCCACCTCCCGCACATCCACGCCGTGGTCGGGCAGAGCATGGGCGGCATGCAGGCGTTTGAGTGGGCGGTCTCCGCGCCGACCTCCATGGACGCGGTCGTCTCAGTCGTCGGCACCCCGCAGCTTGCGTCCAACGACCTGTTCGTCTGGTCGTCTGAGCGCTTTGCCCTGGAAAACGACCCCGCCTACGCGCATGGCGCTTACAAACAGAACCCGCCCCTGCCGCTGGTCACCTACCTCCACCAGATGGCGCTCTCCACCCCCCGGTTCCGGCTCGACCACGTCACGCGCGAGGGCTTTGCGCAGTGGTTCAACCGCATCGGCGCGGAGCTGCACCTCGCCTCGGACGCGAACGACTACCTCCGGCAGCTCCAGGCCATGCTCGCGCACGACATCGCGCACGGGGGTGATATCTTCGCCGCCGCCCGGCTGGTGCGGGCCCGCATGCTCGTCGTCAATGCCGAGCCTGACGAGCTGGTCTCGCCCGTCCCGCCCCTCGCGTTCGCCCGGCTCATCCACGCGCAAACGCTGGTCCTGGATGGTGAGTGCGGCCACATGGTCCCCGGCTGCAAGCTGCCCAAGGTGTCCGAAGCGGTCGCGCTTCCTCGCCCAGCCATGAGCCGCTGAGGAGGTGGTGTGCCAAGCCTGCAATTTCCGACAACGGCGTTTATCGGGACTGATCCTTTAGGTCCCACGGCTTTTTGCTCAAGAGTTCAACGGTGAGGTTTCCAGATTCGGGAAAGAGGCGCGCATAATCCAGCACTGTTCCCTCGAAAACCTCATCAAGGCGCTCGTAATGCCCTGGCAGTCGGCAGCGCAGGCCCAATGTTGCTCCCCTTGCTAACAGGAGACGCACAGCAGCAACCCCAAAATCGCCGCCCTGAGTCGCAGCATGAAAGATCGGAGTCTGACCTCCGATTCCGTTCGCATCCATCGAAGCGACGGCATTGACAGCAGCCCCTGCGTTCAAAAGACGCTCTGCTACTTCAATCTGTCCAAACTCCGCGGCGACGTGCAATAGTGTTGCGCCTTTGAGAGTCAGCATCCGCCCTGCCGTGGGACCGATGTCCAATGCCGGGTATCTCCTCTGCAAAATAGAACTGTCCCTACGCAGAAGTTCGTCTACAGCTTGTGTGTCGCCAGTTACTGTGGCGAGAACGCCAAGTTCATCGTATTTCGTAACACCGTCAGCATTTTGCAGGACCTTGATTGAGTCGTTAAGCGCGCCCTTGTTGCGGACGTACGTCCCGAGCACATAGTCGAGCGCGGTTCCTGGGTGCGAATGTCCCCGAGAACGCCATTGAGACGACGTGCCGCAGTTGGGGTCAGCTCCGTGCTGTAAGAGCCAGCGGAGAGAGGTTGCATCAAGCGTCTCGCACGGAGCGAAGATCACCGGGTAAACCTCACGCCAAGCCGCGTTCACATTGGCTCCATGCCTGACAAGGATTTCCATCATAGGCGTTCGCGCACCATGGAGACTCGCCCGCATGAGCGGTGCATCACCACCTTCGTGAATATCTGATCCAGCGTTGATAAGCCACTCTGCTATATCCAGCCGAGCTTTAGAAGGTTCTCTTTTTCCGCGACATTCAGCGGCCCAGGTCAGCGGTCCATCTCCGCCATAGCCAATTGGCGCATATTTCAGTTCGGGGTGTTTCGAAACAAGGTTGCGAACCTCAACAAAGTCATCTGAGTCGATTGCTTGTTTGAGGTTTTCCGCGAATGGTAGTGCGAGCACGTGGTCTCTCAGCTTCGGCCAACTTGGAAACCCGTAATCTCGGGCGATTTGAAAGAGCGCCATCGCTAAAGACGGTGCATCACCTTTTGCCAAGCGATCTTTTGCCTGGTCTTTAAGATGACGAAGATTTGGCTTTGAGGGAAGATGAGACGCGTGGGGACGTTGTTCGGACATGCGAACTCCTTTCGGTCGGCGCCCGGTGTTCGCTTCGCAGGCAGAAAGAAGTTTCGCCAAATTGTGAACAGCAAAGGTGGGCTTCTACCCTGTCCGCGAACCGGACGCGTCCTTTACGCTGTCCAAATGCTATTCCAGTTCATGAATGACTTTCAAGCCGATACCGCCTCGATTGCTCTCGACAAGTCGCATTCTCGGAAGCAAGCGGCTGAACCTGCAGCTTGGAAGCGAAGCGCCGTCGTAGTTTACGAAAGGGCAGACCGGCGGAAACTCTACGGAGTCAATGACTCTCCGCTCCCCACCTCCGCGAACGTCATCTGCTCCGCCCTGCTGCCCGTTTCCGCCCGCCACGCCTCGAACAGCCTCCCGTAGCTCAGGGTCAGCAGTTCGTCCTGGCCGAGCCCCAGCGACCCGGCGATCCGGTCGATCCACCCATCCGGCCCTTCGAGCTCCGCGAACACTCCGATCGGCGTTTCATCGATCACGCAATGGCCCTCCGCGTCCGCGTACTCCCTCCGCCACTTCTCGTACGCGAACGCCCGCGTATAACCCAGCCGCTCCAGAACCATCATCAGCGCCGGGCCGTCCTCGACCGCGGTTTCGGTCTCCTCGCGGTGCTTGTGGGTTTCCGCCGGGTCGTGGTCCGGGGTCAGGCGCTTGTGGGTCAGCACCCAGCGCGGGCCGTATTGTCGGACGCGCAGAATCTGCCGCCCGGCCCGCAAGGTGTGCTCCGGAGTGTCGAAGAGGGTGTTCTGCTCGAAGGTCCGGGGCGTTTCTTCGCGAAAACCCAGCGCTTCCAACCGCTCCACCAGCCCGGCAATCTCCCCGACCCGGAACTTAACCTCGACCTCCACCGCTTGCGCCATCTCGGCAGTATACGAGCCGCGATAATGGCCTATGCACACCTTGCGGCTCCGCGGCGACGACCCCGCCCATATCGCCCAAGCCGCCGCGATCCTGTGCGGCGGGGGCACCGTGGCCTTTGCCACGGAAACCGTCTACGGGCTGGGCGCAAACGCGCTCGACCCGGCGGCGGTCGCGCGTATCTTCGAGGCCAAACAGCGGCCGGCCTGGGATCCGCTGATCGTTCACATCTCCAATCCTGCTCTGCTCTCGCTCATCGCTCAGGAGGTGCCCGAGCCGGCGCGCCTGTGGGCCGGGCGGTTCTGGCCCGGGCCGCTGACGCTCCTGCTCCCGCGCACCCCGGCGATCCCGGATGCGGTCACCGCCGGACGCCCTCGCGTCGGCGCGCGCGTCCCGCGCCACCCGGTCGCACAGGCTCTGCTGCGTGCCGCGGGGGTACCCGTCGCCGCCCCCAGCGCGAACCTGTTCGGGCACGTGAGCCCCACCACGGCCGCGCACGTCCTGGCTGATCTCGACGGGCGCATCGACGCTGTGCTCGACGGCGGCCCGACCGAGCATGGTCTGGAGTCGACCGTTGTCGACGCGTGTGAAGATCCGTGCATTGTCTACCGGCCCGGCGCGGTCACGCTCGCGCAGCTCCGGGCGCTGTGGCCCCGCACCATGCTGCATCAGGTTTCGGGGCTGTCCGGGGAGCCGACCGCTCTCCCATCGCCGGGCGTCGGCCTACGCCACTACGCGCCGCGCGCCGCGCTCGTTCTGTTTGAGAGCAGAGACGACTTGGTTCGCGCGCTCGTGACAGCCGAATCTGGAACGGGCCTGCTCCTGCCGAGCGGACTGCTGGACCCCGCTACTATTCCGGAAGTGGTCCAAGTCGAGCGTTGGGGCGCATGGGGCCACCCCGACCAGCTCGCGCACACGCTCTTCGCGTCGCTCCGGAGCCTCGACGCCGCCGGAGTCTCCAGTATTCTGTGCCCGTTGCCGCCGCCGGAAGGCCTCGGTGCGGCCCTCCGCGATCGGCTTTTGAAAGCGGCAAAGCCGCGCTGAGAATCGCCTCAGCGCGGCTCCGATTGACGACCTCGCCTCACTTCGCCGCCACCGCCAGTGGTTGGTAATCTACCCGCACCGTCTGGATCATGTACGGGGTTACCGGCACGGTCACCTTGCCGCCGGTCACGGGGATCGACCCGCCCTCCGGCTTCTCCATCAGGTTCACGACCGAAGCCGCGGTCGCGCCCTCCGGCACCTGCAGCGTCACATTGCCGCCCTTGCCGGCCCACTCGAAGAAGCGCACCACCAGCCCATTGCCGTCCTCGGCCTTTTTCACCGCGGTCACGACCACGTTCTTCGCGTCCACCCCGACGAACGAGTGCTCGGCTGGCATCTGGCCCGCGTGGGCCTCCACCTGCATCGCTTCGAGCTTGTAGTTGTAGTTCCAGCCATGCTCCACCGTGCCCGCGTCCTTCCAGGCACCCGCGTGCGGGTACAGGGCATAGGTAAAGTGGTGCTCCTCGCGGTCCGCCTCGGGGTCGGGCCAGGTGGGCGAGCGCAGCAGCGTCAGCCGCAGCTGGTCACCCACGCCGTCATAGCCGTATTTGGAGTCGTTGATCAGCGAGAACCCGTGCTTGCCGTCGCCCTCGTCGGCCCAGCGCATCGCCGGCACCTCGAACCGCGCCTTCTCGAACGAGTTGTTGCGGGTTGTCGGACGGTCGATCGAGCCGTAGGGAATCTCGTAAGTCGCGTTCGCGCTCGTGGCCGCCAGCGGGAAGGCTGCCTTCAGCAGCACGTGCGTTTCCTTCCAGTCGATATCGTTGGCCACATCGACCTGGTCCGCGCCGTTGTAGAGCATGATGTCCTGCGTGAATTTCGAGCTCTGCCAGTGGCGCGTCACGCGGATCACCGACCGCAGCGGTCCCTGCTCCACCAGCTTCACCTCGTCGACCATGTGGAGCAGGGTCGGCGCGGCGTCATAGGTGCCGGGGTCGATATTCCACGCGTCGTATTGCTTCGGTGTGTCCTTGAAGGCCTGCAGCTCGTTGCCGCACCCGCCTGCCTTGAGCGTCTCGAAGTTGCTCTTCTTGTCGAAGAGAGAGGTGATGCACCCGGTTTGCGGGTCAACCGCCACCTTCAGGTTCGCGTTCTCCATCGTCATGCCGCTCGACTTCAGGTCCGTGTCGAAGCTCTTCTTGCCCGGCACGACATGCAGCACCTGGTACCCCATCGAGGGCACCACCGAAGCTTCAACCAATACATGAAACGTATTGGTTGAAGCTTCATGCGCAAGTATCTGTGAGGGAACGACTTTGTTCTTCTCATCCAGCACCGTGACTGCGTCCGCGCCCGCCGGCAGCTGGACCGAAACCTCGGCCAAGCCGCCGCGCTGCCAGGCCAGCGGGTTCACCACCATCACCGGCACGCCTTCCTTCACCTTGGTGTCGACCCGCGCGGCCAGGGTGTCGAGCGAGTTCTGCTTGATCCGGTCGGTCGACCAATGGACCTGGTTGTAATCCTTCTGCGCGTCCTTGTAGATGATGCCGATGCCCGAGCCCGCCGCCAGGTCGTGAAACTGGTTGAACAGCACGTGCTTCCACGCGTCGGTGATCTGCTGTGCGGGGTAGTCGCGCCCGTCCAGCCAGGCCAGCGAGGCATACTTTTCCGAGTTCAGCACCCATTCCTCGGCATCGCGCATGTTGCGCTTGTGGTCGGCCTGCGTGGTGAAGACGCCGCGGTGAAACTCGAGGTAGAGCTCGTCGTCCCAGGTCGGTACGGTAATCTGTCCGGCCGCGGGCTCCGGCAGCTTGGTGTCGCCCTTGGCGAGCGAGGCATAGGTCCAGGTCGGCGAATTCTGCGCGACCTTCGGCCCAACCGTGTTGAAGTACGACTGCGCCGTGCCGAACTGCTCCGTCGGCACGATCTTGTCCGGCTTCATCCAGTCCGTGCCCTCGTCGAGCATGCCCCGGGTGGGGCCGCCGCCGTGGTCGCCTACCCCGTACAGGTCCATGATCTCCGTGATGCCCGGCGCGCGATCGCGCGCGATGGCCAGGTCCTTGCCGAGGCGCGTCACGTCCACGTTGTCGTTCGCGTAGTCGTGCGGGAAGTACGACATGACCTTGCTGCCGTCCGGCGACTGCCACCAGAACAGTTTGAGCGGCAGCTGATTGGTGTCATTCCAGGTCATCTTCTGCGTCACGAAATAATCGATACCCGACCGCTTGTAGACCTGCGGCAGCTGCCAGGTGTAGCCGAACGAGTCCGGGTTCCAGCCGATGCGCGTGGTCTTGCCGTAGAGCTTCTGGAAGGTCGCCTGGCCGACCATGATCTGCCGCACCAGCGACTCGCCGTCCGGCATGTTCAGGTCCGGCTCCAGCCACATGCCGCCGACCAGCTCCCAGCGGCCCTGCTGGATGCGCTGCTTGATCTCCTCGTTCAGGCGCGGATACTTGTCGGCGATCCACTGGCTGTAGACCGCGGCGGACTGCGTATAGGTGTAGTCGGGGTACTCACTCATCAGCTGCGCGGCGGTTCCGAAGGTCCGCTTCACGGCGTCGACCGTCTCGGTCCAGGGCCACAGCCAGGCCGCGTCGATGTGCGAGTTGCCGGTCAGGTGAAAGTTAGCCTTACGCAGCTCGGGCTTGAGCGCGGCCAGGGTCGCGGTGGCCTGCTTCAGCGACGCGTCGAACTGCTGCTGGCTCCCGGACCGCAAAGCGCCGAGGTTCACCTGCCCGATCGCGTCGGCCAGCGTCTTTGCGTCCGGCGAAGACGCCGGGTCGAGCGAGGGGATCAGGTACGCCGCGGTTTGCAGCTCGTCCGCCAGCGTCTCCGGGTTGGGCCGGTTGGGGTTGAAGGTGATCTTCATCTCCACGTCGTGGAACTTCTTCGTGTCCACCGTGGGCAGCAGCTTGACCGCGACCAGCACCTTGTCGCCCGGCTTCGCGTTATGGAACAGCTGCACCTCTTCGAGGTCGTCCCCGAGCGCCACGCGGCGGCCGTCGAAGTACAGGATCTCCGGCATCGGCCCATTCGCGTACGCGCGGAACCGGAAGCCCACGTCCACGCCGGTCAGGTCATAGCCGTCGAGGGACTTGGGAATCTCGATCACGCGGCGGTACCACACCGCCTCCTTGCCCGCCTCGGAGCGCGCGCGCACCGTCTTCCAGCTCGAATCGTCGACAGAGGGCAGCTCGCCGTGCGGCAGGTCGCCCTCGTGGATGCGCCATTCGCCGTCCGGAAGGGTGTCGAGCTTGTTCAGCCCGGCGATCTTGGCTTTCTGGTCCGCGGTCAGCGCGGTCTGCCCGGCTTGCGGGTGTTCCAGGTCGAAGCCCTGTGCATGCAGGGGTGCCGCGGCCAGCAAGAGCAGGACGGGAAGGGCAGGGCGGAAGTAGCGGACCGAACGGGCCAAGAGTGCTCCTTGAGGGCGAGGGCTGAAATCGTTTCCAGTACGAAGGTTTTACCGCGCACCATCGGTATACCAGATTCCGGGAACGTTCTCCTACCCCCGCGGGTCTTGCTCGCCGGTCAACAGGCGGTCGAGCGAGAATGCGCCGCCGCCGGTGAGCACCAGAGACACAGCCATCACGATCAGCGCCAGCGTGTACTCCGAGCCCGTGAGCCCGTGGCGCAGGTTGACCGAGAACAGCGCCACCAGCATGTTGATCGCGACCACCAACGCGGCCCCGCGCGTGGCCAGGCCCAGCAGCAGGAGCAGGCCGCCGAGGAACTCAGCCGCGATCGAAACATAACCCAGAAAGAAAGGCAGCCCCAAGCTCACGATGAACGTGCTGAAGTAGTTGGCCCCGGCAAAAAAGCCCGCGTGCGCGTGCCCGGGCGGCGGCAGCAGCTTGCTCAAGCCGTGATAGGTCATGGAAGCCCCGAGGCCGAGCCGAACGAGGGCGACGCCGAAGCCGGTGGAGCCGGAAACGGTGCGGGTAAGGGCGGGCGCGATCTGCATGGCACCATCATGCACCCCTGTGCATCGTTGGGCTGCGGAAAAGTTCCCCGCTTCAAACGCGCGAGCCTCAACGCGTGGAGACCGTGCTCCAATCCGAGGAGGGAAGCGCGCGGCGAAAACGCACCCGCCGGGCCGTCGCGACCTCCTGCTCGGCCACCAAGGAAGCCACCATCGCCTGCCCGCCCAGCGCGGCCATCTCGCAGCCTTCCTCGCCGCAGGTCCAATCACCCGGCACCACCGCCCGCCGGCACACCACGCACTCCCGCCGCCCGCCGAACCAACGCCGCCACCAGCCCATCGCACGCCTCCACCCCACTCATCGGCAGGGAAGAGCGAAAGCATGAGCGCTCGTTGCCAAACCAGCCGCGCCTACGTTGCCGGGATGAGCCGCACCCGTTTCGCGCTCGCCGGCACCGCGCTTGTTCTTGTTTTTCTGCTTCAGGCCGTGCTGGTCGTGCACCGCGAAGCCATGACCAACGACGAGGGCTGCCACACCTGCGCGGGCTACCGGTACCGGCCGTGCGGCGATTTCGGCGCGAACCCCGAACACCCGCCGCCGGCCAATCGGCGGCACCGCCGCGCCCCACGGTTCTCCGATACGAAAGGCCAATCGTGTCTGATAATACATATTATGTAGATATACAAACCCCAGTGCACGTCTGCTATCGTCTCGTCGTCCGGCTTTTTACTGCTCCTGCCCGAGGAGACTACCCATGGCTGCCTGTAAACACCTGCTCGCCTGCACCCTTCTCGCTCTCGCCCCGTTCGCTCCGGCGCGAGCCGCCCAGCAGCTCCCGGGCTGCGAAACCGACCCCGCGGTCGCCCATGTTCTCACGACGGACCTCGATCGGGACAAGCTCGACCGCATGCCATTGCGGGACCGCGTCGCTTTCGAGCGTGGGGTTCTGCTGAAACTGGTCGCCGGGCACCCGCGCGAGCTGGAACCGTACACCCGCCTCGCCGATCTCGTCCGCGACGAGGATCCCGACGCGTACCCCGCGCTCCGTACGGAGCGCATCGCTTACGGCACCCGGCACCCCGAAGACCCGCTCGCGGTGCTGCTTCAGGCGCAGGCGCTGCTCGGCCGCGATACGCCGCAAGCCATGCGCCTGCTTGCCAAGCTGCGCACACAAGCGCCCGGCTTCGCGTGGCCCGCTCTGACGATGGCCGAGGCCGACTTCGAAGGTGCGCGCGAGGACGAAGCGGCGGGCCGCCTGGCGCTGGAGGCATTCTTCCATCTCTGCCCGACCTCGACCGACGGCTATGCGCAGTGGCTGCTCACGCATGACGCGCCGCTCGGGCAGCAGGTGGACCGAGCCGTCGCCGCGAAAACCCGCGCCCGGCTTCTGCACGAGACTGATCCTAAACAGCTTCAGAACTACGGCGACCTGTGGAGCCGCGAGTTCCGCATCCATCCGCCGGCGGAGCACCCCCAGGTGCGCGCGCAGATCGCAGAGGACGTCCGGCGCCTTCAAACGCTTGCTCCAGCGGGCGGCGCGCCTCTGGAGGCCGTCATCGTCAAGGGCCTGAAGCAGAGCGGCGCAAGCGATGCGGCGGTCGCGGCGGCGGAAGACCGGCTCCTGCGCCGGTACCCGCACTCGAACGAGGCTTTTCACATCGTGAGCGCCCGCTGGTCCGACGCGCACAAGGAGCCGGACGATCAGACGGACGTCGCTGCCTGGACCGCCTACCACCGGCAGCATCGGGAAGCGGTCAAGCGATGGATCGCTGCCTACCCCAGCAACGGCTTCCTCCAGCAGGACCAGTGGTTTTTCGAGATCGCTCAGGACGATTCGGTCCCGCCCCAGGTAACGCTGGCCGCCGTGGACACTTTTCTGCGCAAGGTCGAGCGCTATGACGGCCCGTTTCTGCGCGCCAACTACCGGCAGTTTGCCGCGAGCGTTTTGGTGGACCGCGGGCTGGAACCGCGGCGCGCCCTTCTTTTGCTGCGGGGCGTAGAGGCCGACAACGCCCGTCAGCGCGCCCTCGACGTTGACAACGACAATCTCTCGCCCAAGCAGCGGAAAGATGCGGAAGAGTCCCGAACCGGCAACGAGCAGGAGGTGAACGGCCTGATCCTGCGCGCGGCGATCGAAGCGCACCTGCCCGGGGAGGCCGCGCGCCTGCGCCCGGCGGTCACCGGCAAGCCGCCCGAAAGTAAAAAGCTGCTTTCGGAGTACTGGGCCAACCGCGCCCGTTTGGCCTCGCTCGACCGGCAAACGGACGAAGCGCTGGCCGGCTATCAAAGGGCAATGGCGACACGTACCGACCCGCCCAAGCCTTACGGCGGCAAGCTGAAAGACGAGCTCGCCGACGAAGCCCATGCCGTGTGGAAGGCGGGCAGCCGCCCGGAGCTGGGTTGGGCCGCGTGGAAGCAAGCCTCCGCGGGAGTCGTTGAAGCGGCAGGCGGCGCGGGCCGCTGGGAAAAGCCCGACAAGCCCCTGCCTGCCTTTGAGCTGGCCGATCTGTCCGGCAAAACCTGGCGCACGAGAGATTTCGCCGGCAAGGTGGTGCTGATTAATATGTGGGCGACCTGGTGTGGCCCCTGTCAGGCGGAGTTGCCCCACCTACAGCGTTTTTACGACAAATACAAGAACCGCGCCGACCTCCAGATCCTGACGCTGGACATGGACGAAGACCTGGGCCTGGTAGCACCGTTTCTCAAGAAGAAGGGCTACACCTTCCCTGTGCTGCCGATCTATCAAACCAGCGTGGCGATCCCGAACGCCATCCCGCAAAACTGGATTCTGGACACCCGCGGCAAGGCCCGTTGGACGCTGCTAGGCTACGGGCCCGGCACCGACGCGGAGTTCGAACAGGACATTCTGGCGCGGCTGCACGAGGCCGCGGGCGCACCGTAAGCATCCAAAACACCTATATGCCGAACACGCTCGCTTCCCTTCTGCTGCCGGAACTCGAATCCGAACTCGCGAAGACCCGTCGGGTTCTCGAGCGGGTTCCGGATGGGCACAACGACTTCAAGTCCGCCGAGAAGTCCATGCCCCTCAGCCGCCTCGCCGGACACCTCGCCGAGCTTGCCCGCACGGCCGCCGTCATCCTCACCACGGACTCGATCGACATGGGCACACCCTCCGACCCCCGGAAGATCCTGCGCATGGAGACCCGCGACAAGCTCCTCGCCGAGTACGACGAGCTCGCCGCCCAGCTTCTCACGGCTCTCCGAGCGACGACGGATGAACGCTTCCACGCCACCTGGACCGCCGCCCGCAAGGGCCAGCCCGTGTTCAG
>CAXUHL010000013.1:12589-22581 GCA_964250745.1 uncultured Acidobacteriaceae bacterium
CCAGACCACCGGCAGCTTCGCCCCGATGCGCGCGGCTGCCTCCAGAAGGTGCGGGTCCGGCGTCCGCATGGCGAGCACGTGCCCGGCCCCGGACGCCTCGGCCATCGCCAGAACCCCGCCTCCGATGTCCCCTTCGCGCCGTTCGATCCGGCCCGGCAGTTCGGCCAGGCACTCCTCCAGGAAAACGACGCGCTTGGCGCTGACGCGGGCCTCGCGTAGCCAGGCCGTGTCCCAGACGAACCCCGCGGCCGCGCCCTCATAGTCCCTGAACAACGCGCACTCCGGGTTGAGCGCGTCCGTGTGGACCCACAGGAACGGCTTGCTTGGGGCCGCCCCGGACCGCTCGGCGGGGGCGCTGCGCAACGACCGTCGCGGCCCGCCCTCCGGCGCTTCCGCCCGGAACAAAGCCGTTTCCAGCCCTTCGTAGCTCGCGTCGAACGGGCAGCTGTCCCGCTTCGCGCACCCCCGGCAGTACTTCCCTTCCGTGTACCGCTCCAGGTTTTCGCGGTTGAAGTAGTACGGTTTCTGGCTGAAGGTACTCGCCACCCACTGCCACGAAAGATTGTTGCTGGCCGGGTCGCCGTCCACCAGGTGCTCCAGGAACCACGCCGCCCCAGCCTGCCAGCGTACCCGCAGCCAATGCGTCAAGTACGCCGCCATCCACATGCGGGCGTGGTTGTGGAGCCATCCGCCGGCGCGCAGCTGCCCGCTGAAGGCGTCCATGCAGGCCAGCTCCGTGCGCCCCTCGCGCAGCTCGGGCGGCACCTCCGAGCCATAGTCCTGCGCCGCCCAGCCTGTCTTCCAGGGCTCCAGGTCGTCCCAGATCGCCTCGCCCAGGACAAAGTACAACCGTTGCCAGTAGTCGCGCCAGGCCAGCTCGTTGATCAGCTTTTCCGCGTCCTCGGGCCGCTTCACCCGGTCCAGCGCCGCGTCCCGCACCTCTGCCAGGCCCAGGACGCCGTGCCGCAGGTAGGGCGAAAGCTGCGTCACCGCCCCATCGAGATAGTTCCTGGACCGCGCGTAGTGCGCCGGGTCGATCGCCGCCAGCGCAGCGAGGGCCGCACGCCGGCCGCCCCGGATCGGGCTCGACGTCCGGTCGGGCAGAAAGGGGAAACGTTCGAGGATAGGCGGCGCGGCGGGGGTCATCTCTTCAGCATAGGCGGCCGTCCGCGATTTGCGCTGCCGCCGGGGCATTTGCGTTTCACTCGCCATGCCGCGAGGACGATTGGGCACGACAACCCGAGTTCCGGGCATTCCATTTATGCCTCCGCTGCGCTCTACTGAAGCGGGACGTCATTCCCAAGGTGGATTCGGCAAAGCGCTACAACCGGCTCGGCAAAACAGGCCTTTTCGTTTCGGAGCTGTCGCTCGGCACCATGAACTTCGGTGCCGGCGGCCCCTATGCGCCCATGGGCACCGTCGAGCAGGCCGGCGCCGACCGGCTGGTCGCCCGCTCGCTCGAGGCCGGCATCAACCTGATCGACACCTCCAACACCTACTCGAACGGCGCGTCCGAGGAGATCGTTAGGCTGGCGATCCGCAACAGCGGCGTCCCCCGCGAGGACGTCCTGGTCGCCACCAAGGTTTTCGGGACGATGAGTAACAAGCCGGACCGACCGAATCGAGGCGGCCTGGCCCGCGCGCACATCCTCGACAGCGCCCGTGCCAGCCTCAAGCGGCTCGGGCTCGACTACCTCGATCTTTATATGGCCCATGGCTTCGACCCCGCCACGCCGGTGGAGGAAACGCTTCGAGCTTTCGACGATTTAGTTCGCACGGGTCTGGTCCGCTACGTCGGCGTGTCGAATCAGGCCGCCTGGCAGATCAGCCGGGCGCTCGGCATCGCGCGGCAAAACGGCCTGGAACGGTTTGCCTCGGTCGAGGCGTTCTACTCGCTGACCGACCGCGGTCTGGAGCGCGAGATCGTCCCCGAGGGCGAGGGTTTGGGCATCCTGGCCTGGAGCCCGCTGGCCGCAGGCCTGCTGGGCGGCAAGTTCGGGCGCGACAAGCAGGGCGGCGCGGACAACCGGCGCACCGCGATGCCCTTTCCGCCGGTCGACATGGACCGTGCTTACGCCGTGCTCGACGTGCTGGAGCCGATGGCCGCGACGAAGGGCGCGAGCGTGGCTCAGCTGGCCGTGGCCTGGGTCGCCCGGCAGCCGCGCGTGGCCTCGGTGATCCTGGGCGCGCGCCGGCTCGATCAGCTCGAAGACAACCTCGGCGCGACGGAGATCGTCTTCACCCCGGAGGATTTGAAGTCGCTGGATGAAGCGAGCAAGCTGCCCCGGGTGTATCCCGGCTGGATGGTCGGGTTCTGGAGCGGCGCGCGCGCCGGGCAGCTCGCGGGCTCGCGCCTGTGAGCTGACGAAGGACCTGCTTTTCTGCGCCCCACGCGAAAGCAGGTTCTTCGCTCCGCTCAGAATGACCCGAATCTAAAACTTCCTCAGGAGCCCATCATGGATCTCACCTTTCGCCGCTCCCTCGGTCGCTCCGGCCTGCCCGTCAGCCCGTTCGCGCTCGGAGCCATGACCTTCGGCAACACGGCTTGGGGCTCGCCCGACGCGGAAGCCGAGGCTGTGTTCAATGCTTATGTGGACGCGGGCGGTAACCTCATCGACACGGCCGACGTATACAGCGGGGGCCGCAGCGAGGAGCTGGTCGGCGCGTTCACGGCAAAGCGCGGGCTCCGCGACCGCGTCGCGCTCGCGACCAAGGCGGGCTTCTCCGGAGGCGCGGGCCGCACGAATCTCCACCGCGCGCTCGAAGGCTCGCTGCGCCGGCTTGGGACCGATTACGTCGACCTGTACTGGCTGCACGTGTGGGAGGGAGTGACCCCTGCCGAGGAGCTGGTGGAAACCATGGCCGGCCTGACCCGAGCGGGCAAGATCCGCTTCTACGGCTTGTCCGACATCCCCGCCTGGTACGCGACCCGCGTCGCGAGCCTCGCGGAGGCGCGCGGGCTGGCCGGTCCCATCGCCATGCAGCTGCCATACTCGCTGGTCGACCGCGCCATCGAGGCCGAGCACCTGCCCGCGGCCCGCGCGCTCGGCATGGCCGTGACCCCGTGGAGCCCGCTCGCTTTCGGCTTTCTGACCGGCAAGCACCGCCGCGCGCCGGACGGCTTGGCCCGCTCCGACGGCGGCACCCGTCTGGACGCTAACGCCCCGCAGTTCCAGAACTTCACCGACCGGCAGTGGGCGACGCTCGAACAGGTTCGCGCGATCGCCGCCGAAGCCGCGCTGCCGATGGCCGAACTCGCCCTGGCCTGGGTGCTCGGGCGGCCCGGCGTGTACGCGACCATCCTCGGCGCGCGCACCGTCGCTCAGCTCGGGGCCAACCTCAAGTCGCTTACGACGGAGCTCGCGCCCGAGCACCGGGCCCGCCTCGACGCGCTGGACGCGCCGGTCCCGGGCAGCTTCTACCACCTGTTTACCCCCGCGGTGCAGCGCGGCATCTTCGGCGGGTCCACGGTCGAGCCCTGGGCCTAGAAGCGGTCTCATAAACCGCGACGTCGGTGAAGCCCCGGATGAGACCCGCCGCAAAGCGGGGCTCACGAGGGTCGCCGAAGCCGCGAACCATCGATGAGACCCCGCCTGGATACTCGTTACCGTCGTGCCGGTGTGCGGCCGAAATGGCCGTGCTAGCATTCCCCCATGAGGGTGGCCATCTCCGTTGTGCGTCCTTTTCACACCGTCAAGATGGCGAACCTGCTGCGAAAACACGCCGACGCGGTCGATCTGTGGTCCACCGCGCCGCGCCGCTACTTCCATGGCCTCGACGCAGCCGTGGGAACCCATCTGGTACCCGCGCCGGTCGAGATCTTTTCCCGTGTTTTCCGCGCGAAGCTCGTTCCCGAGGCCTTCCAGCGCGGCATCGTTTGGTGGGACCGCATGATCGCCGCGCTCATGCCCCGCAGCGACGTGGTGGTCGGCTTCGCGACGCAAACCCTGCATACCGGCGAGGCCGCGCGCCGCCGCGGCATGCATTTCGCGCTCGACCGCGCCTGCCCCCACACCGACTTTCAGCAGAAACTCGTCCGCGAGGAAGCCGAGAAAGCCGGCGCGGCGTTCCACCCCGAGCCCGCCTGGTTTCGCGAGCGGCAGCTCGCCGAGTACGAGGTCGCCCATACCATCCTCGTTCCCTCCCGGTACTCCGCCCGGACCTTCCCGGCGCACCTGCAGCCCAAGCTGCTGCTCGCCCCGCTGCTCGGCCGCGCGCAGGCTCGGGGAAAGGTGCAACTCGCACGTAACACTCCCTTTACCGTCGGCGTGCTGGGCGGCCACCCCTTGCGCAAGGGCTACCTGTACCTACTCGAGGCCTGGCGCAAGCTCGCCCTGCCCGGCGCGCGCCTGCTGATCCGGTCTTCCTCCGATTTTTCCGCGTACCCGCGCCTCGCCGAGCTGCTCAGAACCACTCCAAACGTTGAGATCATCGAATACGTCCCCGACATCGGGGAGTTTTACCGCCGCTGCGATCTCTTCGTCCTGCCCAGCATGGACGACGGCTTCGGCATGGCGCTGTTCGAGGCCATGGCCAACGGTGTCCCGTCGATCGCCACCCGCAACTGCGGCGCGTCGGAGCTGCTGGTGGACGGTGTCGACGGCCTGGTCATCGACGCCGGCAGCGTCGACCAGCTCGCCGGGGCCATCGAGAGCCTGTACCGCGACGAGCCCCGCCGCCAAGCCTTCGCCCTCGCCGGGCAGGCCGCGGTGGAGCGCATCTCCGCCACCTCGCTCTACGAGGACGCGCTCAGGGAGCTGCTACGGTCGCGACGGAGAACAGCCGTCGCCTGATGCCTCCCGCAAGCACCCATCGCTTCTTCATGGACTCCAGCTACACCGGCGAGCAGGGTCTGCGCGCGATCGACGGGCCGCCGTGGACCCCTGCCCTGCCGCCCGAGTTCCGCTACACCTACGACGTGCTCGAGCGGGCTTTGCCGTCCGTCGCTGCCGAGGGCTTGAACTTCTACTTCACCAAGGAAGCCGCGTTTCTGCCCTCCTACGGACGCGACGTGGTCGCGGTCTTGCTCCAGGAGGAGCGCTGCAAGGTTCCGGTCTACGGCCGGCAGGTTCGCGCGGTGCTGCGCAACCTCTTGTCCGCGCCCGCCCTGGGTTTTTACCCCGGCAAGGCTTTGACGAGCTTCACCCGCCTGGAAGCGATTCTCGCATTCGAGTACGTCCGCGACTGGTACACGCACGGGCGCTCCCGTCTCGCTTTCCGTGCGCCCCGTCACCTGCCCGCGCCGGTCCGCCGCGAGCCCCGTGTCCTCCGCCTGCCCCTCGGCTATCACAGCCAGGAAGAGCTGCCGCAGGTCCCCATGGCGGAGCGCCGGCTCGACCTGTTCTTCGCCGGCGAGGTCAACTACCAGGCCCCGCCCGGCAGCTACCTGCGCTACACCTCCACCTCCAAACGCGAAGCGCGCGTGCAGCTGTGGTGCGAGCTGCAGCGGCTCCAGGCGACGGGTGACTGGCGCATGGACCTCGGCAACATCTCCGCCGGTGAGAAAGGCACCGTCCCGCACTTCGGCTCCTACTCGGAGAAGATGATGCAGTCGCGCATCTGCGTGGCCCCGCGCGGCTCGGTCGCCGACTCCTTCCGGTCCTTCGAAGGGCTACGCGCCGGATGCCTGGTGGTCGCCAATCGCCTGCCCCCGGACGAGTTCATGTACCCCCACGCGCCGCTGTTGATCGTCCACCACTGGCGCGAGATCGAGGGCATCCTGAAGCGGTACGCCCGCGACATCCCGGCGCTCGAAGCCTGGCGCGCCCGCGCGCTCGCCTGGTGGCACGACCGCCTCCGGCCCGAGGCGGTCGCCCACTGGGTGGCCGGACGGCTGAATGAGGCCGGCGCTTCCCTGCTCTGAAATACGACTTTCTTTCAATAGACGTACAAGCGCATCATGAGTCTATGCCGCGACCTGGGACAGTGCTGTCGCTCTTGATCTTTGCCGGCGTGTGCGCCACCGCATGTGCGCAGACAGCCCATGTTCAATCAGGACCGGACGTTTATGAGGATAAATACGTCCGCGTGCCGATCCCGCCAAGCTGGAGCCGTGCGAAGCAATATTCCCCGGCGGCGGATCAGGCTCTCGAGTATGGAAAGCTGGAGGCCGGCGCCTCGTTTTCTTCCTTGATGCGAGCACTTATTCTCGAGAAAGATAGATTTACGCTGACCTTAGCCTATGTAGCAGATCGAGCAAGCGGGATCATCGGCGGCCGCCCAATTGAGGAGTTTGCTGTTCCGTGGCCCGCCGCCGGTCAGAAGAGCGATCCTTCGGAGTGCATTTACACTCTGGACGAGGTTGCCGGACCATCAAGCGGGACGCTTGATTTTGAAAGCCTCATACTGGACCCGGACCGTCCTCTCACTCTTGAGACTTGCGGCCTCACGAAAGAGACGTCGACCCCGCAGTCCTCGGAGCTTTTTCATGTGAGCGGCCGCCGCTGGTTCGGCGGCTATTTCAGCACCGGCGGATACTTCTTCGGCTATACCCCGGATAGGAATTGCAAGGAGAAGTCCTACTCCCTCACCACTTCCGCACACACCCCGGACCAGCTTCCGATGCCCGATGACCGGCGCTTGCAAGTCATTATTCAGGAGGCAGGCAAGATCGTCGACTCTATCCAGTACAAGCGCTGCCCCTCCATCGCGCCTGAGCTCCCCAACCCGCTTTAACCCCGCCCCGCCAGCGCAGGCACGCGCGACGCCAGCTTGCCCCACAGCAGCGACCGCAGCTCGTCCACCCGGAAGATCCAGTAGCAGAACGCGGTCAGCACCAGCGTCGTCACGGTTGCGAACACACCCTGCATCAGCCACGGCACGGAGCGGATGTGCAGGATCGGCCAGCCCAGGACCAGCGTGCAGACCGCCATGATCGCGAGCATCTGGTACACGGGCTTGTGGTCCAGCACCGCCTCCCCGGCGAACAGCTGGTCGTTCAGGTGCAGCAGGTAGAACAACTGCAGCGTCTCCGACAGCAGCCACACCAGCAGGTAGCCCTGGACGCCGAGCACCGGCATCAACGGGACCGACAGCAGGCTCGTCATCCCGTAGGCGAACAGCGTCTGCCAGGAGATGGACTGCACCTTGTTCGAGGAGAACTGAAACTGGTACTTGTGCTCCTTGATGGACAGGATGGAGATGGTGAGCCCCAGCGTGATCGCGATGCCCGGCCGGAACAGCTGGCCCTGGTGCAGCCAGACCTGCAGCAGCAGCGGCGTCGCCAGCATGGACCCGAAGGTGATGGGCGGGGTCATCAGCAGGATCACACGCTCCGAAAGGGAGTACAGCTTGTGCAGTTTGAGCCAGTCGCGCTGGCCGTAAATTATGGTGATCTCAGCCGAAAGCGAGTTGGTAACCAGATAGAGCAGCCGCCGGCTGAGTGAGTACACCGTGCGCGTCACGTTGTACGCGACCACCACGGTCGGGCCCAGGAGGCGTTGCATCAGCAGCACGGGTACCTGATAGGCGAACAGGTTGGAGCTGGCCAACAGCATGTAATGGCCACTGGGGCGCAGGATGGAGCCGAGCGAGCCCTTTTTCCAGTAGCGGAGGCTGGGCTTGATCTCCGGGCACCGCCGCGCGACATCCCAGGCCAGAAACAAGGCCATGACGAGCGTGACCGCTAGCTGGCCCGCGGCGATGACCGGGAACGGCTGGTGCAGCAGGACCAGCGCGACGATGGCCAGCATGCCCAGCAGCTGGTTCAGGTTGCCGAAGTGCGCGCCCCGGTGCGCCTCGCCGAAGACCATGTACGAGCCCGAAAAGAAGCCGAACAGCATGCTCGCCATGATCTGCATGCCAAGCAGATACAGCGTGAGCCGCGCCGCGAACAGGGAGACGGACAGGTGCAGCCAGCGGGTCAGCGGGACCGTGAACACGATGAGCAGGAGGATGGCCGCCAGCACGCAAGCCCCGAGCAGAATCCGCAGCCCGGCCGACTGCACCTCCCGGCACTCCTGCTTCTCGTCCCGGTTGTAGTGGATGGTCATCTGCATGTTCGTGTACGTCTGCAGACCGTAATTGAACGTGCCCAGGTACGAGACCGCCGCGCTCAGCGCCAGCCACTGGCCGTACATCTTGATGCCGTACACGGCCAGGAACGCGGGCGGCAGCAGCAGTTGCTGCACGGTCACCACCAACTGGTTGGCGTTCTGGGCGGCGAACAGCTTGGCTATGCGGGCGAGGCTCATCGGCTCCTGTCGTGCGGGGGCGGATTTCTGGAGGCAGGCAGGAGAAAGAGATCGGCGCGGCCGGCGGCATCTAACGCCGCCTCTGCCATCTACATTTTATAGCGGCCTAAGTCCTCGTCGTTCAAGTTCTCGAGCCAGTTCTTCAGGTCTTCCGCGCTCGCCTGGTCGGCCGGGCTCGGAATCACCTTGGCCGTCCGCAGGACCTCCTCGCTGACGAAGATCGGGCAGTCCGAGCGCAGGGCGAGAGCGAGGGCGTCCGAGGGCCGGGCATCGACCGTCACCACCTCGCCCTTTTGCCGCAGCCAGATCACCGCAAAGAACGTGTCTTCCTTGAGCTCCGACACCACCACCCGCTCCACCTTCGCGTCGAGCCCATGAATCATGTTACGCAGCAGGTCGTGCGTCATGGGCCTGGGCGTCGCGGCCTTTTCCACTTCGAGCGCGATCGCGCTGGCTTCGAACAAGCCGACCCAGATCGGGAGCACCGTGTTGCCGGTCATGTCCTTGAGGATCACGATCGGCTGCTGTGTGTTGGGGTCCACCATCAAGCCCCGAATCTTCATTTCTACGTCCATCAAAGTGCCTCGCCCAACAGGCTGTTTGGAAAACTCGCCGTTACCGCGACTCGCGCGTATGAGCCCGGCGCGGGCGCGATCGGCTGCTTCGTCGTGAAGTTCAATGTCTTGTTCTGCGTCGTGCGGCCCGGGATCTGCCCGCGCGCATTCACTGAACCTTCAACCATTACTTCAAGTGTCTGCCCCACGTGCCGGGCGTAGGTTGCGCGCTGCAGCGCGCGCTGCCTGTCCAGAAGGACCTGCAAGCGGGTGGACTTTTCCTCTTCCGGAATCGAATCGGCCATCGTCTGGGCCGGGGTATTCGGGCGGGGCGAGTATTTAAACGCGAACACCGCGTCGTACTCGACCTCGGCCAGCATCGTGATCGTCTCCTCGAAGTCCGACGGGGTCTCGCCCGGAAACCCGACGATGATGTCGGTCGACAGGCTGATCTCGCGCCGGGCCGCCTTCATCCAGGCAATGCGCTCCAGATACCACTCCCGCGTGTACTCCCGCGCCATCAGCTTGAGCACATGCGAGGACCCGGACTGCACCGGCAGGTGCACGTGGTCGCACAAGGCAGGCACCGCGTCGATCGCCTCGACGATCTCGCGCGTGAAGTCCCGCGGGTGGGAGGTGGTGAAGCGCACCCGCCGAATCCCCGAAACTTCGCCGACCGCCGCCAACAGCGCCGCGAACGTCCGCTTCCCTTCCGGGTCCCGGTACGAGTTCACGTTCTGCCCCAGCAGCTGGATCTCGGTAAAGCCCGCGTCCGCCATCTGCCTGGCCTCGGTCAGCACGGAAGTAGAGGTGCGCGAACGCTCCTTGCCGCGCGTGTACGGCACCACGCAGTAGGCGCAGAACTTGTCGCAGCCTTCGACGATCGTGATGTAGCCCCTGTGCCGGTTGCCGCGCGCGGTGAACTCGGTAACGAAGGTTTCGTCGGTCTGCCGGTCGTCCAGGCCTGTTACCCGCCGGTTGCCGGCTTCCAGCTGCACCAGCATCTCCGGCAGTTTGCGGTAGCTCGCCGAGCCGGACACCAGCGACACATACGGGGCGCGTTCGAAGATCCGCTCGCCCTCCTGCTGCGCCACGCATCCCAGCACGCCGAACTTTTTCCCTTGCTTCAGCAGCTTCTTCGTGTCGTTCAGCCGGTTGAAGACCTTCTGCTCCGCCTTGTCCCGAATGGAACAGGTGTTGTACAGGATCAGCCCCGCTTCGGCTTCATCCTCCACCCGCTCGTACC
>CAXUHL010000013.1:22591-24002 GCA_964250745.1 uncultured Acidobacteriaceae bacterium
CAGGATCAGGTCCGCCGCTTCTTCCGTCTGGACCTGCGCGTAGCCCTGGCTTTCGAGCGTCCCCACGACCTTTTCCGAGTCGTGGACGTTCATCTGGCAGCCGAAGGTTTCGAGGTAAAACGTCTTTTGCGGAGCCTCGGGCATCGTCCTCTCATCATACAAGCCGGTCGTCTGAGGCAATCTTCTTGAGAGGGGAAAGAGCCGGGCGGCCGCGAACCTGACTTTTCCGTCGGAAAAGCCCCATCAGCCTCGCGCCGTGCTTCACGGCACCGGCAAAAGTGCTCTAAGCTGGAGTTCGCATGAGCACCCCGCCCGCCCCCCGCCGGCCCCTGGCCTTCGACGACCGGCACAACTGCTTCGGCTGCGGCGCGCTCAACGAGACCGGCCTCCGCCTTCGCTTCGAGGTCGACGAGGCGGGCGCGGTCTACTCGTCCGTCGCGCTGACCGACCGCTTCCAGGGCCCGCACGGCTTCGTCCACGGAGGGGTCGTGGCCGCGCTGCTGGACGAAGCGATGAGCAAGGCCATCCACGCGACCGCCCACGCCCGCAAGATCATGGCGCTGACCCGCCACATGGAAACGGAATACCTGCTGCCTACCCCGCTCGGCGCGGCGCTCACGCTCACCGGCCGGCGGGAGCGCATGGAAGGGCGCAAAATTTTCTGCTCCGCCACTCTGGCCGATGAGGCCGGCACGACCCTGGCCCGCGGCAAGGCCTTGTTCATTGCCGTCCAGCGCGCCCCGGAGCACAGGCACTGAGGCCGGGTTGACGCCTTTCTCCCGCTCTGCCATTCTTCCGGCCATGCGCCTTTCCCGCCGCTACACCGGCAAGGTCGAGTACGCCGCCGCCCGGCCCATGCGCTTGCGCAACACGCTGTTGTACCGGCTGCTGCACTGGCCCATCTGGATCGGCGTGTTCTTTCTGGCGCCCGGCCCGCTCACCTTCCGGCTGTTCGCCGAGGGCTTCGGGCCCGGCAACCTCCTGTGGCTCGGGGCGGTGCTCGCCGGCACCGGGGCGGCCGGGCTGCGCGGCCGTTTGCCCGGCGTCGAGCCCCGGCCCTACATCCTCCGCTTCGACGAAGACAAGCCCAACCCACTTTACCGGCGCGCGTGCTACACCTTCGCCTGGAACGCCGCGCTCGCGTTCGCCTCACTCAACCTCCTCGGGCTGATCACCGCCGTCGTCACCGGCCGCTGGCGCATGCGGCCTATCTACCGCTACGGCTACCCGCCCCTGTGCGCGGCGGTCCTCGTGCTCGGCGCGAAAGGCCGCTTGCCGCGCGTGGGCGCTTCCACCAGAGGTGAAGGCACCGAGCGCCGCTGGTTTTACGGTACGGTCTGGTCCGTCACGGCCGCGCAAACCGTGCTGCTCCTTCTCTGGAAGACCCAACGGCAAACGCGCCAGACCGACT
>CAXUHL010000014.1:0-3075 GCA_964250745.1 uncultured Acidobacteriaceae bacterium
GCATGCGCCACAGGAGGGCGCGCAGGGCGCGGGTCATGGGTGGGATTGTCGCATGGCGCTCGAGCCGGACGCGCAAAGTCTGACAAACCACGAACACGCGAATGTAAATATTTCGTTACTCACAGAAAAGTTATTGACATTGCCCCCCCCCCAAAGCGTGTGATCGCCTCGTCACACATTCGATCCTCCCCAAGATGGAGTTTGTCGATGACTTCACTGAAGATACCCACGTTGATTGCTCTGAGCGTTGGAACTGCGTCTGCGGTGCTCTCGACCGCACCTTCTCTCGCTCAGTGCGGCTGCTTTGCTTTGTTGAAATACCGGCCCGCAAACATCAGCGAGAACTTTCCCACAGGCTTCAATCACGCTTTTTGGTGGTACGGGTTCTCAGACGGAACCAGCGTGGTGACTGATGGTGGCCCATCCAGCGATTCCCCTCCTCTTCTCAGGGACTGGCGAACTCTCGGAAACACCGGCTTTTACTCAACAGACAATCCGCCTGCGCCAACGTCCTACGTCGGCCCTCTCACTAATCTGTTGTGCGCCGAAGTTGCGGAACTGGATTCGTTCGCCGCCGGTTGGAACGCTACAAACAGGCCCCTATACGATCCAAGTGGCCCGAACAGCAATACCTATGCCCATCGCGCGGCGGACGCGGCTACTTTCACGCCGACAGCACCACCACGAACAATTGGCTGGTGATCATTGAGGAGATGCAAAGATGCGGACCAGAGACTTCTTGTCATCGGGTATTCTATTTGGGATATTCGGCTGCTTCGGCTGCATAGCCCAATCAAGCGAGGCCACGAGAGTGGCACACATCCTCAGCACTGATTTCGAAACCGTTGTCTACACAGACAGCCGATTTCTGCTGAACTTCAAGGATGACGGGCAAAGCGAAGACAGTCTTCTCGGGATGCGGCTTCCATACATCGAATGGATGGCCGCTCTCAAGTTTCTTTCTCCCAGCGCGGAGGATGATTTAGAGCTGGCGTACGGTTCCATCGCCGTGGGAGCGAAGGAGTTTAGAAGTCCCGTGGGCATCGGGATGGTGGGATCCAGCAATTGCTATGTCGCGATCCTCAAGGGCACAAGCCAGCCTGATTTGGACAGCGATTTCGCCCGCGCTGGAAAAGAAAGAATTGGTGGGCGAACGGTGTGGACCTGGACCCTGCGAGGAAGTTCGGATGACCCCCGCACAATGACATTCTATGCCGCGCAGGTAGGCCGAGCGTACTTTGTTCTGGCAAACAGCAGGGTCGAGTTCGAGAAGATGTACCGTCAGCTCACCGGTTCTGCCCCTGCACAATCACCGAAAGTGAACATCTTCGATTGGGATGACATCGGCACGCAGCAGTACTGGGCCTTTCGGCGAGTCCGACGTTATGCCGTTGCCGACCCTGGAGCAGCGGCACTGGCCGCAATGCATCCGAGCACGGTTGCTTTCTCCTTCGCCGCGGACATTGCAAAGCGGACGTCAGAAATCCAGGTACTCAGCACCGACAAGACCATGGCTGAAGTCCCAAAGATACTGCCCGAGCGCGAGCAACTTCGCTTTCAGCCTGATGGTCCGGGACTTTGGCACGCCTTGGTACCGCTTACTGCGGACCGGAATGGAATGGAAATCATCGCGCGGTTGTTTCAGTTCTTCGGCAACGGGCTGGCTCTTTAATGGACCAGCGCTTCCGAACGCAAGCCTTGGAATATGCACTCTCTGTCATCTAGCCTCTACGCTTTCCGATGGGACTGTCTATGAAAACGCCGATCCACTCCTGCCTGTTCGTTCTGCTACTGGCGGGCACGCTGGGCACAGACTTGCATTTAGAGGCTCAGAGTTGCTCGAATCCGACTAGCTGTCCAGTGGACAACGGCTGCTCCCCGGGAAGCGCGTTCACTGGAGATTGCGGGCCAGCGCAAGGCAGCGATCCCGTGTGCACTACCACCGGAAACCCAGACCGGTGCAGGTACACGGGCAACGGATGTCCCTACTACTCGGACGGCACTTGCTGCTACCGGGTCTCCAGCCCGATTGTCATTGACACAACTAACGAAGGATTTCACTTCAGCGACCCGGCGGGCGGTGTCTGGTTTCATGTGATCCGGCAGAATCCGGTTGACTACCGGGTCGCATGGCCGGTCCAGGGCTCACATAATGGGTGGCTTGTCCTAGATAGGAACGAGAACGGCATCATCGATGACTTCGGCGAGTTCTTCGGCAACCTTACGGCCCAGCCGAGACCTGCGGACGGTACGGAGCGCAACGGGTTCGCGGCTCTCGCGGTTTTCGACCAGCCCGATCAGGGAGGCAACAGCGACGGCTGGATCACAAGGGACGATCAAATCTATGACAAGCTGCGTATTTGGATCGATGAAAACCACGACGGCGTGTCGCAATCCCCGGAGCT
Organism: uncultured Acidobacteriaceae bacterium; assembly: GCA_964250745.1. Taxonomy (GTDB): domain Bacteria; phylum Acidobacteriota; class Terriglobia; order Terriglobales; family Acidobacteriaceae; genus EB88. The sequence goes on from CAXUHL010000014.1 coordinate 2,406, forward strand.
GCACACGTTGAACTCCCTCGGTGTCGCCGCAGTTCGCCTCAGCTATGAGTTTTCGCAGCTGAAAGATGCAAACGGCAACTTGTTCCGGTACCGCTCCATGATTCGCGATTTATCAGGCGGCGAAGCGAACATGACTATCTACGATGTGTACCCGCAGCTCGGTGCCAAGCGCGAGGATACGTCCACTGCCAATTGGTTTCTAAGTCCCACGGCACCTGCGGAAATCGACTTTCACCAGAAACGGTAGGGACAGGCAGAGTCTGAGTGTAAGTACAAACGGGGGGCACTCTCTCGCTGAGCTCACACTGGTTAAACATCAAGACCCGCCTGCGGATATCTCCACCCCCACTGCAGCCGGCGCATTCTCCACCCGCACCTTGCTGATCCGCCGCCCCTGCATCTCCTGCACCGTGAGCCGGTGCGAGTCGAAGTCGACCCGGTCACCGGGGGCGGGGATGCGGCCCAACTTGGTCAAGAGAAAGCCGGCGAGCGTCTCGACGCCGGCGTCGCGCGGAAGCGCCCAGCGCATTTGCGTCTCCAGGTCGCGCAGGGTGGTCGCGCCGTCCAGGGTCAAAGTCTCCGATGGCGCGGGCAGCAAGGGAGCGGGCACGGAAGGAGCGTCGAACTCATCCTCGACCTCGCCGATCAGCTGCTCGATCGCGTCCTCGAC
>CAXUHL010000014.1:3175-23631 GCA_964250745.1 uncultured Acidobacteriaceae bacterium
GCGGCCGGAGCACTGACGGCTCGGAAGTGCATCAGCCGCGCCACATCCTTGGCGTAAACCACCCCGACGATCGCTTCCGGTCCGCGCAGGGGGTCGTAGACGGGCAGGCGCGAGTGGAGCTCCTCGACGATGCGGGCCGAGGCCTGCTCGACGGGCATGGAGGCGGGCAGCGACACGATACGCTGGCGCGGGGTCATGATCTCGCGGGTGGGGATCGCGTCGCCCTCGACGGCGCGGTGGATCAAGGCCTCCTGGAAAGGCGGCAGCGCGCCGCCCTCGCGCGCCGCGGTGGCGATGAGCTTGAGCTCATCGGGCGAGTGGACCTGGCCGTGCTCGGCCGGTGGGGTTCGGAAGACGCGCAGGACGAGCGCCGCGGAGCGGTTGAGGAGCACCACTGCCGGCCGGGTTATCTGCATGAAGGCGAGCATGGGCGCCGCGATCGCGATGGCCATCTGGTCGCCCCGGCGCAGCGCGAGCGACTTGGGCACCAGCTCGCCCAGCAGCACGTGAAAGTAGGTGATGAAGAGAAACGCCAGCGCCGCCGCGATAAGGTGGGCGTAGACGATCGACGGCAGATAGGGCGCGATGAGGGCGGCAATGGTAGGCTCGCCGATCCAGCCCAGCGCGAGAGAGGCGAGCGTGACGCCGAACTGCACGGCGGGCAGGAAGTCGTCGAGCTGCTCCCGGAGCCGCTGCACCGCGCGCGCGCCGGGCACGTCGTCGGCCAGGAGCTTTTCGAGCCGCGACTTGCGCATGGAGACCAGCGCGAACTCGGCCGCGACGAAAAAGCCATTGGCCAGGATGAGCGCGGCGATGGCGGCGAGGCGGATGAGGAGCAGGGCAGCCATGTGCGGGCTTGGATGCGAGGGAGAAGCGGCGAGTCGCGAGGGACGAGGGGCGAGTGGGCTCGGGAACTTTCCGGCCGACGCGCGCGTACCCCTTCTCGCGAAGTGGAGGGCGGAGCAATGAAGGTGCTTCTTGGATTGGCGATGGCGGCGATGGCGGTTCCGGCGGCGTTGGCGGCGGACGGCACGTTCGAGCGGACGCTGAAAGTGAACGGGCCGGTGCTGTTGGCCGTCGACACCGGCGCGGGCAATATCCACGTCTCAGCGGGCGCGGCGGACTCGGTGCACATCGTGGGCCATGTGCACACGGGTCATGGCGGGTGGTTGTCAGGCAGCGATGCGCAGGCGGAGCAGCGGATCAAGCAGGTGGTCGCGAGCCCACCCATTAACGTCGCCGGCAACATCATCAGCCTGGGTCATAACTTCAACGACAACAACATCAGCATCGATTACGAGATCACCACGCCGCGCGGCACCGACCTGCGCGCGAATACCGGCTCGGGCGACGTGCGTGTCGAGGACAACGGCGGCCCGGTGGAGCTGAAAACCGGCTCCGGCAATGTGCGCGGCTCGGGCCTCAGCGACCGGGTGTCGCTCGAGACCGGCTCCGGCGATATCGAAGCGACCATGCTGTCGGCGCGCGACGTCAAGGCGCAAACGGGGTCGGGCAACATCAAGCTGCGGCACGTGGAAGCGGGCCTATGGGCCCACACCGGCTCCGGCGACGTGGAGGTGAGCGGCAAGCCGCTGGGCGCCTGGAAGGTTGAAGCAGGCTCGGGCAACGCGACGGTAGACACGGGCGGCGCGCCGATGAGCCTGAACGCGACCACCGGCTCCGGCGGCCTTAGCTACGCGGGCGGCGGGCTGAAGCAGACGAGCGGGGGCGACAAGCAGCACCTGGTGGGCGAGGCGAACGGCGGCGGGCCGATGGTGCGGGTCACGACCGGGTCCGGCAACATCTCCGTCAAATAAGATGGAAGGATGGTACATACACTGCGGGCGGTTCCGGCAGAGCAGATCAAGCTGCTCGTGTTCGACCTGGACGGAACGCTGATCGACTCGAAGCGGGACCTGGTGGAGGCGGTCAACGCGACGCTGCGCGGCTTCGGGCTGCCGGGGCAAGAGCCGGAGCAGATTGCCTCCTACATCGGCGACGGCGCGGGCATGCTGGTGCGGCGCGCGCTGGAGGCCGAGGGAGCCGACTCATCGCTGGCGGAACCGGCGCTGGAAGCGTTCCTGGCCTACTACCGGGAGCACCTGCTGGACCACACGCTTCCCTACCCCGGCGTTCTCGACCAGCTGCGGCACTTGCCGGGAAAAAAGGCCGTGCTGACCAACAAACCGGTCCGGGCGTCGAAGGAAATCTGCGGTGGGCTCGGATTGGCGGAGTTCTTCTTCGAAATCTACGGCGGCAACAGCTTCGCGACAAAGAAGCCCGAGCCGGAAGGCCTGCTGCGGTTGATCGCCGAAGCCGGCGTGCGGCCGGAGGAGACGGTGATGGTCGGCGACTCCGACGTGGACATCCGCACGGCGCGGGCAGCCGGAACCTGGTCGTTGGGCTGCCGGTACGGGCTTTCGCCGCACACCATCGCGGACATGGAAGCGCGCGAGTTGGTGAACGTAGTTGTCGATTCGGCCTCCGAATGGACCGAGGTGTTAGGGGTGGCGAATGGATTTTGAGCTGGTAAGCGATTACGAGCCGCGCGGGGACCAAGGCCGCGCCATCGCGGAGCTTGTGGAGGGCTGCCGGGCGGGCGAGGAGCACCAGGTCCTGCTCGGGGTCACCGGCTCGGGCAAGACCTTCACCATGGCCAAGGTCATCGAGGCGCTGGACCGTCCGGCATTGATCCTGGCGCACAACAAGACGCTCGCGGCCCAGCTGTTTCACGAGTTCAAGCAGTTCTTCCCGAACAATGCCGTCGAGTACTTCGTCTCCTACTACGACTATTACCAGCCGGAAGCGTATATTCCGGCCGGCGACTTATTCATCGAAAAGGAAGCGACCATCAACGAGGAGCTCGACAAACTCCGGCTTTCGGCGACGCGATCCTTGTTCGAGCGGCGAGACGCGATCATCATTGCGTCGGTCTCCTGTATCTACGGCCTGGGCTCGCCGGAAGCTTACTACGGCATGCTTTTGTTCCTGGAGCAGGGGCAAAAGATCCGCCGCGAGGATATTACCCGCAAGCTGGTCGAGATTCTCTATGACCGAACGGACGGCGACTTTCGGCGCGGTACGTTCCGGGTGCGCGGCGACGTGATCGAGGTCTTCCCCACTTACGACGAAAACGCGTACAGGATCGAGCTTTTCGGCGACGAAGTGGACGGGCTGTCGCAGATCGACCCTTTGTTCGGGACCGTCCTGAAGAAATACGCTCGTCTGCCCATCTACCCGAAGAGCCACTATGTGGTGCAGCCGGAGCGCAAGAAAACCGCGATCGAGACCATCCTCGCGGAGCTCGAGGAGTGGGAAAAGGAGCTGGAGTCGCAGGGCCGCATGGTCGAGGCGCAGCGCATCCACCAGCGCACCCGCTTCGATCTGGAAATGATCAAATCCATGGGCTTCTGCCACGGCATCGAGAACTACTCGCGTCATTTCTCCGGGCGCATGCCGGGCGAGCCGCCGCCGACCCTGCTCGATTACTTCCCGCAGGATTACCTGCTCTTCATTGACGAGTCGCACGTGACCGTCCCGCAGCTGCACGGCATGTGGCACGGCGACCGCTCGCGCAAGCAGAACCTGGTCGACTACGGCTTCCGCCTGCCTTCGGCCCGCGACAATCGGCCGCTCAAGTTCGAGGAGTTTCAGCACAGGGTCCGGCAGATCGTCTATGTGTCCGCCACGCCCGGACCCTATGAGCTGGCTAAGTCGGAAGGTGTCGTGGTCGAGCAGATTATCCGGCCTACGGGATTGATCGATCCCGAGGTCGAGATACGGCCCATCCGCGGCCAGATCGACGACCTGCTGGCCGAGATACGCATCCGGGTCGAGCGCAACGAGCGCGTGTTGGTCACCACCCTGACCAAGCGCATGGCGGAAGACCTGTCCGGTTACTACACAGAGGTCGGGGTGCGCTGCCGGTACATGCACTCCGAGATAGAAACGCTGGAGCGCGTAAAGCTGCTGCGCGACCTGCGCAAGGGCGAGTATGACGTGCTGGTCGGCATCAACTTACTGCGCGAAGGACTCGACCTGCCCGAAGTATCCCTGGTCGCGATCCTCGACGCGGACAAGGAAGGTTTCCTGCGCTCGCAGGGTTCGCTCATTCAGACCATCGGCCGCGCCGCCCGACATGTCAACGGCCGCGCCATCCTGTACGCGGACAAGATGACCGACTCCATGAAGCGCGCGCTCGACGAAACCGGCCGCAGGCGCGCCACGCAGCAGGCCTATAACGAGGAGCACGGCATCACGCCGACCTCCATCATTCGCGCGGCGGACATGTCGCTCGCGCAGATTCTCAAGGCCGACTACGCCGACCTGACCGAGGAAACAGCCGAAATGCCGGAGTTCGCAACGCAGCAGGCACTCGACCTGCACATCGCGAATCTCGAATCCGACATGCGCGAGGCCGCGAAAAAGTTCGAGTTCGAGAAAGCGGCTAAGCTGCGGGATACCATCGCCGGCCTGCGTACGAAGGAATTTCTCTTCGCTTGAAGGAGGGCCTCAGCCCTCCTTCAGAACTCGAACCTGGCGGTAAGCTGAATCTGGCGGGGTGAAGCATTCGCGCCGAGGAACGAACCGAAGATGCTCGTCGGCGCGGCTACCGTGGCCTGCGTGGTGCCGAAGGACGAACCCTGCGAGATATCGTTCAGCGGCTGGTCGAAGTTGGCGTGGTTGAAGAAGTTGACGAACTGCGCCCCCAGCTGGAGCTTCGCGCCTTCATAGCGCTGGAGCGAGAAGCTCTTGTACGCGGTAAAGTCCGTGTCGAAGTAGCTCGGCCCGACAAAGCTGTTCCTGCGCTGCACCGTGAACCCCTGGGAGTACGTGAAGTCCGTACCCGGAGTGATCACGTTGTTCGCGTCCACCGTCGGAGCCGCGCCGAAGCAGGGGGCATCCACAGCCGCCTTGGCATTGCAGGAGTACTTGCTCAGGTGCGCGATCGGCGTCGCGAGCACGGTTCCGAAGTAGTTGGTCGCGTTGAGCGTCCCGGTGGTCTGACCGTCGATAATGGAGTAGGGCGAACCCGAGTGGGCGAACACCGTCCCCGAGAGCTGCCAACCTTGGCTGAGCACGCGCGGCCCATAGAACTTAGGCACCTGTATGACATACAGCAGGGTGAGATTGTTGCGGATGTCGTAGTCCGCGCTGCCCCTTTGTGAGCGCAGGTTCTGCGGGTCGATGGGCGCGATGATCGAGGTGTTTGTCAGCGCGGTGTACGGCAGAAAGCCGCCGTTTGAAATTTCGTCGATGGCGTGCTGCCATCCGTAATTGGCTTGCACCGTCAGGTACTTGGTGGTGTGCTGGAGCGCGATCGACAAGGTATTGTCGCTGGAGTCGGCCTGATTGCGGGTCTCCGTGATCTGCGAGAACGAATTGTCCGGCGCGGCCTGGCGAAAGGTCGTGTTGAAGCCGCTCGCCGTCAGGAACGGGTCGCCGGGATTGAAGTAGGAGTTCGCGCTCGGGTCGACGACGGGCAGCTTGAGCCCGTGATTGCCGACGTAACCCACGGTGAGCGTGGTGCCCTTGGCGATAAGCTGCTGGAGCGCCAGGTTCCACTCGTAATAAGTGGGGTAGTGGATGTTGGGCCGGGTCGCCATGAACGACGGCGCGGAAAATCCCGGAACAAAGGTAGGCGAGTTTTGGTTGGTAAGGCTGTCGTAGGATGCGCCGGCGGGATAGTACGAGAGAAACGCCTGGTTTGAAGCGGCTGCGATCGTGGTGCCGCTCTGCTGCTGCCCCGGTGCCAGCTGGGAACCCGTAATGACGAACGGATTGATGTTCGGCGAGTTCGAGAACAGGGATTCGGCGACGATGCCGGGGAAGCTGTCCGCGAAGATGCCGAAGCCGCCTCTCACCACCGTATTCCCGTGCAGGTGGTTCGGCGCATAGGCGAACCCGGCCCGCGGCTGCCACGAGACCTGGTCGAATTGCGGGTAGAGCGTGTGCAGGCCGCTCGCGATCTTCTGATTGTAGGGCTGCGCCGTGCTGCCGCTCAGCGCGCCGACGCCGCCGTTCAAGTTGGCGAAGCAATTGGCCTGGCACACCGGGTTCGAGTTGTGCTCCACTCTGAACGAGGCGGTGAGCGTCAGCGCTGGGGTGGCTTTCCACTCGTCCTGCGCGTAGCCGCCGAGCGAGTACAGGGCGATCGGCTCGGTAAGCCGCTGCGGAAAGTTCTGCTGAAACGTAGTCGCCACGCCGGTCTGGAAGTTCGATCCGGGGGCGGAGGCTTGCTCGTTGCTCACGCGAGGCGCCAAAAAGGCTTGCGGGCCGTAATCGGTAACATCGTTGCGCTTGTAGCTCACGCCGAACTTGATGCTGTGCGGGCCCTTGATCTTGGTCACATCGTCGATGAACTGGTACTGCGTGGTGACCCGGCCCTGCGGGTAGCTGGCCAGGCTGTTGCCGATGCGGGAGAAGTAATTGCCCGCGAAACGGATCTCCTCGGGAAAGAGCTGCAGCGCGGCGGGCCGGTTCGGCTCGGAGAACAAGGCGCTGTACCAGCTGCCCGCTGCGATGAACTGGTTGGTCAGGCTCGGACTGAAGGCATGCGTCTCGTTTAGCTGCCCCTCGTACTGGGGTTGGTTGCTGACCGCGTTGAACAACGGGTTGACGACATCGGTCAAAGTGGCCTGCAAGCCGTGGTCCGTGCGGAAGTGGATGAAAAAGTGGTCCTTCTCGCCGAACTGGCGGTCGAAGCGGAAGGTAATCAGGTACTCGTTGGTGTTGTTGGTCAGATTGCTGCGGAAGGTCGTCCGATTGGGGTCGCTCGCGGCCGGCAACGCTCGAGCCGCCCCGGGCGCGCCGTTGTAGAGCGCGAAGATGCGTTGGTAAAACGGCTGGCTCGCCGCGGGGATCGAGGCCAGCGTTTGCGCCTGGTAGGCGGGGCTGGGCAGGAAAACGACCTGACTGGTGGGGATCACCAGCCGCAGCCCTTCGGTGTTGACGAAGAAAAAGCTCTTGTCCGTGCGGATCGGGCCGCCGAGGTCGGCCGCCCACTGGTTCGCGTTGTCGAAAGGACGCGGCGTACCGGTGTGGTTATTCAGCCAGTCGTTCGCGTTCAGGATGCGCCCGTTCCAGAAGTATTTCAGGTCGCCGTGGAACTTGTTGGAGCCGGACCGCGTGACGTAGTTGACGTTCGCGCCGCCGAGCCCCCCGTACTGCCCCTGGTAGCCGTTGCTCGTCACGGTGGCCTGCTCGATGTCGTTGGAGCCGAGCAGGATGTTGGTCGCGCCGGAGTTGTTCAGGTTCAGGAACGGATCGTTCTCGTTCGCGCCGTCGACCGTGAACAGATTGGACGTCGCGGGCAGGCCGAACGAGGAGAAATTGCCGTAGCCGCCGCCGTCGTTGCTGACCGAGCCCGGGGCGATCTGGGCGATGTAGGTAAGGTCGCTGCCCGGGTTGGGTATGTTCTGGATCTGCTCGTTCGAGAACGAGGTGGAAACCTCGGCCTGCTCGGTCTGGATGAGGTTGGCCCCGGCGGAAACCTGCACGTTGGTGGCCTCGGAACCGACCCCGAGCGCGACATCCGCGGTAGCTACCTGGCCCGTGGAGACCTGGGCGGCGGCCGTGGCGGTGCCGAAGCCGGGCGCTTCCACCGTAACCGTATACGGCCCCGGCGCGAGCAGCGAAGCCCGGTAACCACCTTCGGCGTTGGTCGTCAGCTTACTGGTCTGGCCGGTCGCCGTGTTCTTCACCGTCACTTGGGCATTCGGCACGATCGCCCCCGAGGAGTCGCTGACCGTCCCCGCGATGTCGCCGGAGATTGTGCTCTGGGCGTGCAGCGCCGGCACCGAGGCAGGGGCAGCCAGGAGGCCGAGCATCGCCGACGAGGCCAGCAGGGCGGAAGCGAAGCGCTCGAGGCGGGGAGAAGTGTTAAGCATGCAACCTTTGTAGCAATCTTTTTACTTTTTGCAAAGGACCACTGACGATACGCGAACGTGAAAACGATTGTAAAGAGGGAAAAGGGCTCCTCTTCCCGTTCCGGCAAACGGTTGTCCGACACACGAACAATGGAGGGGCGTGCGCGGTCCATGCAATGCTTGAGATGACGCTTCAAGGGGAGGATCAAGGCGTGCGGGCTCTGTTGCGGGTGTTGATCGCGGTTCTGGCGGTTCTGTGGGTAGGTGGGGTCGCATTCCTGCCGATGGTCGCGGCGATCGCTTTCAAGGTGCTGCCCAGCGTCGGCGTCGCGGGCCTTCTGGTTCGCAACGTGCTTACCGCGCTTCATGTCGAAGGACTGGTGCTGGGCTCGATCCTGCTGATCCTGCTCGCGTTCGCGGGCGTGACCAGGGCGTACGGGCGCGAGGTCGTGGGTCCGCTCCTGTGCGTGATTGCCATGCTGCTGCTCACGGCCTGGTCGCAGTTCGCGATCCTCCAACCCATGGAGAAAGACCGTCTGGCGGTGGGCGGTGACATTGCCGCCGCGTCGCCGCTGGACCGCCACCGCCTGGAGTTCGACAGGCTCCATCGCGCGAGCGAGCAGGTCGAGGAGGGCGTGCTGTTCGCCGGCATTCTGATGGTTGCGCTGCTGGCGCGCGCGCCGAAAGCCGCGCCTGTGATCCGGCAGGTTTGAGGCGCGCTTCGCAGTGCCGCCGGCGCGCGCGCCCGAGACGTGCCTCGCTGCTTGACGGATCAGCTATCCCCGAGCAGGCGCCCAGTCGTACACGACTTTCGTTGCCTGTTCCGAGAGTTCCCAGAGCCGCGGACCGGCGCTGGACTCCGCGGCTTGCGGCGCGACCTTCGCCGAGGCCGGGTAGCCGCCGCGCTCCCCCGCGCCGTCCGGGCCGTAGTAGCTTCCCGGCTCCGCATCGGGCGCGACCGCGGCATACAACTGCGGGAGGGCGCTCTGCGCCTCGTCCCGCCCGAAGATCGCGATGTAGACCTTGGTGGCGAAGCCAAGCAGACCCACCCCTTCCTTGCCGATGGCCGTCTTGGAGATGCCGGGGTGGGCGCCGATGCTCACGAGTTTGCCGCCGCCCTCACGGCTGCGCCGCTCGAGCTCGCGGGCATACACCAGCATGGCCAGCTTGGACTGCCCGTAAGCGGTCAGGGGGTTGTAGCTGCGCTCCAGCTGAAAGTCGTCGAAAAAGAACTTGGCCCGTGTGTGCGCCAGGCTCGACACGCTCACCACGCGCGGGGCCGTTGCCTGCAGCAGCGACGGCAGCAGCAGCCCGGTCAGCGCGAAGTGGCCCAGGTAGTTGGTGGCCAGTTGCTTTTCAAAGCCGTCCGGCGTCACCTCGCGCTTGGGCGTGATGCTGATGCCGGCATTGTTGACCAGGATGTCGAGCGGCTTGCCCGAGACGCGCTCGGCGAAGGCCCGCACCGAGGCCAGCGTCGACAGGTCCAGCAAGCCGGCCTCCACCTTCGCCCCCGGCTGCTCGGCCCGGATCTCCGCCGCCGCGGCTTCCCCGCGCTCCGCCGACCGGCAGGCCAGCACCACCTCCGCCCCGGCCCGGGCCAGCTCCCGCGCGGTCTGGAAGCCCACCCCCGAGTTCGCCCCGGTCACGATCGCCCGCTTGCCCGTTTGATCGGGAACGTCCTTCGCAGTCCACTGCTTCGTCATGCGCCCCTGCTTTCCTTCCAGACTTTATACAGCCCCCAGGCGGCCAGCGTGCAGCAATCCTTGATCGCTCCATCCAGGACCATCCGCTCGAACTCCGCGACCGTCACCGAGTAAACCTCCAGGTCGTGCTCCTCGGCATCGCGCTCCGGCTCGCCGGCGGTAAGCCCGGTTGCCAAAAACGCATGCTGCTGCTGGTTGCAGAACCCATACGCGACCCACATCGGCCCCAGATACGTGAGCGAGCCCGCGCGCAGCCCGGTCTCCTCCCGCAGCTCGCCCGCGGCAAGCTCGCGGGGGTCAGCCGCGGGGTCCTCCCAGCCGCCTTGGGGGAACTCCAGGCATACCGCGCCGACCGTGTAGCGATACTGCCGGACCAGCGTCAAGCGATCTTCATCGAGCGGGATCACCACCGCGCAAGGGTGCTTTTCAACCACGCCGTACAAGCCCGGCGCGCCGTCGGAGCGCTCGATCCGGTCCTCCCGGACCCTCATCCAGCGATTGCGGTACACCTCTCGCGAGTCAAGCGTCTTGATGCTCATTCCCCAAAGTGTACCGGCCTTGCTAGGCTCGACCAATATGCACTTTCTGGGTCTCGATGTGGGAACGGGCGGCTGCCGCGCCGTGCTGGTCGATGAAGCGGGGCGTGTGGCCGCTTCGGCTTCGAGCGAGCACGCGCCTTTTCGCGAAGCGCAACCCGGGTGGGCCGAGCAGGACCCGGAGGACTGGTGGCGCGCGGCCCGCGAGGCCATCGGCTCGGTCCTGAACGCCTCACAGGGCGTCGACGTTGCCGCGGTAGGCTTGACCGGCCAGATGCACGGGGCGGTTTTACTCGACCGCGACGGCGCGGTGTTGCGGCCTTCCCTGATCTGGTGCGACCAGCGCACGCAGCCGCAGTGCGACCGGCTTCATCGCGAGATCGGCCGCGGCCGGCTCATCGAGCTCGTCGCCAACCCGGCGCTCCCGAACTTCACCTTGACCAAGCTCTTGTGGGTGCGCGAGCACGAGCCGGAGGTGTGGGCGCGGATCGCGCACGTTCTGTGCCCCAAGGACTACGTGCGCTACCGGCTCACCGGCGCGCTCGCGATGGACGTGCAGGAGGCCTCCGGCACCCTGCTGCTCGACGTGCGCAACCGGTGCTGGTCGGAGGAGGTGGCCCGCGCCGCGGGCGTTCCTCTCCACTGGCTGCCGCCGTTGTTTGAGTCGCCCGCGTTGTGCGCGACGGTCCTTCCTGGCAGTCTCGGCCTGCCTGCGGGTACCCCGGTGGTGGCTGGTGCCGGCGACCAGGGCGCGGGCGCCGTCGGCATGGGCATTCTCGACCCCGGCTCCGTTTCGGTCACCATCGGCACCTCCGGGGTGGTCTTCGCGGCAACGGACCGTCCATCCTTCGACCCGGCTGGCCGCCTGCACACCTTCTGCCACGCCGTGCCCGGCCGCTGGAGCGTGATGGGCGTGACCCAGGCGGCCGGGCTGAGCCTGCGCTGGCTGCGCGACCTGCTGCTGCCCGGCGGCGCATACGACACGCTGACGTCCGAGGCGGCCCAGGTTCCGGTCGGCGCGGACGGCCTGCTGTACGCCCCGTACCTTCTCGGCGAGCGCACCCCGCACCTGGACCCCGCCGCGACCGGGGCGTTCGTCGGCCTGCGCGCCTCGCACTGCCGCGGGCACCTTGTCCGGGCCGTGCTCGAAGGCGTCAGTTACTCGCTGCGGGACAGCTTCACGCTGCTCGCGGAGATGGGCGTCCCGGTGAAGGCCATCCGCCTGGGCGGGGGCGGCGCGCGCTCCCCCCTGTGGCGGGCGATCCAGGCTGCCGTGTACGGGCTGCCGTGTGAGCTGCCGGCGGCCGAGGAAGGCGGCGCATATGGGGCGGCTCTGCTGGCCGGGGTGGGCGCGGGCCGGTGGCGCTCGGTGGAGGAAGCCTGCGCGCAAGCCATCCGGGTCGCCGAGCAGATCGTCCCCGATCCTGCTGAAGTCGCGCGCTACGAAGGAAACTACGCCGCGTTCCGGCGGGCCTACCCGGCTCTGCGAATAATCCGGGGGATAAGCGGCTAATCTTCCTCGTCCATATTGAAAGACTGCGCCAGCTCCTCCCACAACCAGGGCAGGTCCAGCGGAGCCCCGGCAGGCGTCATGGGCTTCTCTTCAGCAATGCCCGTCCACTCCTGCCCGGACCAGGCCTTCAGGGTCCGCTCCTCAGGATCGAGAAGCCAAACCGCATTGCAGCCCATAGCCTGCAAGTCCCGCGCGCGGGCGATTAGGTCCTTGTGCTTGTCGTCCTCGGAAAGGATCTCGATGGCGAGCAGCGGGGCGGAGCGCAGGGCTTTCCTCGGCAAGCGGCCGGACCGCGAAAGGATGAAATCGGGCAGGCGCACCCTGTCCAAGGCGACGCGCGTGCGGGGTTCAGAAACTGAAACGATGCCCATTTCTTTCTCGTACTGCCGGAACCAGATACCGAGAAGCATCTGCACTCTGCCGTGAAGCATGCCCGGCATGGGTTTCTCCTTCAGCTCGCCGTCGATGAACTCCATGTCGTGCTCAAAAGACGTCGAGAGATACTCATCGATCGTAAGAGCCGGGTGTACCGCATGTGCCGCCATCGCTGCTGCCTCCGTGAAAGAGCGCTGTCGCAATCGTAAACCCGGCGCACGCCGACTTCACCCTTCCCCCTCCACCCTCCTCCCTTCCTTCGGAATCTCGAACCGATACCCCGCCCCACGCACGGTCTTGAGAAAACGCGGGTTTTCGGGGTCCGCTTCGATCTTCTCCCGAATGCGCCGGACATACACGTCGACCGACCGCGGCGTCACGAACCGCGCGTCGCCCCACACGGCGTCGAGCAGGTGGTCGCGCGAGAAGACCCGTCCCGGGTGGCGGGCCAGGTAGTCCAGCAGCCGGAACTCGGTCGCCGTGGTAGTGGTGAGCTCGCCCCGCACCTTAAGCTGCATGGCCCCGGCATCGACGACGACGTCGTCGAACTGGATGATCTGCGGCCCGGCCGGGCGCTCGAACCGCCGCAGCACTGCCTTGACCCGGGCCACCAGCTCCCGCGGCGCGAACGGTTTGGTGACGTAGTCGTCCGCCCCCAGCTCCAAACCCAGCACGCGGTCGTTCTCGCTTGCCTTCGCGGTCATGAAGATGATGGGCGTGGTCGAAAGCAGAGGGTTGGCGCGCAAGCGACGGCACACCTCCAGCCCGTCGCCGCCGGGCACCATGATGTCGAGCAGGAACAGGGCAGGGCGGGCGCGCTCGGCTTCGGCGATCAGGTTTGCCGGGGTGGGGAACACGCGCGGCGTGTAGCCGGCGGCGGTGACGTGGTGCTCGACGAGGCGGGCGATGTCGGTGTCGTCCTCGAGAATGAATACCGTGGTGCTCACGCGATCCGAAACCTTTCCACGCGCGGGGGTGCGCACGTTAAGAGGAGGTTACATCGCCCGGCGGCAGGGTTTGATGAACGGGTCGTGATTTCAGCTTGGCGGCGCGGGTCAGATCGACTGCACCGGCACCTGCAGCAGATCCCCGACCAGCCCTACCTCGCGCTGCACGAACGGCTCCCCGTAACGCACACCGGCCAGCAGGCCGTAGTGGCGCGCCTCGGCGAAGGTGCGCTCGCGGATCTCCTCCTCCGGCACGAACAGGCCGGCCCCCGCGGCCTGGTCTCCGTATTGCGACCGGTAGGCCAGCAGCGACTGGAGCCGGCGCTCGATGTGCGGGGTGATATCGACGACGAACGACGGGCGCACATCGGCATACAGCGAAGCGTAGACGATCTTGAACGGGCGGTGCGGGGCCGCGGCGTCCGGCGTTTCCACCTTGCGCAGCCCGGCGACGAAGCACGCCTCGTAGCCCAGGACCGAGCAGGTCGCGTGGTCCGGGTGGCGCGCCTGCCAGTACGGCAGAATGACCACGCGCGGGCGCATGGCACGGATGACTCGCGCGATTTTGAGCCGGTTTTCATACGTATTCGCAACCGCGCCGTCCGGCAGGTCGAGCGCTTCCCTGTGCGCGACGCCGAGCAGGCGCGCGGCCTCCCCTGCCTCCGCCGCACGCTCCGCGGCGGTTCCCCGCGTCCCGGCCTCGCCCTGGGTCAGGTCCAGAATCGCGGTGCGCTGCCCCTGCGCGGCGGCGCGCAGCAGCGTCCCGCCACAGGTCTGCTCCACGTCGTCCCGGTGCGCGGCAATGGCGAGAATGTCGGCGGCAGGCATAAAGGCAAGGGTAAAGGGTAAAGGGTAAAGGGTAGAGAGTATACGGTTGGATTCGACGACGGGGTCATCCTGAGGAGCGAAGCGACGAAGGACCTGCTTTTCCCATGTTCCCGCTCAGTGTGCCGGTGCCTGCTGCCCTCCACCTTCCCGCGGGTTGTTGCGCCTGAGCAGAAATGCGAGCGCAACCATCACCAGACAGACGGCAAACAGCATCCAGAACACGTCGATATAGGCCAGGGTCGTCGACTGCGACTGGAGATTGTTCAGAATCTGCCCGTCCGCCAGGTGCTGGGCGTTGCCTGGGCCCATCCGGCCCGCGAAGGTCCCCTGGTAGCGCTGGAAGTTCTGCTGGTATGCGCTGCCCGAGGGGGTCGCATACTTGAGCAGCTGGTCCTGGTGGAACTGGCCGCGCTGCGTAACGGCCGCGTTGGTCAGCGCGATCAGGATCGACCCGCCGATGTTGCGCACGAAGTTGATGAGGCCCGAAACCTGGTTGGATTTCTCGCGCGGCAGCCCGAAGTACACTGCCGTGGTAAGCGAGATGAAGACCAGGGGAATCGACGCGATCTGCCAGACCCGCAGCCACGAAGCACTGACGAAGGAAATGCCCAGGTTCAGCTTGGTCGCCGTCAGCCAGTAGGACAGGGCCGTGACCGCGAAACCGAACGCGATGATGTTGCGGGCCGGAAAGCGGGTGACCGCCTGCCCCGCAAGCGGCATGACCAGCAGCAGGGCCACGCCGCCGCCGGCCAGCGAAAGGCCGGAGATGGTCGCGGTGTAGCCGACCTGGTTTTGCAGGTACTGCGGCTGCAACACGGTGGTCGCGTTCAGGATGCCGCCGGTGAGCAGCATCAGGAAGCAGCACACCGCGAAGTTGCGGTGCTTGAACAGCCGCAGCTCGATGATGGGCGTCTTCGCGCCCCACCACTCCCACACAATCAGCCCGACGAAAGCGAGCGCGAACAGCGTCCCGAAGAACTGGATGAAGTGCGACCCGAACCAGTCCTTCTCCTGCCCCTTGTCGAGCATGATCTGGAGCGCGCCCATGGAGAGCACCAGGAAACCGACGCCGATGTAGTCGACCCGGAAGAAGTTCTTCAGGTCCGAGCCGAGCCACGGCGGGTCTTCCACAAGCCGCTGGGTCAGGATCAGCGCCAGAATGCCGACCGGGATGTTGATGTAGAAAATCCAGCGCCAGGAGTAGCTGTCGGTGAGCCAGCCGCCGATGGTGGGGCCGATGGAGGGCGCGAGCACCGCGACCAGCCCGTACAGCGCGAACGCGAGCCCCCGCAGTCGCGGCTCGAAGGAGTCGGCCATGATGGCCTGCGCCATGGGCTGCAGGCCGCCGCCGCCGGCCCCCTGCACGACCCGGAACAGCAGCAGGAAGACGAGCGACGGCGCGAGCCCGCACAAAAACGACGACACGGTGAACACCACGATGCAGCTCATGAAGAAGCGCTTGCGGCCCAGCACGCTCGACGCCCAGCCGCCCAGCGGCAGCACGATCGCGTTCGCCACCAGGTACGAGGTCAGCACCCAGGTGCTTTCGTCGTTGCTCGCGCCGAGGGAGCCCGCGATGTAGGGCAGCGCCACGTTCGCGATCGAGGTATCGAGCACCTCCATGAAGGCGGCCAGCGCGACCGTCAGAGCGATCAGCCAGGGATTGACCTTGGGTTTCCAGCTTGCGTCGTAGTCGCCCGGCATGCACGCTCCAGTTCTGTGGACTCAGGGGACTAGATGCCGGCCGGTACGGGTGGGACGCGAAAAGGCTACGGTGCCGGCGGCCCTGCGTAGTAGTCGGCTCGCGCCACCACCCGCCCCGGCACCCCGTCCTTCAGCTTGACTTCCAGCCGGTGCAGCCCCGGCGTCAGCTCTTTCGGGCGGAACGACAGCAGGTAGCGGTTGCGCGCGTGGCTCGCCAGCGTGCTCACCCGGTTCTCGAACACCCGCTCGTTCGTGAAGCTCATCGCCTCGCCGCCGCTCATCACCGCGAGCGACTTCGCCGCGTTCGCCTTGAGCGCATTGGCCGCGAGCACCAGCAGAGACACCAGCGAGCCGCCGCCGGGGTTCACCAACTGGTCCAGAAACTCCGCCCGGGCAGGCGACCAGGTCAGGCTCAGCACCAGCGTGTTGCTGGCCCCGATGCGCTCGGCCAGCTTCTCCGCGGACACGCGCGTGCTGCCGTGGTCGCGCGACTCGCTCAGCAGCAGCAGGATCTTGCGCCGCTCCGGCGGGCGCTGGTCCAAGAGGGCGACCGCGTAGCCGGCCGCGTCCAGCAGCGCCGCCCCGCCATCGCCGGGCTTCAGCGCGTTCAGGTCCTTCTGGATCGCATCCGTGTCGCGCGTCCAGCCTTCCGGGCGCTCCACCTGGGAGTCGAACTCGAGCAGCGTCGCTTCGCCGTTGCCGTTACCCAGGAACAAGCCCAGCAGCGGCCCCAGACGGACGAATTTTTCGTACTGGAGCGCGCTCGCCCGGCCTTTTTCGAGGCACACCACCAGCGAAACCGGCGTCGTGTCCAGATCGTCGTCGACGTGGATCGTCTGCGGCACGCCGTTGTCGGTCAGCGTGAAGGCATCCGCGCCAAGCCCGTAGACCACTTCGCCGTCGGCGGCTTCGACGAGGGTGGGAACCAGGACCAGGTTGGTCCCGACCCGCAGCGTTTCCGTCGGCTCCTGCGCACGGCAAGCGGCATACGCGAGAAAAACCGCCGCCGCGATGAGCCTATGCATGGTTCTGCCGGTCCCGCGCTTTTCTCGGCGAGTCCATGGAGGCGGTCCAGCGGAGGAAGTGGAGCAGGCGCCCCCGCTCCCGCCAGCAGAAACGCGCGACCTGCCCGCCAGTCAGCGTTTCAGCGTGGAGCCCGGAGTAGGTCTCGATGCGCCAGCGCACGTAGGGGCTGCGCCAGGGCCGGAGCCGGTGCCCGCGGGTCGCGTTCCACATAAACCTGATCGGGGCCAGCATCGACAAACCTCTACCGCCACCACGTGTAGCCTACCTGGAACTGCAGACTCGCATTGACCCCGGGGTTGCGGTCGCCGAGCGAGGCGCTCGAAATGTGCACGACCGAGGCCTGGAAGTCGAGCGAGCGCCTGTCCTGGATAAAGTAGTGCACGCCCGCCCCGGCCTGCGGGGTAAAGTTCCACACGCTGGTGTTGCCCGGCACGCCGCGCGGCGTCACGGCGTCCGGCGGGTACTTGTGATCGGTCCACAGGAGGCCGCCCGCGCCCTGCACATAGGGAGCCAGGCGCTTGCCCGGTACGAAGTCCCACCGCAGCTGGATGGGCGTGATACTCAGCCCGGTGAATGTTCCGCCGTTGTAGGGGATCAGGATGGTTTCCGTCTGGTTGTCGGGCAGGCTGAAGGTGGTGGGATGGAGCCCGGCGCGCGGTGTAAACGACTGCCAGTAGGGCATGAAGTCGCCGGAGTACTCGAACTGCCCGCGCAGAAACCCCGGCCCGTACGGGTCCGTGATGACCTTGCCCAGGTGGACGCCGGCGTTGGTAAACGAGAAGCTCGACCGGTCGCCCAGCCCCACGCCGCCGCCGAAGAACGCCCCGTACTCCCAGGGATCGTGGGCGAGAGCGGAAGCGGCCGGGCCGGTTTGCGCGTGAACGGTTGCAGCGGGCAGCAGAAACAGGGCGAGAAGGGAAAGTTTCATCGGTGGGGCAGGGTCTCGGAGGGGGAAGGGTTCCGGCGAGTCGGCCCTCCCCGGGAAGGTTTCGTCGGAAAGCTAGCGCGCCGCTTCTTCCATCTGCTCGTCCATCTCGAAGTTTGAATACACGTTCTGGACGTCGTCGTGGTCCTCGAGTGCTTCGAGCAGCCGCACCATCTGCGCCGCTGTCGGCCCTTCGAGCTTGGTGTACGTGCTCGCGATCATCGTGTTTTCGCTCGCCAGCGTCTCGATCTTGGCGTCGCGAATTGCCTGCGCGACCGCCTCGTAGGCAGACGGGTCGGTGGTGATCTCCCACGTGTCGCCTTCGTCGGCCAGGTCGTCGGCTCCGGCCTCGAGCGCCAGCGCCATCAGCTTCTCTTCGTCCGCCGCGGCCTTGTCGACCACGATCAGCCCCTTCTTCGCGAACATGAACCGCACCGAGTTCGGCTCGCCGAGGTTGCCGCCGTTCTTCGAAAAGGTGTGGCGAATCTCCGAAACCGCCCGGTTCCGGTTGTCCGTGGTGCAGTCCACGATCAGCGCCACACCGCCCGGCCCGTAGCCCTCGAAGGAGATTTCTTCATAGGTGAGCCCGGGAATCTCGCCCGTGCCGCGCTGGATGCCGCGCTTGATGTTGTCGGCCGGCATGTTCTCGGCCTTGGCCGCCAGGATAGCCGAGCGCAGGCGCGGGTTGCCGTCCGGGTCGCCCCCGCCCTGCCGGGCCGCGATGGTGATTTCCTTGATCAGGCGCGTGAAGGTCTTGCCGCGCTTGGCGTCGAGCGCGCCCTTTTTATGCTTGATGGTCGCCCATTTGCTGTGACCGGACATGCGTGGAACCCTCGTCGTTTGCTTGAAGTGCGCGCGCTCTGCGGGCAGGGCTCGCGCGACGGCTTAGTATAGCGCGGCGAGTGTGCCCTGCGGGCGCTCGCCATTCGCGTCGCGTTCATCGTTCCCCGGTATAAATAGGCCATGCCCGCACCCGTCCGACCCTCGCTGACCCGCCGCCGCTTCCTGCGGGAGAGCGCCGCCTGGAGCGCGCTCGCCGCCCTGCCCCTGCCCCTCGCCGCGTCCGGATGGAAGCCCGACCCGCGCGCCGCCCACGCGCTCGTGCTGGGCGACTGGGGCTACGTCGACAAGCCCGGCCATGGCAACGACCACCCAAAGACCACCTACGAGGCGCAGGCCCAGGTGGGCCGGGGCATGCGGCGGTACGCAGAGAGTACGGGCCTCCATCCCGAGGCGCTCATCCTGCTCGGCGACAGTTGGTACGGCGACCTGCCCGGCGGCGCAACCTCGCCTCGCTGGGTCAGCCAGTTCGAACAAATGTACCCGTCTGAGCTGTTTCCCGGCCCCGCCTACACCATGCTCGGCAACCACGACTACCAGACCATGCCCGCGGACGTGAACAAGGTCGAGGCGGAGCTGGCCTATGCGCGAACGGGGCGTGGGCCGGACGGCAAGCCCACACGCTGGACCCTGCCCGCGCGCCGCTACACCTTCGACTTCCCCGAGCACGACCCTCTGATTCACTGCATCGTCCTCGACAGCAACATGGGCAAGGCAGACGGGACCGCGCCCCGCAAACCCGACTTCTGGATGACGCCGGAGGAGCACCACGCGCAACTCGGCTGGTTCGAGGCGGAGCTCAAAAAGCCCCGCACCGCGCCCTTTCTGGCCGTGCTGGCCCACCATCCCATCTACTCCAACGGCCCGCACGGTGATCACCCGGTGCTGGTCCGCGACTGGGACCCGCTCCTGCGCAAATACAAGGTCGACCTCTACATGGCCGGCCACGACCACGACCTGCAGCACCTAGAATTCGACGGCCACCCCACCACCCACTTCCTCTCGGGGGCGGGCGGCGCCGATCTGTACGTGCTGGCCATCGATGCGCTCGACCGTGGCCCGTACGCGCAGGAGGTGCACGGGTTCAGCCACCTGTCGGTCACGCGCAAATCGCTCGAGCTGCGCCACCTGGACGCCGACGGGCGGCTGCTCTACGCCATCTCCCGCTCGTCCTCCGGCAAGGTGGTACCGCTTAAGACTTGAGAGCCACCGGCGGCGGCACGCGGTCGCCGTTTCCGTACTGGTGCCAGTACGGGTAAGGCAGGGGCCGCTCGCTCGCCCGGTCCAGCGCGGCAACCTGCTCCCGGCTGAGCGCCCAGCCCACTGAGCCGAGGTTGGCCCGCAGCTGCTCCTCGTTGCGTGCGCCCATCACCAGCGTCGCCACGGTGGGGCGGGTCAGCAGCCAGGCCAGCGCGATCTGCGGCACGGTTTTGCCGGTTTCGGCCGCCACCGCGTCCAGCGCGTCCACTACCCGGTACAGGTACTCATCCTCGATCACCGGGCCGCCCACCTCGCCGCCCTGGCCCACGCGCGAGTCGGCCGGCGGCGGCTGCCCCCGGCGAATGCGCCCGGTCAGGCGGCCCCACCCCAGCGGGCTCCACACCAGCGCGCCCACCTTCTGGTCCAGCGCCAGGGGCATCAGCTCGTGCTCGTAGTCCCGCCCGCAGAGCGCGTAATACACCTGGTGGCCCACGTAGCGTTGCCAGCCGTAGCGGTCGCTCACCGCAAGGGCCTTCATCAGGTGCCAGCCGGAGAAGTTGGATGCGGCGATATACCGGATCTTGCCCTGCTTGATCAAGGTGTCCAGGGTTTCGAGCGTCTCCTCGACCGGGGTCAGCGCGTCGAAGCCGTGCATATGGTAGATGTCGATATAGTCGGTCTTGAGCCTCTTCAGGCTGGCATGGCACTGGTCCAGGATGTGGTGGCGCGACGAGCCGCAGTCGTTCGGCCCCGGCCCCATGGCGAAGGTGCACTTGGTCGAGAGCAGGACCTCGTTGCGGCGGCCCCGGACGGCTTCGCCGAGAATCTCCTCGGCTGCCCCATGCGAGTACACGTCGGCGGTATCGAACAGGTTCGCCTCGGCTTCCAGGCAGACGTCCACCATACGTCGGGCTTCGTCCACCTGCGCGCCGCCCCATTTTTTGAAGAAGTCGCCGCTTCCGCCGAAGGTGCCCGCGCCGAGCGAAAGCAC
>CAXUHL010000015.1:0-23543 GCA_964250745.1 uncultured Acidobacteriaceae bacterium
ACCCCAACCGCATCCTGGGCCCCCTGACGCCGGACGGTAAGTTCGTCGTCACCAGCTGGCACGGCAGCAAGATGCTCCTTCCGGCGGATTTTGCCGCGAAGAAGCCGAACGCGCAAAAGCACGCCATCCACGGGCTCATCCTCGCGAGCAAGGTCGACAACGTGCAGAAGCAGACCACCGCGGACGGCCAGACGGTGAGCGGCATCCTCCATGCGGGCAACTTCGGCGGGCACTGGTGGGGCGATACGGACCTGCAGTTCCAGGTGGCGTTGAGCGGCGACGCAGTGGTCGCGACCATCACCGCGAAAAACGTGGGCAGCGCGGCGGAGCCGATGGCCATCGGCTGGCACCCCTACTTTGCCATCCCGAGCGGCGACCGCACGCAGGCCCGCCTCCACATTCCGGCGGCCAAGCTGGCGGAGGTCAACAACTACGACGACGTCTTCCCCACAGGCAAGCTGAAGCCGGTCGCCGGGACGCCCTACGACTTCAACGCGCCCGAGGGCAAGCCGCTCGGGCAGCAGTTCCTGGACGACAATTTCTCGTCGCTGACCCAGACCGACGGCGCGGTCGACGTGGAGCTGGCGGATCCGGCGGCCAAGTACGGCATCAAGGTCGAAGGCCTGAGCCCCGAGATCAAGACGGTGCAGGTGTACGCGCCGCCCGCCAAGCAGTTCGTGGCCATCGAGCCGCAGTTCAACTTCGCCGACCCGTTCGGCAAGGAGTGGAACGGCGGCGACACGGGCATGGTCGTCCTGCAGCCGGGGCAGGCGGTGACGTGGAAGGTGCGGCTGCGCTTGTTTGTCCCGCCACCACCCGCGCCGCCTGCTCCGCAGTAGAATTGCCCTTTGCTTTTTGTTCGCCTAAACTGGAGCGATGTTTCCCTGCTCCGCCGGCGCGCTCCATCGCGACTTGAATGCCCGGGCTCTTTTGTACGCGCGCGAGAGGGCCCTTTTGCACGATTTGACGCCCGGGCGCAACCCGAGCGTACTCTTCGGCCTGGACGAGGGCGGCCGGCATGGCAACTTCTACCCGTCCAGCTTCCGGGCAATCCTGGCCTGCGAACATTGGCGGGTGCGGCTTACCAAGGCGCATACCGCCGGCAAACGAGCCCGGCCCCGCGCCGACTGGCACTGGCGCGAACTGGACTGCGCGGCGAGCTCGGACGCGCTCCTCATGAACGTCTTCTGCTGCCCCGGCACGCTTCGGTCGGAGCGGGTTTGCTCCCTGCTCGGCATCGGCCCCGGCGGGATTCCGGAGTTCGGCCACAAGCCGCGCCTTGAGCGCGAGCGCGGGCTGGTGGACACAACCGAGATCGACATGTCCGTCGACGGGCTGCTTGTGGAGGCCAAGCTGACCGAGTCGGGCTTCCAGACCGCGCGGCCGGCGCTGCTGGACCGCTATCCCGGTTGGCGCGAGGGCTTCGAGGAGGAAGCGCTGCCGCGCACGGCAGGCGGGCAGTTCACAAGCTGGCAGCTGCTGCGGGGCGTACTGGCCGCCGAAGCCGCGGGAGGGCAATTCTGCCTCCTGTGCGACGCGCGCCGCACGGACCTGATCGCTGCCTGGCAGCGGGTGATCGCCGCGGTGGGGAGCGCGGCGCTGCGGTGCCGCCTGCGCGTGATGACCTGGCAGGAGCTTGCGGCGGTGCTGCCGCGCGGGTTGCAGGGGTTTTTGCAGGAGAAGTACGGGATTGCGGGTGCACAACACGGGTCATCCTGAGGAGCGCAGACGGGGTCCCCGACGAGCGTTCTGTGCTCGCTGGGGTGTCCGCGGCGACGAAGGACCTGCTTTTCTCTCAAGTGCCGAGCGCAAAGCAGATCCTTCGCTGCGCTCAGGGTGACCCTGGATCTAGCTCTCAATCAACTGCACATCCACTCCGCATCCAAAGGAGGCGACGGGCGATCTGCCCATGGGGGAGAATGCACATGGAATACACACGTTTAGGAAAGACGGGCATGCAGGTTTCGCGCATCTGCCTGGGTTGCATGAGCTACGGCGCGCCCGCGAAGGGACCCCTGACCCCCGGCAGCCATGCCTGGACGCTTGACGAGGAGGCCTCGCAGCCGTTCCTCAAGCAGGCGCTCGACCTCGGCATCAACTTCTTCGACACCGCCAACGTGTACTCGCGCGGCGCGAGCGAGGAGGTCCTCGGCAAGTTCCTCCGCGCGCACACCAGGCGCGACGCGGTGGTGATCGCGACCAAGGTCCACTCGCCCATGCGCGAAGAGCCGAACGGGCGCGGGCTTTCGCGCAAGGCCATCATGAGCGAGATCGACGCGAGCCTGCGGCGGCTCCAGACCGACTACGTGGACCTATACCAGACCCACCGGTGGGACGCCGACACGCCCATCGAGGAGACCCTCGAAGCCCTGCACGATGTGGTCAAAGCCGGCAAGGCGCGCTACATCGGCGCGTCCAGCATGTGGTCCTGGCAGTTCGCCAAGGCGCTGTACCTGGCCGACCGCCACGGCTGGACCCGCTTCGTTTCCATGCAGAACCACTACAACCTGATCTACCGCGAAGAAGAGCGCGAAATGAACCCGCTGTGCGTGGAAGAGGGTGTCGGGCTGATCCCGTGGAGCCCGCTCGCGCGCGGCCGCCTGGCCCGCCGCTCGGACGGTGCGACGACGGAGCGGCTGGAAACCGACCAGTTCGGCAAGACCATGTACGCCACCACCGCGGATGCCGATCGCAAGGTGATCGACAAGGCGGCCGCGATGGCCGGGCGCAAGGGGGTGAAGCAGGCTTCGCTCGCCCTGGCCTGGGTGCTGGGGAGGCCCGGCGTGGACGCGCCCATCGTCGGCGCGACCAAGCCCCACCACCTCGCGGACGCCGTCGCGGCGCTTGACGTGAAACTCACCCCCGAAGAGGCAAGGGAGCTGGAAGAAGCCTACGTGCCGCACCCCGTGCTCGGGTTTTAGGGGTGAGGGTAAAGGGTAGAGGGTAGAGGAAAGTCGAGGGGGAGACTTCCCGGAAGGGAAGGTTCGCATTGCAACCCTCCACCCTTCATCCTTCACCCTTCACCCTCCACCCTCTACCCTCTACCCTGGCCCTTCACCGTCCACTCGACCCAAAGCCCGCTTCCGCGCGGGCGCTCGCGCTCAGCTCCTCGACCACGACCAGCTCGAGGTGCGTCATGGCCTGGAACGGGGACATCTGCACGATTTTGTCCCCGGCCCGGATCGCGACGCCGACGTCAGTCTTTTCGAGTGCGACTTCGAGCACGCGACCTTCCTCGTCGCGCCTGGTAGCCAGCGAGTACGCAGGCTGGTTCACGTTGACCAGGCAGACCAGGATTTCGCCGCGGTAGCCGGCGTCGATGCGGCCACCCGCATAGGTGATGCCCCGTGCGGCCATGCTGGAGCGGTCGCCCAGCACGAAGCCCATCCCCGCCGGACCCTCGACCGCGATGCCCGTGCGCACCTTGACCGGGACGCCGGGCTCGAGCCGCACGTCCTCGATCGCGTACAGGTCGAAGCCGAGGTCGTGGCCGGAATGGTGGACCGTGGGCACGCGGGCCGAGGGGTGCAGCAGCTTGACCTTAATCATGCAGGCGGCTTCGACGCGCGCTCCCGGGCCCAGCGGCGTGCCTGCGCCGCGGCGATCTTGCCGCGGGCTTCCGGGCTGAGGGCACGCTTACGAGCGGTGGGGCGCGCACCGGCAAGCGGCGTAAAGCGGTGGCTGGGGGACGCACGCCGGCGCGCGGCCGCCGGCGCCAGCCGCACGATCTCCCCTTCGATGGCGGCGAGCATCTCC
This sequence comes from uncultured Acidobacteriaceae bacterium, assembly GCA_964250745.1. Lineage (GTDB taxonomy): Bacteria > Acidobacteriota > Terriglobia > Terriglobales > Acidobacteriaceae > EB88. Next base: position 3,757 of record CAXUHL010000015.1, read on the forward strand.
TCGCGGCTCACGCGGGCGCGCCGCCCGCGATCGACGGGATCACCAGCACCTCGTCGCCGTCCTGGAACCGATAGCTGTCGCTGCCGAGGAACCGGATGTCCTCGTCGTTGACGTAGAAGTTGATGAAGCGCCGCACTTGTCCGTCCTCGCCGCGCAAGTGCGTTTTCAGGTCCGGGTAATGGGTCTCCATATCCGTAATCAGCTGGGGAAGGTGCTGCGCTTGGGACTCGAACTCGCGCTCGCCGTTGGTGTGTTTTTGAAATGCGTTCGGCAGCAGGACTCGTACGGGCAAGTGGCAATCTCCTTAGGCGGGTATGGCGTCGGCGAACCGGTTGCGCTCGACGTACTCCTCGAAGTCGCGGAGGCGGGGCCGCACGGCCTCGGTGCGCGGGAAGCAGTCGGCGACGGCATCGGTGGTCTTGAGCCCGTTGCCGGTGATGCAGGTCACGGTCAGCTCATCCGGACGGATGCGCCCGTGGGCGTACAGGCGCGCCGTGACGGCCGTGGTGACGCCGCCCGCGGTCTCCGTGAAGATGCCCTCGGCCTCGGCCAGCTCGCGGATGCCGGAAACGACTTCGACGTCGGAAACGTCTTCGGCCCAGCCGTCGGTGTCGCGGATCATGCGCGCGGCATACGGGCCGTCGGCCGGGTTGCCGATCGCGAGCGACCGCGCGATGGTGTTGGGCTTTTGCGGCTCAATCTCTACGCGGCCCGCCTTGACGGCGGTTGAGATAGGCGAGCAACCGGTGGCCTGTGCACCGAAAAAGCGCACGGGCTTGTCTTCGACCAGGCCCAGCTGGATCAGCTCCTGAAACGCCTTCCGTATTTTCGTGATCAACGAACCGCCCGCCATGGGGCACACGATGTTGTCCGGCAAGCGCCAGCCGAGCTGCTCGGCGATCTCGAAGCCGACCGTCTTCGAGCCCTCGGCGTAGTAGGGCCGCAGGTTGACGTTCACGAAGCCCCAGCGGAACCGGTCGGCGATCTGCGAGCAGAGCCGGTTGCAGTGGTCGTAATTGCCGTCGATGCGGATCAGGTTCGCGCCGTACACCTCGGTGTTGAGGATCTTGGCGGCTTCGAGGTCGGCCGGGACGAGAATATAGGTCTTCAGTCCGAGACGGGCGGCGTGCGCGGCGACCGCATTGGCCAGGTTGCCGGTCGAGGAGCAGCCGACTGTGTCGAACCCGAACGCCTGCGCATTCGCGAGCGCGACCGCAACTACCCGGTCCTTGAAGGAAAGGGTCGGCATGCAGACGGCGTCGTTCTTGATGTACAGATTGCGGGCCCCGATGCGCGCGCCGAGGTTGGGCGCTTCGACCAGGGGCGTCCATCCGGCGGGGGTGCGCGGGACGTAATCCTCGGGCACGGGAAGCAGCGCCTGGTAGCGCCACATGGAAGCCGGGCCGCGCTCGATGGAACCGCGTGTCACCTCGCGCTTCGCGATGCCGAGGTCGACGAAGACCTCCAGCGGGGAAAAACACTCGTCGCACATCGACAAAGGCGCATTGTCGAAGCGCTTGGCGCACTCGCGACATCGGAGTTCGTATGCTTCTGCCATCAGACCCTCGCTTGTTGAGCCGAGAGCGGCTGGTGGAACGGGCGACCTGTGGACCACACGTACGCTAGTGCAAAGCTGGAGTTTCGCGAGATGGCGAACGGCGAGCCGCTCGAGCACCCCGAATCTCATGTTCCCCTCAGGCTCTAGGCCTTTAGGAGAGAGTTGACACCGATGTCCGGAGTTGCTCCGGCCGGTTGTCGTGGCGTCACAGGGCCCGTCCCTCAACCACTCTTCATGAAATCCAGGCTCGTCCCCCCGGGGAACCCGAAGGAGCAAACTTGAACTTCTATTGGGATACCACGAAGCCGGGAATGGATGCAAGGCGCATGTGTCAGCTCCAGAACAAAGGTATGTGCTCGGCCTCTGCGGCGCGGGCGAGGGCCTTATCGAGAGTGGCGAGTGCGGCCCGCTTGCGCACGGCGAGCTCCAGGTAAACGGCGTCATAGCCTGTCAGCTTGTGCTTCGCCCCCAGCTCCAACGTGGCACCCCAGGCACGTGTGAGCGTCTCCGCATCCACGGTGATCTTCGAACGAAGAAGCACCGCGAGGTACTGCCGTGCATCACTCAAAGTAAGGCGTTTCGGCGAATGCCCGTCAACATGGCATTCGCGATCTCGATGTGCCAGAGCCGCGGGACCATGGCTTCGCCGCGCCCAAGTGCTTGTTCGACTCGATTCAGGTCGACGCTTGCCTCTTCCCCATACAGCAGGGCGAGCGTTACGGAGGCATCGAGAACGAAGCTCAACGCCGTCCCTCATCGCGCCACTCTTTGTATTTTTCCCAATCGAAGGGTCCCAGGTTCAGGCGTTTCGAGAGCGCTCGAATCTCGGCGAACGCGGCCATGGTCTCATTGACTTGATCGACCTCAGGAGGTTTCTCAGGTACAGGCCGCACCAGCCGCGCGACCGGCTTGCCGTGCCGTGTGATCAGCACCTCCTCGCCGTTCTCGACCCGGTCAAGCAGGTTGCCGAAAGTATTCTTCGCGTTGAAAGCGCCTATCTGCAGCATCGAACCCTCCGTCTAGCTTGAGCCAGCTTAGACCGGTGACCGGCTCAAAGCAATATGCCTGAAAACCGGACGATTTCCCGCGTATGCTGGCTTTCATCCCTTCGCGGAGGCCCTTGCCCGTGCATCTCGCCCGCCTGCCCATCCTGCTGCTTGCCCCCATGCTGCATGCCCAAACGCTCACCCTCGGCTCCTCCAACCCCGCCACCGCCGAGCCGCCCGTTCCGCGCCCCTCGACCACGCCTTGCACCGTCCCGCTGTTCACCGGGCAGCAGTTCATCGACTACACCGACAAGCACTTCACCTTCACTCCTCCGGCGAGCTGCCCCGGCCCTTGGGCCAAGGTGGTCTTCAACGCGGACTTCAACGTCTCCGCCGGGCGGCAGTTCGACCGGACGGGCTCGGTCTACATCGGCGGCGCGGACGTCTACTTCGGCACCACGGCGGAGCCCCGAGCCGCGCTCAGCCCCTCCTGGCACGTGGAGCGCGACATCACCGAGCTGAGCGCGCTGCTCGGGAGCCCTCAGCCGGTGCTGGCCTCGCTGGGCAACTTCTTCGGCGTCTCCGGCGGGGTCGACTACAACGGCATCATCACCGGATCGGCCTCGCTCCAGTTCTACCCCGCGGACGCGGCAAATCAGGCTCCGGCCGTCCCTGATGCGGTTTTGCCGCTCAACCCGGCGGGCGGCATCACCAGCGTGAACACCACGGCCGACCGGCTGACGCAGACCTTCGGCACGCTGCCCCGCAACGTCGAGCGGGCGTACCTCCAGGTCTTTTCGCAGTCGCAGGGCGGCGACGAGTTCTGGTACACCTCCTCGCCGGATTCGGTCGCGGCGGCGCTCCAGAACACCGGCGGCACGGGCTTCCGCGAGACCGAAATCTACGTTGACGGCACGCCCGCGGGCATCGCTCCGGTGTTCCCGTGGATTTACACCGGCGGCATCGACCCCGCGTTGTGGGAGCCCATCGTGGGCGTCGAAACGCTCAACTTCAAGCCGTACTCGGTGGACCTGACGCCTTTTTCCGCGCAGCTCTCGGACGGGGCACCGCACACGGTGGCGCTCGGCGTCTTCAACACCACCGGCTCGTTCAGCGAGACCGCGACGCTGCTGCTGTACCTGGACCACGGCAGCAGACAAACCACCGGCGCGCTGACCGCGAACACGCTCGGCCCCGCGCCCACGCCAGCCATCCAGGCGGAGGCCCCGGTGGACGCGAGCGGCACTACCCACGGCAAGACCCTGGTCAGCTCGGTGCGGCACTTCAACCTGGCCGGCTACGTCGACACCTCGCACGGGCGCGTCACGACCGCCCTCGAGGAGCAGGTGAACTTCGGCAACTACCAGCTCATCAACTTCAACAACGCCTTCTATTCACAGGACATCGCCCAGCTGACCACGGCGCAGGTGACCACCCGCCGGGAGGGCGACGGCGTCGTTCGGCAGACCGAGCACAACACCGCCTACCCGTTCACGCTCAACTACAACCAAGTCTCGAACGCCGACGGCTCGGGCTCGTTCACGGCGCACTCCTTTCAGCAGGACTTCGAGTACGAGCGCCGGCTGCTGAACGGGTTTGAGGTGTACTCGACCGGCAGCGAGGAGCAGGTGGGCTCGACCGACAGCTACAAGCTGAACACGGCTGGGGCGGTCGCGAGCCGGACGACTGGCAGCACCACGGACTACCGCATGACCGACACCGAAGGCCGCTGCTACAGCCGCGCGCTCACCTCATCCGGCCTGAGGCTTACCGCCATTACCGACGGGGCGGACTGCGGGGGTGCGAACCGTCCGTAAACCTGTTCACGTCGGGAACGCGCCCTTGCGCGAGAAGGCGATGGGCGCGCATCTTTGCCTGGATCGCGCGCGTTCACAGTGAGTATGTACACAGACGCGCACCATGCGACGGCACCCGAGCGGGCCCGCTGCGACGATTTAGAAGACGACGGCGCGCGCGCGAAACCCGGGGGGCCTCGGCCGCGGAACAACATAGGCGCCGAACCGGTCACCCGGCGCGGCCTCCTCCAGGACTATCGAAGGCCTGGCACGGGCGGACGCGCTGCACCCTGTCCAGCAGGCATTTCCGGATCATGATGGCTGCCGGTGCGGCTACTGCACGCCGGGGCACGTAACTTTCTCGGTCGCGTTGCTCGACGAAGCCAGGCAGGGCCACCCCAGTCGGGTGTCGGCGACCTGCGCAGGACGATGCTGCTACTTCTACGATCCGGCCTACACGGCCTGCAACAAGCGCAGCCTGCGCTCGGGTTGCGCGGCGCGGTGAGCGGCTTCAACCGCATCCACGCGCTTTCAGGTGTCGGCGAGCAGTTCATCGCGACCGACCCCTCGGATATGTGCCGGCTCCGGCTGCCTTTAATTGCGACCATCCGCGTGCAGGGGCCGAAGGGCGAGCGCGCGATTCGCGACACGGCCGCGGGCTTCGCCGCGGCGGAGGTTGCGGTCTACACGACGGCGATGCAGAACCATAACCCGCTAGCGCCGCACGCCACGCCGGCCGATTGGGACGGCGAGCGCCTGACCTTCCATGACGCGACGCGGGTGGCCGCCGCCGAGCCGGCATGCCCGTCGGCCTCGTCGACACGAGGTTCGGCGACACCATGCTGCCCAGGGGCGTCGGCTCGGAGGGCTCGCGGACCGTGGTTTCGGTGTGCACGGCGATGAAGGCGGCGGTCGGAGAAGCGGTCACGAAGCCGGCGACGCTTGAAATCCGAGGCACCGGCGCGATCTTCGCGCGTCTGTAACAAAGTTCTGGGACGATGAAGCCGTTTGGCGTCCGCGAGGGTGCGGAAAGCCCGACTCGGCGCGGTTGAAGCCGGCGAACACATTCGCTCCACACTTTGAGAGGCTAGATGAACACGAAATTACAAGCGGTTGCGAGCCTAGTTCTCGCCGCGGCGATCGGGGTTCCGGCGTTCGCGGCGGAGCCCGCCGCCGCCCCCGACGCGCCGCAAACCCAGCGCAAGCACGTGCGCGCGAAAAAGGCGGCCAAGCCGACCATCGCCGCGCAGATCGAGCAGCTGCGCGGCGATCTGACGACGCAGCGGACGCAGATCGACGCGCTCCAGCAGCAGCTGCAGGCCCGCGACGCCCAACTGCAGCAGCTGCAGACCCAGGGTCAGGCGGCCATCGAGCAGGCCACCGAGCAGACCCAACAGGCCGTGGCGGCGCAGCAGGCGGCCAACCAGCAGAACACCGCCGCCGTCGCCGCGCTGCAGAACTCCGTGACCGACCTCCAGGGCAACACCGCCTCGATCGCGACCACCATCCAGGCGGACCAGACGGCGACCAAGAAGGCGATCGAGAACCCCGATTCGATCCACTTCAAGGGCGCGACGCTCTCGCCGACCGGCTCGTTCATCGAGTTCGCGACGGTGAACCGGACCAAGGCGCTCGGCGCGGACATCAACACCCCTTTCGCCCAGATTCCCTACTCGGCCGCGGACAACGGTCGGTTGAGCGAGTTTTTCGCGACGGGCCGGCAGTCCCGCATCGCGCTGTACGGGTCGGGCAAGATCGGCCAGACCCAACTCGCGGCCTACTACGAGGCGGACTTTCTCGGCACCGGCACCTCGTCCAACAACAACCAGTCCAACAGCTATGTGCTGCGTGAACGGCAGCTTTGGGGCCAGGCGAACTTCCACAACGGCTTGACCGTGACCGGCGGCCAGCAGTGGACGATGGCGACCGAGAACGGCCACGCGATCGACAACCGGACCGAAGTGCTGCCGCAGACCATCGACCCGCAATACCAGGTCGGCTTCATCTGGTCGCGCCAGCCGGGCATCCGGCTTACCTACCGGGCTTCACCGCTCCTGACCTTCGGCGTTGCCGCCGAGCAGGCACAGCTGCTGGCGCCGATTTGCACCGCTTCTGCTGGTGCATACTGCGCTATCAACTATCTCGCGGGCCAATCCGGGAATTCGGGAGGTTTGTATAACGGTGCGGGTGTGCCTGCGGGTACCGCGACCGGCGGCCAGACGCTGCCGGTCGTGAACGGCACAGTGACCATTCCAGCGGCGGATGTTGTCGATGCGGCGCTGGCGAACTATAGCTATAACCTGGCACCGGATCTGATTGCAAAAATAGCTTTCGACCCAAAAAACGCGCACATCGAATTATTCGGTATCGAGCGCGAGTTCCGCAATCGCATTTACCCGAACATCAACCCACAAACGGGCAGGGTCGTGAATGCGACTCAGCCCGTGGCAAACGGTGCCTACAACAATACGACGATTGCTGGCGGAGTGGGCGGCAGTGCGCGTTTCTTCGTTCTGGCCAAGAAAGTGGACTTCGGCGTCAAGGGCCAATACGGCGACGGCACGGGAAGATATGCGACCTCGCAGCTGCCGGATGTCACCACGGCACCCAACGGGACCTTCGCGCCCCTGCACAATTTTTCCGCAATGGGCTTCACGGACATCAACATAACACCAAGGTTGGCGGTGTATGGCTACTACGGTACGGACTATGCGTTCCGCCGAGTTTTCAACGTCGGGACAGGGCAATCCGGCTATGGCTCGCACTTGCTGAATGCAGCGACATGCGGTGTGGAACTTGCGCCGGGGACCACTGCGGCCGGCTCATCCCAGACCGGACCGACCAATGGTTTTTCACCTATCGCCCCGAGTTGCCCCGTGAACAATAAAGACGTACGCGAAGCAACTGCGGGCTTCTGGTATGACTTCTACAAAGGTCCAGCAGGCCGGTTCCGTGAAGGCTTTCAGTACTCGTGGATTGAGCGCAACACCTACACGGGCGTGAACGGCCCCTTCCGCGCGACGCCGACCGCCGTCGACAACGAGTTTGAAACCTCGCTCCGCTACTACCTGCCGTAAACCGCTGCCATACCTGAAAAGGGCGCTCCCGCATAAGGAGCGCCCTTTTTCTCACTCAGCGCACGATCGTATTCTCCGCCTTCGTCGGGGCCTGGTACACCTGCTTCGGCGTGGGCAGGTCGCGCGCGTCCCAGCCGCCGCCCAGCGCCTGTACCAGCTGAACCGAGTAGGTCATCACCGCGATCTGCGTGTTCAGCAAGGACTGCTGATCGACCAGCAACGTATTTTGCGCGGTGATCACGTTCAGATAGGGATCCAGGCCGGTGCGGTAGCGGTCGAGCGCCAGGTTCAGGTACTCCTGCGCGGACGCGGTCGCCTGCTTCTGCTTGGCGACCTCTTCGGAGTCGATGCGGACCTGGGCCAGGTAGTCCTCTACCTGTTGGAAGGCGGTCAGAACGGTCTCCTGGTAGGCCGCGACATCTGCGTTGTAAGCCGCGATGTACTGGTGCACGGTGGACCGGCGCAGACCGGCGTCGTACACGGGCTGCGAAAACGCGGGCCCGGCGGACCAGAAACGGCTGGGATAGTCGAACCAGCGCTTGAACGTCGAGCTCTCGAAGCCGCCGGTCGCGGTCAGAGTCAGGGTCGGGTAGTAAGCGGCGGTCGCGATGCCGATGGTGGCGTTGGCCGCGGCCATGGCGCGCTCGGCGGCGGCGACGTCCGGGCGCCGCTCCAGCAGCTGCGACGGAATGCCGATGGGGATCGGCGGAGGGGCCATGATGCTCGCCCGGACCGGCACGTGGAAATCCGAGGCGGGCCGGCCGATGAGCGTCGCGATGGCGTGCTCGTAAGTGGCGCGCGGCCCGGCGATCGCGATGGCCTGGGCCTGGGCGCTTTGCAGCGTGGTCTGGGCCTGCACCACGGCCTGCCGATCGGCGATGCCGGTCTCGAACTGCGCCTGGGTAAGTTTCAGTGAGTCCTCGTCGGCGGCTACCACGGAATTGACCACGGCCTGCAGCGCGTCCTCGCCGTGGATCTCGAAGAAGGCCTGGGCGAGCGCGGCCTCCTCGGTGAGCCGCTGCAACTCGAGGTCGGCCGCCGAGACCTGCGCCGAGTACTCGTCGGCACGGATGGTGTTGCGGATGCGCCCCCACAGATCCGGCTGCCACGACAGCGAAAGCGGCGCGTTCCACAGCGTGCTTTGCGTGCCCGCGTTGGTGACGATGGTGGTATTGCCGTTGGAGTTGTTGACGCCGCTGCCGCTGACGGAGCTGGCATTGCGCAGGTTGCCCGAGGACTTGGAGCGGTTGAACGAGGGTCCGATGGTGGCGGCCGGGAAGAGCTGCGCGCGCGCCTCGCGGATCAGGTCGCGCGCCTCCAGAAACAGCTGGAACTGCTGCCGGATGGTCTGGTTGTCGAGCTCGAGCCGGGCTTCGAGCGCGTTCAGCTCCGGGTCGCCGAAGACCTCCCACCACTTGCCCCGCAGCATGGCATCGGCGGGCGCGGCGGGCTTCCAGGTGCTGCCGTCCTCGGCCACGTTCGCGGCATTGGTGGCCAGCGCGGACTGGTAGGCGGGAACCGCGGGAGCGAGCGCCGCGGGCGGGGCGTACTTCGGGCCGACTCGGCAGCCGGCGGCCGGCAGGAGCAGGGTGAGTGCGATGGCTTTCTTCATCAAAGCGCGGCTTCCGTGGGGCGGGTGGGATGGAAGACATCCCGCTTGCGCTGCCCGGAGAAGCGGAAGCGCAGGCGGTCGAGGTAGAGGTAGATGACCGGCGTGGTGTACAGCGTCAACGCCTGCGAGACCAGCAGGCCTCCCACGATCGAAATGCCCAGCGGGCGGCGCAGCTCGGAGCCGGTGCCGGTGCCGAAGGCCAGAGGCAGCGCCCCGAACAGGGCGGCGGCGGTGGTCATCATGATGGGCCGGAAGCGAAGCATGCAGGCTTCGAAGATGGCGTCCGAGGTGGTCATGCCGTGCTCCCGCTCGGCCATCAGCGCGAAGTCGATCATCATGATCGCGTTCTTTTTCACGATGCCGATCAACAGGACGATGCCGATGATGGCGATGACGCTGAGGTCGGTGTTGGTCAGCTCGAGCGCGATGAGCGCGCCGACCGAGGCCGAGGGGAGTGTGGAGATGATCGTGATGGGGTGGACGAGCGATTCATAGAGAATGCCGAGCACGATGTATACAGCCAGCAGGGCCGTCGCGATCAGGTACGGTTCCGTCTTGAGGGACTGCTGAAACGCCTGGAGCGTCCCCGAGGAGGAGCCGCGCACGGTGGCCGGGGTGCCCAGCCGCTCGGCCATGCGCTCGATAGCGGCCTCGGCGGTCGAGAGCGACTGGCCCGGCGCCAGATTGAACGAAATGGTCGTCGAAGGGAACAGGCCGGTGTGGTTCAGGGTCAGGGTCTGCGTATTGATCTGGGTCCGCGAGAAAGAGTTGAGCGGCACCGGCCCGGCGCTGCCGGGGGCGCGCAGGTACAGCGTCTTGAGCCCTTCCGGCGACTGCCAGTACTTGGGCGCGACCTCCAGGATGACGTAGTACTGGTTGAGCTGCGTGCGGATGAGCGAGACCTCCGACTGCCCGAACGCCGCGTACAGGCTTTGGTCGATCGTTTGCGGCGTCAACCCGAGCCGCGCCGCCGTGGTGCGGTCGTAGTTGACGAACGCGGAAAGGCCGCCCTGCTCCGCGTCGGAGTTCACGTCGGCGAGCTCGGGCAGGGCTTTCATGTTCTTGAGCAGCAGCGGGCTCCAGTAGTTGAGCAGACCGATCGAGTCGGCGACGATGGTGTACTGGTACAGTGCGTTGCCGCCGCGGCCGCCGATGCGGATGTCCTGGTTGGCCTGGAGGAAGACCGAGGCGATGGGCTTGTTCGCGAACTTGGGCCGGAGCCGTGCGATGACCTGGTTCGCGGGCTCCTGCCTGTATCCCGGACCTTTACCGAGCGGCTTGAGTGCTACATAGATAAAGCCGCCGTTGGTGTTGCCGCCGCCGCCGGTGAAGGCGATCGAGTTCGCGACGGCGGGGTCGGCCTTGATGATCTTCGCGATCTGCGAAACCGAGTTGTTCATCAGGTTGAACGAGGCGTCGTAAGGCCCCTGCAAGCCGCCGGAGATGGCGCCGGTGTCCTGCTCCGGGAAGAAGCCCTTGGGCACGCGCACGAACAAGAGGACGTTCATCGCGAGGGTCAGCAGCAGGACGACGAGCGTGATGCCGGGGTTGAGCAGGACCCAGGTGAGCGAGCCCCGGTAGATGCGCTGGATGAAGTCGAAGCCGCGCTCGGAGGCGCGATAGAGCCAGTTGTGCTTCTCCTCCTTCGGGCTGTGCTTGAGCAGGTACGCGCACATGGTCGGGGTTGTGGTAAGCGAGACCACCATGGAGATGAGGATGGCGGTGGACAGTGTCACCGCGAACTCCCGGAACAGCCGCCCGACGATGCCGCCCATCAGCAGGATCGGGATGAAGACGGCGATCAGCGAGATGGAGATGGTGAGTACGGTGTAGCCGATCTCCGCGGCGCCCTTGAGCGCGGCCTCGCGCGGGGGCAGCCCCTGCTCGATGAAGCGGGAGATGTTCTCCATGACCACGATCGCGTCGTCGACCACGAAGCCGGTCGCGATGGTCAGCGCCATCAGGGACAGGTTGTCGAGCGAGTAGCCGAACAGGTACATGACCGCGAAGGTCCCGATCAGTGAGACCGGGACCGCGACGGTCGGGATCAACGTGGCGCGCGGGCTGCGCAGGAAGACGAAGACCACGCCGATGACCAGGATGACCGAGAAGACCAGCGTCTCCTCGACGTTGCGCTCGGAGGCGCGAATGGTGGTCGTGCGGTCGAGCACGATGGTCGCGTCGATGCCCTGCGGGATCGCCGAGAGCAGCGCCGGCAGCGCGTCGCGGATGCGCTGGTTGGTTTCGATGATGTTAGCGCCGGGCTGGCGCGTGATGATGACCGGGATGGAGCCGACGCCGTTGAGGTAGCCCGCGGCGCGGACGTTTTGGGTCGCGTCCTGGACATCCGCCACGTCCTGAAGCCGGATCGCCGAGCCGTTGTGGTAGCCGATGATGAGCGGGCGGTACTGCTCGGCGCGGGAGATTTGCCCGTTGGTGACAATGTCCACCTTAGTGTCGCCGCTCTGGAGCGAGCCGCGCGGCACGTCGGTGTTCTGTGAGGAGAGCGTGGCCTGAATGTTCGAAAGCGTCAGCCCGTACTGCTCCAGCTGCATGGGATTGGCCTCGACCCGTACCGAGGGCAGTGCTCCCCCGCCGACGTTGACAAGCCCCACCCCTTCGAGCTGCGAAAGCCTCTGCTGGAGGATGGTGGAAGCCAGATCGTAGAGCCTGGAGCGCTCGTACTTCTTCGACGTGAGCGCGATGATCATAATCGGCGCGTCCGCCGGGTTCACCTTACGGTAGGTGGGGTTGCCGGGCAGGTTCGCGGGCAGGTAGGTGCGGGCCGCGTTGATGGCCGCCTCCACATCGCGGGCCGCGCCGTTGATGTCGCGGTTCAGGTCGAACTGGAGCGTGATGTTGACCGACCCGAGCGAGCTCGCGCTCGTCATCTCCGTGACCGAGGCGATATGCGAGAACTGCCGCTCCAAAGGTGTCGCGATGGACGAGGCCATGATCTCCGCGCTCGCGCCCGGCAGCCCGGCATTGACCTGGATGGTAGGAAAGTCCACCTGCGGCAGCGGCGCGACCGGCAGGACCGAGTAGCCGACGACGCCGGCGAGCGCGATCGCGATGGTCAGCAGCGTGGTCGCGACCGGGCGATCGATAAACGGACGCGAAAGGCTCATACCCGGCTCGCCACCTGCGGGTCGGCCGGGGCCGAAACCGGCTCGTTTCCGGTCGGAGGGAGGTTAGGCCGGCGGCCCAGGCGCTTGCCCAGGTTGTCGAAGAAGATATAGATCACAGGCGTGGTGTACAGCGTCAACACCTGCGAGAGCAGCAGCCCGCCGACCATCGCGATGCCCAGCGGGCGGCGAATCTCCGACCCCAGCCCCTGCCCCAGCGCAAGCGGCAGCCCGCCCAGCAGGGCGGCCATGGTGGTCATGATGATCGGCCGGAACCGCAGCAGCGAGGCCTCGTAGATGGCGTCGGTCGAGTTCTTGCCGTGGACCCGCTCGGCCTCGAGCGCGAAGTCGACGATGATGATGCCGTTCTTCTTCACAATGCCGATGAGCAGGATGATGCCGATGATTGCCACCACCGACAGCGACTGCCCGAACAGCATGAGCGAAAGCAGCGCACCCACTCCCGCGGAGGGCAGCGTTGAAAGGATCGTGATGGGGTGGATGAAGCTTTCGTACAGCACGCCGAGCACGATATAGACCACCACCAGCGCGGCCAGGATGAGGTAGCCCTCGTTCGCCAGCGAATTGCGAAAGGAGGCGGCGGTGCCCTGGAAGTCAGCCTGGATGCTGGCCGGGAAATGCATCTCCTGGACGACCTGGTCGACCTCCTCGATGGCATTGCCGAGCGCGGCGTTCGGCCCCAGGTTGAACGAGACCGTGACCGCCGGAAACTGGCCCTGGTGCTCGATCGAGAGCGCCTCGTTGGTGTTCCGGATGGTGGCGAACGCGCTGAGCGGGATCTGCTTCTGCGAGGCCGCGGGGGTGCTCACCGAGGCGTTCGCGGCCTCGGTGGCGGTGGTGCCCGTGCCGCCGTTGGCGAGCGCGGATGTGGGCGCGGTAAGTACCCCGGCGGAGGGCGTGTAGAGCACGCCGGTGGTGGTCGCGGCGGACCCTGCCGAGGAAGAGCTCGAGGTGGAGTACGACTGAGCCGCCCCCGCTCCGGAAGCCCCCGCCGAGGCGTTCGCCTGGAGGTAAATGTCACCCAGGTTGCGGGGCATTTGCCGAAACTCCGGCTGCGTTTCGAGGATGACATGGTATTGATTCAGCTGTGTGTAGAGGGTCGAAATCTGCCGCTGGCCGAACGCGTCGTAGAGCGTGTTGTCGACCGTGGTGGGCGCGATGCCCAGCCGGGACGCGGTGACGCGGTCGATATCGATCTGCGCGGCCAGCCCGCCGTTTTGCTGGTCGGTCGCGACGTCTTCGAGGTCCGGCAGCTGCCGGAGCCGGTCGACGAAGCGCGTCGTCCAGGTGTTCAGCTCGGTTTGGCTGGGCGACTCGAGCGTGAACTGGTACTGCGTGCGGGTGATGCGGTCGTCGACCGAGATATTCTGCACCGGCTGCATGAACAGCTGGATGCCGTCGACCTTCGCGAGCGGGCCCTGGAGGCGGCGGATCACGTCGGCCGCGCTGATGCGGCGCTCGTCGAGCGGCTTGAGGTTGATGGCGAACCGCCCGGAGTTGAGGGTGGTATTCGCGCCGTCCGCCCCGATGAACGAGCTGAGGCTCGCGACCGCCGGGTCGCGCAGGATCACCGCCGCGAGCGCCTTCTGCCGGTCGGCCATCGCCTGGAACGAAACCGTTTGCCCGGCCTGCGAGATGCCCTGGATCACGCCCGTGTCCTGCACCGGGAAGAAACCCTTGGGGATGACGTAATAGAGGTACACCGTCAGCACGAGCGTCCCCACGGCGACCAGCAAAGTGACTGTCTGGAAGCGCAGGACGAAGCGCAAGGTCCGCCCGTAAAAGGCGATCATGGTCTCGAACACGCGCTCCGAAGCCCGGTACAACCGGCCCTGCTGGGCACGCGGATTGTGCCGAAGGATCTTCGCGCACATCATCGGCGTGAGCGTCAGCGAGACCACGGCGGAAATGATGATGGTGACCGCGAGCGTGACCGCGAACTCGCGGAACAGACGCCCGACGACATCGCCCATGAACAACAGCGGAATGAGTACCGCGATCAGCGAGACGGTGAGCGACAGGATCGTGAAGCCGATCTGCCCGGCACCCTTGAGCGCCGCCTGCAGAGGTGTGTCGCCCTCCTCCAGGTAGCGCGAGATGTTCTCGATCATCACGATCGCGTCGTCGACCACGAAGCCGGTCGCGATGGTCAGCGCCATCAGGGACAGGTTGTCGAGCGAGTAGCCCAGCGCGTACATCGCCCCGAAGGTCCCGACCAGCGAGAGCGGCACCGCCACGGACGGGATGACGGTCGCGGCCAGGGAGCGGAGGAAAAGAAAGATGACCATGACCACGAGGAAAATCGTGAGCATGAGCTCGAACTCGACGTCGTCGACCGAGGCCTGGATGCTGGTAGTCAGGTCGGTGAGCGTCGTCACGCGGAGCGAGGCCGGCAGCGTTGCCTGCAGCTGCGGCAGCAGAGCCTTGATGCTCTTGACCACCGCGATGGTGTTCGCGCCGGATTGCCGCTGGATGTTCAGCACCACGGCCGGGGTCAGGTTCATCCAGGCGGCCTGATTCGCGTTCTCCACCCCGTCGATCACGTTGCCGATGTCGTGGACGAATACAGGCGCGCCGTTGCGGTAGGCGACGACGACGTTGCGGTAGTCCGCGCTGGTGTTGAGCTGGTCGTTCGCGTCGATCTGCCAGTCCTTGGTTTCGCCGTCGAAGGAGCCCTTGGCGGAGTTGACGCTGGTCTGGGTGAGCGCGGTCCGCACGTCCTCGAGGTTCATGCCGAAGGAGGCCAACTGGGTCGGGTTCACCTGGATGCGCACCGCCGGCTTTTGCCCGCCGGAGATCGACACCAGGCCCACCCCCGAGAGCTGCGAAATCTTAGGCGCGAGGCGCGTGTCGATCAGGTCCTCGACCTGCGAAAGCGGCAGTGTGTCGGAAGTGATCGCCATGGTCAGCACGGGCGCGTCGGCGGGGTTGGTCTTCGAGTAGGTCGGGGGAACCGGCAGGTCCGACGGCAGAAAGCTTTGGGACGCATTGATCGCCGACTGCACCTCCTGCTCGGCCACGTCGATGTCGAGGGTCAGCGAGAACTGCAGGACCACGACCGAAACGCCTCCCGCCGTCGTCGAGGTCATCTGGCTCAGCCCCTGCAACTGGCCGAACTGCCGCTCGAGCGGCGCGGTCACCGTGGTCGACATGACGTCCGGCGCGGCCCCGGGATAAAACGTCTGAACCTGAATGGTCGGGTAGTCCACCTGCGGCAGGGCCGAGATGGGCAGCTGCGTGTACGCGACCAGCCCGGCGAGCAGGATCGCGATCATGAATAGAGAGGTCGCGACCGGGCGCAGGATAAACGGGCGCGAAATGCTCATGGGGTGCCGCTTTCCTCGTCGGAGGGCCCGATGCGCTGCTGGACCACGCGCACCTTGCTCTTGTCCTGCAGCTTCTCGAACGAGCTGTTGGCCAGCATGTCGCCGGCGTGCAAGCCGGTCACGGCGGAGTTCGCCGGGTCCGCCGCGACCACGTTGATATTGGTGATCGCCGCGGCTCCGTTGCGCAGCAGGTAAACATAGGCCTGGTTGCCGTTGCGCTGGATTGCGGAGTTGGGGATCAAAACCTGGTTGTGCAGCGTGTCCACCAACAGCTCGGTGTTGACGAACTGGTTGGGAAACAGCGTGAACGGCTTGTTCGGGAAGCGGGCGCGCAGCTTCAGGGTGCCGGTCGTGGTATCGATCTGGTTGTCCGTGGTCATCAGGCGACCGGTCCCGAGCAGGTGCTGCTGCCCCCGGTCGAACGCCTCCACCTGCAGCGGCCCCTTGCGCATCGCGCGCTCGACCTGCGGGATGGCGTCCTGCGGGATGGTGAAGACCACCGTGATGGGCTGGACCTCGGCCACCACCACCAGCGCCGCCGTGCCGTTGCCCTGGACTATGTTGCCTGGGTCGACCAGACGGAGGCCGACCCGGCCCGAGATGGGCGCGACGATGTGGCAGAAGCCGACGTTGACCTGGTCGGCCTCGACCGTGCCCTCGTCCGCGCGGACCAGGCCCTCGTCCTGCTCGACGAGTTTGGTCTGGTCGTCCAGTAGCTGCTTGGCGATCGCGTTGCGGGTCCAGGCGGCCTGGTAGCGGTCCAGATCGATGCGCGCCTGCGCCAGCACGCCCCGGTCGCGCGCCAGCGTGCCCTGCGCGGTATGCAGCGCGGCCAGGTAGGGGGCCGGGTTGATGTCGAGCAGCGCGTCGCCCTTGCGGACCGTTTGGCCCTCGGCGTAGTGCACCGCGAGGATCTGCCCGGTGACCTGGCTGGTGATCGATGCGGTGTAGGTCGGGGTCACGGTGCCGATCGCGAGCAGCTTGATGGCGATTTCGCCGGTGTGGGCGGCGGCGGCATTCAGCGTGACCGGGCCCTGATTGCGATGTCGGGCCTGCGCAGCTCCGTTCGCGGCGACCGGCTTGTGGCGCAGGATCAAAAAGAAGGCCAGAGCGAAGACCGCCAGCAGGACGAACCAGACCCAGCGGCGGCGCTTGGGCCCTCCCTGCGCATACTCCGGTTGCGCCGCGCCGCGGTCGGCTAGGGCAGGGCGGCCGGACTGGAGCTGGGACGCGGGTGGCTTTTGTTCCATGCTGGCTGGCTCGGTCTCCTGTTTCGACGGCTGCGGCTATGCCCCTCATCCTAATCCAGGGTGGGCCGGCTCTGTATTCCCTTATGTACGAGGCAAGCGGGCTCAAGGTTGCACAGCAAGCAACCCGCCGGGCGGCGGGGGTCTCCCAACCACTACTATGGCCACTCACTTCGCACCCACGCCCGTCTTCCTTACGACGATCCCCGGCATCGACCCCGGCCCGCTCGACCCGACGGTGCCGGGAGGCGAGCCGGACTTCGACCCGGACCCTTACCCCGACCCCGATCCCGGTCCGCTCGACCCCGGTACCGGCCAGCCCGGCATCGACCCCGGCTTTCCCGCCCCGAGTCCCCGCGGCCCTTCTCCCGTATTCAACTGACCTTCTACGCCCGGCTATTGTTACAATCGTGTGAATGCGGGTTTTCATGCCCGCGTTCACGGGATTCAATGAACGTTTACATTCTTCGCCACGCCAGCGCCGGGACGCGGCGAGCCAACCCTATCCTCGATGTCAAACGTCCGCTCGACAAGGAAGGTAAGGGGCAATGCCTGTTGGTTGGCAGCTACCTCAACGCCCTCCGGGTGCAGTTCGACCTCATCGCCTCGAGCCCCCTCAAGCGCGCCATGCAGACCGCCTCGCTGGTCGGCACCGAGCTCGGCTACGACCAGAAGATCCAGCAGGTGGAGGCGCTCAAGCCTGAAGCCTCAACCGCCGCCTTCAACACCTTCGTCAACGAGCTGCAGGGGCACGAGAACGTGCTGCTGGTGGGCCACAACCCCAACTTGCCGCTGTTTCTCGCTTCGCTGATCATGAACGGCGGCGCCAACCCCAGTCGCGCCGCCATGCGCCTGCGCAAGGGTGCCATCGCGCGCATCGACCTCCAGCGCCGGCCCGGCATGCTGCACTGGCTGGTGGACCCGCGCATCCTGCGCGGCGTGTACGGCGCCACCAAGACCGTGCGCAAGCGCGCCCTCAAGACACCCGGGAAGACCGAAGGCCGCTGATAGTCTGAGTGCTGGGCCGCGGCTGCTCCGCCCCAGGAAGATGCGTTTGCCCACGACCCTCGACGCCCCGAGCCTCGCCCCCGAACGCGCCCTGGTCCACCAGCCCCGCAGGCTTTGGGCGATGTTGCTCCTCCTGTTCCTGGCCTTGTACGGCGCCGCCCTGTTTTCCCCATCGCTGCTGGACGACGCCGACGCCACCCACGCACAGGCCGCCCGGCACATGGCGGACACGGGCGACTGGGTCACGCTCTACGTCAACGGCGTGCGCTACCTCGAGAAACCGCCGCTGCCCTACTGGCTGGTCGCGGGCGCGTATCGGCTGTTCGGGGCCAACGTGTTCGCGACCCACCTGCCCATGGCGCTCGCGGTGCTGGGGAACGCCGCGCTGGCCTTTGTGTGGGCGCGCCGGGCCTGGGGCGACCGCGCCGGGTTCTATGCGGCGCTCATGCTACTCACCACCGTGGGCGTCTTCCTGTTCACGCGCTTCTTCATCCCGGAGGCGGAGCTCACCTTCTTTCTGGCCCTGGCGCTGTGGGCCTTTCTCACCTCGCTTGAAGACCGCAGGCCGCGCCGCATGTACCTGGCCTGGGCTTCGCTCGCGCTGGCGCTCTTGACCAAGGGCCTCATCGCGCCGGTGTTTTTCGCGGCTGCCGCGGGGGCGTACCTGCTGCTCACAGGCGAAGGCCGGCGCTGGCGCGAACTGCGGCCCGTTTCCGGGCTGCTCCTGTTTCTCGCTATCGGCGCGCCCTGGCACATCCTGGCGGCACTCCACAACCCCGACCACGGCCATCCCACCGGCAATGTGCCCGGCCCCGGCCATGTCCACGGCTTCCTGTACTTCTACTTCGTCAATGAGCACGTCCTGCGCTTCCTGGGCGCGCGCTACCCGCACGACTACAACAAGCAGCCCGGATGGGTGTTCTGGGCCGGCCACCTCGTCTGGCTGTTTCCCTGGTGCCTGTTCCTGCCGGCGGCGGCCCTGCGCCTGTGGCGGGGGCGGGCGGCGTTCGTCGCTGCGCTGTTCCCCGACCGCCCACGTTCGCTCACGTTGGTCGACGAGCACCCGACCGCCTTCCACGCCGCCTTCGCGGTGCGCGGCGAACGGTTTCGCGCACGCACCACCGTGCTGCTCGGGGTGTATGCGGCGTTCATTCTGCTGTTTTTCGCCGCCTCCACCAACCAGGAGTACTACACCTTTCCGGCATACTTCGCGCTGCTGGTGCTGCTCGCGGGGTCTCTGGCGACCCTGGAACGGCCCTCCCTCGGCCCGCGGCCGGCGCGGCTCGGGCGCGGCGAGGCCCATGCGGTTTTGGCCGGGGGGGGGCTGCGGGCGGCGGCGGCGCTCGCGGTCGGGTTGTGGAGCGCGCGCGGCCGCCCCTTCGTCCCCGACATCGGTACCCTGCTGGCGCACCGGGGGGTCGGCGGCTACTCACTGGCTACTTCGCACCTGTTCGACCTCACCGGGGAGTCGTTCGCGGCGCTGCGCATGCCCGCCGCGCTCGCCATGGCGGCGCTGGGCCTGGGCCCGTGGCTCGCGTTGCGCCTGCGCCGGAGCGGCCACGGCTTCGAGGCCACCGCATCCATCGGGCTCACCATGGCGGCTTTCCTGGTCGCCGCGCACCTGGCTCTCCTGCGCTTTGAGCCGCTGCTCTCCTCCCGCTCCATGGCCGATACCATCGACGCCGCGCACGAGCCCGGCGCGCAGCTGATCGTCTACGGCGACCAGGCAAACGCGTCTTCGCTCATTTTCTACACGCACAAGCAAGCGCTGCTCGTGAACGGGCGGTCCTCGTCGATGATCTGGGGATCCTTCTACCCGGACGCGCCGCGCATCTTCCTCGATGACGCGGAGCTGCTGCGGCTTTGGCGGACCGGCGGCCCGCGCCTGTTTCTATTCGTCCCGGCAAGCGACGAAGCGCATGTGCGAACCCTGCTCGCGGGCAGGCCGATGAGGCGCTTGGAAGAGCTCTCCGACCGCTCGCTCTGGAGCGACAGGTAGAGGGTAGAGGGTAGAGGGTAGAGGGTAGAGGG
>CAXUHL010000016.1:0-323 GCA_964250745.1 uncultured Acidobacteriaceae bacterium
CAGGTCGGCGGGTCGCTGAGCGGGCCGGTAATTAAGGACCGAGCGTTCTTCTTCCTGGACTACCAGGGGACGCGCCAGAAGATCGGCAATAGCCTGCGGCAAAACGTGCCCACGGCGCTGGTGCGCAGCACCTGCCTGAGCGGGGCTGGGCTGTGCAATCTGAGCGAATACGGGGTTGCCACCGTGGCCGTGAACGGCGTCCCGACGCCGACCAACGCCATCCCCGCGGCCGCGATCACCCCGCAGGGCCGGGCGCTGTTGGCCCAGCTGCCCGCCCCGAACGCGACCGGGCCCAGCCACGGCCCAGTCAATAACTACACGGC
>CAXUHL010000016.1:333-22563 GCA_964250745.1 uncultured Acidobacteriaceae bacterium
GACCAGGCCGATGTGCGGCTGGACGCCCAGATTACCCCGACCGTGCACGCCTTCGGCCGCTACGACTACGCGAACTACCGCCTGTTCGGCCCGGCTGTGTTCGGGGCGGCGGGCGGCTCCGGCTTCGGCATCGGCAACACCACCGGCACCGACAACGTGCAGAACCAGAACGCCGCCATCGGCCTGGATTACGCGTTCAGCTCGAACCTGCTCACCGACGCGCGATTCGGCTTCCTCGCCTACCATGTGTCCGAAAACAAGCTCGACAACGGGGCGGCTCCGGCCGCGGCGATCGGCCTGCCCAACCTGAATACCGGCGCGGCCGACACCTCCGGCTCGCCCACCTTTAACGTCGAGGACGGCACGGTCTCGAATTTCGGAACGCAAGGCTGCAACTGCCCGCTGACCGAGAGCGAGCAGGTCTTCCAGCTCGCGAACAATTGGACCCGCGTGGCCGGGAAGCACTCGATCCGGTTCGGCGGGGATATCCGCTACGCGCTCAACCTGCGCAACGCGAGCGACAACAACCGCGCGGGGCTGTTGAGCTTCGGCCAGGGCAGCACGGCCGTACCGGGCCCGAACGGGACCTTCACCCCGGGGCTCGGCATCGCTTCGATCCTGTTTGGCCAAGTGGACCGCTTCCAACGCTTCGACGTGTACAACCAGTCCGCCTCAAGCAGGCAGAAACGCGGCGGGTTCTACCTGCAGGACGATTGGCGCGCGACCCCGAAGCTGACCCTGAACCTGGGCGTGCGCTGGGACATCATCTTCCCCGAGACCGTGAACACGCCGCGGGCAGGCGGCTTCACTGACCTGAACGCGGGGATCATCCGCATCGCGGGCGTGGGGGCGTATGGCACCAACGGCGGCGCGGCCGTCGACCTGAAGGACCTGGGCGGGCGGTTCGGGTTCGCGTACCAGGTCCACCCCAATACCGTGCTGCGCGGCGCGTTCGGGCAGGTGTACGACAACGTCGGCTACTTCGGGACGATCTTCGGCTCGGTGCTTTCGCATAACATCCCCGTCGTCTTCAACGAGGATGTGAACGCAGGAAACTCCGCCGGAAAGTCCAGTTACACATTCAATACCCTGCCCGCGCGGCAAGCGCCTTTCGTCATTCCGGCTTCGGGGAACTACCCCCTGCCCAATGGTTTGGGCGCGCAAATCCGGCCCAATACCCTGGTCCTGCCTGAGGTATACCAGTACAACCTGACCCTGCAGCAGCAATGGGGCCGCAGCACCACCACCACGCTCGCCTATGTCGGCAACTTGGCCGACCGCATTTACCCATCGGAGACGGAAGGCTACAACGCGAACGTCCCCGTTCTGCCCACGACGCCCGCGCAGTTGACGAACCGGGATGCGCGGCGCCCCTACTACAATCGTTTTCCCGGAGACGGCAGCGGTACGGGCCGCTGCTGCTCGCAGGACATCAACAACACGGCCCCGTCGGCCCGCGCGAACTATAACTCGCTCCAGGCCACGGTCAACCAGCGCTTCGCCTACGGGTTCCAGCTGCTGGCGAATTACACCCACTCCCGCGCGCTCAACTATGGCGCGACTTACTTCGCGCAAGGTCCGCGCCTGGAGTACGGCCCCACCGACACCAACCGCAATAACGTCTTTGTCGTGAGCGGCCTATGGGAGCTGCCTTTCGGCAAGAATCGGCGCTTCTTCAACGTGAACAACCGGTTTACGAATTACGCGATCGGCGGTTGGGAACTTACCGGCACCACTACCTATGAGAGCGGCCTGCCGTTTACCCCGACCTATATGGAGTGCGGCTCGGAGCAGGACATCGATACCAACTACGGCTCGCCCGGTACCTCGAGCGACTGCCGCCCCGACAAAACCCCGGGCGTCAACGGCTTCAATCTGAAGGCCGGCGGATACGATCCCGCGACCCACACCCGCCGCTACTTCACCCCGGTCGCGCCGTTGACGGCCGAGGGCGCGCGTTCCGGGCCCTTTGTCCGGCCGGCGTTCGGCACTATCGGCAACATCGGGCGCAACTCCTTCCGGGGGCCGCGCGACTACTTCGCCGATGCCTCGCTGTTCAAGAACTTCAACATCACGGAGCGGTTCACGGGGCAGTTCCAGTTCCAGGCCTTCAACGTCTTCAACCACACACCACTGGGCACGCCGTCGGCTTCGAGCGCCCGGTGCATCGACTGCACCACCGGGAGCTCGGGCCTGATTACCAGCGCCGACCAGGCCGTGGTGGGAACCGGTCTACCGTACCAGAGGCAGCTCCAGTTCGGAGCGCGCCTGCAGTTCTGAACCGCCGGGGCCGCCCGGCGCACAAGGCGGCCCCGGCTCGCTGTAGACTGGGGGCAAGCGCACGCGGAGGGATGTGTGAGCGGTTGAAACAGGCGGTCTTGAAAACCGCTTTACCCTAGCGGGTAACGGGGGTTCGAATCCCTCTCCCTCCGCCACAGACCATTCCAGCGGCTTTCCAAGAAATCCAGAGTTTCCCAGAGAAGGCGTAAACAAAGGGCTCTTCTCATGTTCGTTGTCCTGTACCGTCCATACGTAAACAGTCGAAGACAGTAACTCTAGCGGGTACGCTTGCGGGTGCTCGGCCAGCGGCGGGCGGGTACCTTGTTCGGGATGGCGCTCACAACATTGGGCATCGAACGAGCCAGGGCGAGGGAGAAGGCGTACAAGCCCAAATCGGTCGCGTGCCGGTGCGTGGTGGTGAGGGTTGGCAGCATCGGGTCGAGTGTAGCCGAGACGACGCGAACCGGACAGACTCCAACCAATGTCGTTCCGTCCCGGTCACAGCTCCAACAAGCTACTCGAAGGCGAGAACACCTGTCCTGCAAGGCAGGTCGCCCAGAACAGCGATCCCGACGGGTGTCGCTGAAGAACAGGGCGGCGCAGCGGTCTGAAGTCTGCAGCCCGGCGTTCATCGCGCTTCTCCTTCGACTGAACCAATTGACAGGGACCTTTTCTCACGCCTACACTTCGCGGATTCGAGCAGGGGATGCCATGTCGCGAACGAGAAGGTTCTCGGTCTTGGGCCGGCAATCTGGAGACGGATCGGGCGTGAAGCGAATGCGGCGCGCGCTCGCCGCGGCCGCCCTTGCCTGCGCACCCCTCCTGTGCACCGCCCAGACCACGACCGGCTCGATCTACGGCACTGTGACCGACCAGGCCGGGAACGTCGTCCCGAACGCCCGGGTGAACGTTACGGACGTGTCGACCGGCATCGTCCACACGGTCGAAACGAACGGCTCAGGCAACTACGTTTTCTCGTCGGTGACAGCGGGCGATTACAAAGTCGCGACCGATGCGACGGGTTTCGGCTCGCAAACCCAGGCCGGGCTGCACGTCGACGCGAACCGGAACGCGCAGGCGAACTTCGCGCTCGCGGTCGGCTCGGCAAGCCAGACCGTCACGGTCAACGGCGGTGCCGAGCTGATCGAGACCCGCGAGTCGCAGCTCGGGACCACGATCGACCAGAAGCGGATCGAGGACCTGCCGCTCAACGGCCGTGACGCTTCAAGCCTGGTGCAGCTGGTGCCTGGCGTGACCGCCTATGGCGCGGCGGGGCCGGGCGGCAACCAGTATGGGACGACCTTCAGCGTGAACGGCGCGCGTGTAAACCAGGACTCCTTTTACCTCGACGGCGCGTTCGACTCCTCGCTGTTCATAACGGGCGGCAACCTGCTGCCGAACCCGGATGCGCTCCAGGAGTTTCGCTTGCTGACCAGCAACTTCGACGCGGAGTTCGGGCGGTTTCCGGGCGGGGTCGTCAACGTGATTACCCGCTCCGGCTCAAACCAGTTCCATGGCCTGCTTTACGATTACCTGCGCAACAACGCGCTGAACTCCCGAAACTTCTTCAACACGACGATCACGCCGTTGAAGCAGAACCAGTTCGGCGCGAACCTGGGCGGGCCGATCGTGCACGACAAGGCTTTCTTCTTCGGCTCGTATGAGGGCCTGCGCATCGTGACGCCGTTGATCATCGCCGCCGGGGCCATCAACACGCCCACAGCGGCCGAGGCTGCCGGAGACTTTTCCGCGCTCAACCCGTCGCTGTGGCCGCGGCTCAACGGCGCGCCGTACAGCTACAACGGCCGGCCGGGCGTGATCGATCCGGCGCTGCTCGACCCGGTAGCGCGCAACGTCCTCAAGCTCGTGCCGCTCGCGAACGCGGCAACCGGCATCACGCCGCAGCAGTCGGCCTCGGCGAACACAAGCGCCAACCAGTACCTGCTCAACCTCGACTACCAGCCGGTCCAGAGCCACCAGATCAGCGGCATGTACTTCACCTCGCGAGCGACGAGCGACAACCCCGGCTCGGGCGGCAACCAGATCCTCACCTATAGCGGAGGCCGCGGCATCGCGAACCAGTCGAACGTGGTGCTGAGCGACACCTGGACGATTTCGCCGTCGAAGCTGAACACGTTTCGGCCCTTCTACACGCTCAATCACCTCAATCAGGTCAACCTGTACGACGGCCCCAGCTGGGCCGACCTCGGCAGCACGATCGGCATCGGCGCGCTGCCGCTTACACAGCCGCAGTTCAACATCAACGGCTACTTTTCGCTGGGCCAGGGCTCGGGCGGCCCGGACAATCTGCACCAGCAAAGCTTCGGCGCGGAAGATATTTTCGATTGGAACGCGGGCAATCACGCGCTCCGGTTCGGCGGCTCGTTCTTTTGGAACCGCTACGCGGAGCAGGGTGAGTACCTGGGCACCGGCCAGGCGACCTTCAACGGTTTCGCGACCGGCAATGCGCTTGCGGACTTCCTCCTGGGCCGCGCCAACACGCTCCGGCAGAACAATGGTGCCAGCCACAGCCTGCACCAATACGACCCCGCCCTGTTCTTCCAGGACGACTACCGGCTTACGCGCAGGCTGACGCTCGACCTGGGCCTGCGCTGGGAGGTGTATGCGCCGTTCACGGGTCAAAGGAACTTCGGCACGTTCGTCCCCGGGGTGCGGTCCACGCGCTTCCCGAACGCACCATTGGGGCTGCTCACGGCGGGCGACCCCGGCATCCCGGACGGCATCGTCAAGACGCAGTACACTGCGTTTTCGCCCCGGGTTGGCTTCGCCTACGACGTGTTTGGGACCGGCAAGACCGCTCTCCGGGGCGGTTACGGCATCTTCTACGCCGCCCGCGCGGTCAGCCTGACGACCAATCCCGAGCAGCAGCCGTTTATCCTCGACAACACCATCTCGAACACGCCAAACCTGGTCGCCCCTTACGCGCCGGGGCCCGATCCGTTTCCCTACGCCGTCAATCTCCAGAACCCGGTCTTCTTTTCAGGCGCGACGCTCAGCGCGGTTCCGGTCAACTCCACCGCGCCCTATGTGCAGGAGTACAACCTGACCGTGGAGCAGCAGCTGGGCCGCGACTGGGCCGCGCGCATCGCCTACGTCGGCAGCCTGAGCCGGAAGTTTTTCGTTTCCCGCGACGAAAACACGCCGGTTTACATGCCCGGCGCGAGCACTGCCACCGCCGCATTGAACGCCCGCCGCCCCTATCAGCCAACCCCGGCCAGCTACGTCTTCGGCTCAATCGTGCTGAACGACCCGGCCGGCAACGGCACCTACAACGCCCTGCAGCTGACGCTGACCCGACGGTTCGCGCACGGGGTATCGCTGCTGGCGAACTATGTCTGGTCCAAGTCGCTCGACATCACCTCGAACGACCCTTCCAATATCACCCTTACGCTTTCCAATCAGAACAACATCGCCGCCGACCGGGGCCCTTCGGACTACAACACACCGCAGCGGTTCGTGGCTTCCTACCTGTGGGCGACGCCCTCGTTGCGGCGCTTCGGCCTGCTCGGCGCGGAGGTTCTGGGCGACTGGCAGCTGAACGGCATCACCACGCTCCAGACCGGCTACCCGTTCACGGTGACCTCGGGCGTGGACTCGAATCTCGACACGGTGCTGACCGACCGCCCGAATACGATCGGCAGCCCCGGCTTTTCAGGCCGGCGGGGGCGTGAGGCCAAGATAGCCGAGTACTTCAACACCGCAGCCTTCGCGCCCGTACCGATCGGGGCCGCCAACCCGTACGGTGCCACGCGGCGCAACTCGCTTTTCGGACCGGGCCTGGTCAACACCGACTTTTCGGCGTTCAAGAATCTGCCGGTTTATCGCGAAACCCGACTTCAGTTCCGCGCGGAGTTTTTCAACCTGTTCAACAATGTCAATCTCGCGAACCCGGCTTCGGTTCAAACCAGCCCCAATTTCGGGCGGATCACCAGCTCGGCCAACGCGCGGGTGGTTCAGTTCGCGCTCAAGTATTCCTTCTGATCCCTGACCGGATTTGACGGGCTTGGACTGGCTTCAAGCGCCGGCATTGAGAGGCAGCGGCAGTCTCTCGATCCGCCGCTGCCGCGTACCGGCTACCAGTACGAAACCGTCAGGTTATCCAGGTAGGTCGTGTTGGCGGACATCTTGTAGTCCCCGTCTACCTGATAGTTCACCGTCATGCCGTACCAGCTTTGCGGGATGGGAAAGGGCGGGTAGACCCGATTTACGACCGCGGTCACGCCGTTCAAGGTGATCGTTTTATAGAGCAGGGAGTTGTCCGCCAGACGGTCCACCTCGACTGTCACGTGGTTCCAACCCTTGTCGTTCAGATTGCAGGGAATGCCCGTCGAAACCCATTTCCCGTTGACGTTGTCCCAAACGTCCCAGTCGCGTCCGTCAAGGTTATTGCACTCCGTACCCCATTCCATGCCGACGCCGTCCATGAAGATGTTGACATCGAATTCCAAGTCCTGCGTCACCTTCTGGTTCGTTACATATACGTCCGCGTCGTAGGTGAGATGCCGCACGTTGGGCAGTATCTTGCGGTCGAGATCGAACATACCCTGCGTGCTTGCCTGACCGATCAGTTTGTTCGACCAGAGGACGTCGCCGTAGGGAGCGCTGCCGCCGACGTCGAAGCGCGTGGCGTTTCCGCTCAGCGAGACGGCACCGACATGCTGCGCCATGTTCCACTGGATACCCGGGCACTGGTCGCAGATATCGTAGACCGGTGCCAGCTCGCCCCACTGGTTCCAGTTGGGAGCAGCCTGAACGTTGTAAATGGTGTTGGCGATGGGGCTTTTTGCCTGCGCTTGGACCACGATGTCGACCGGCTGCTTGTAGACGTTCCCGCAGTAATCCCAGGATTGCACGACCGCGTGCCGGGGGCCGGGATCGAGCGCCAGCTGCCCGTCGAAGAACGCTCCGGCCTGCACAGAGACGAGCTGGTTGTCGATGTAAACGCCCATGGCGGCCGTGCCCAGAACGCAGGAAGTGAGCCCCGAAGCGACAAAGTTGACGCTGCGGCTCACGCTTGCGTTGCTGCCGGGCGAAGTGACGTAAACGCCGCTGCGGCTGGTTGCCCTCACGGCAACGGCGCTGCCGCTTGTGCCGCCGCAGTTATCCCACGCTTGCACGTAGGTATTATGACCACCTTCCGGGAGCTGCAGGGTCGAGGCAAGATGCGCGCCGGGAACGACGAGCTGCAGCTGGTCGTCGACATAGACGCCCATGGCGGCCACGCCTTGCTTACAGGAAGAAGTAGCGGTGGCTGTGTATTTGGCGTTGGTACCGACTGTGGTGCTGTTCATCGGGGAAGCTACGTTGACGGTGGCGTACGCGGGCGCGGCCGCAAGTAAGGCAAAAGAAAGGACAGCAAGAAGTGAATGCTTCATAAAATCCCCGATTTCCGCCACCGCGCAGCTGTCAGGTACAAAACCATCGCGCTCCCGGTGCATGTTTGTTTCTTTGCCGCTTTCAAGTAAGCGGTCAGCTTGGGACGAGGGACGCCTGCTGGAAGCGGTCTCATAGACCCGCGACGTCGGTGAAGCCCCGGATGAGACCCGCCGCAAAGCGGGGCTCACGAGGGTCGCCGAAGCCGCAAAACCATCTATGAGACCGCTTCTAGAGTGCGGCCATCATCCGTATGTGAAGGTAATCGGCAGAATCACCGGAAACAATAGCCCGAAAGCAAAATTGCAGCACTTAAGTAATAGGCATCCCGCAAAGCCGCGCTTACTCCTAATTGTTAGGAGTAAATGAGACAAATCCGGGGCGCTTTTGCGTTCAGCAACATGGGTTCTCGGAGCTGGGCCGGTAAGTCTGCAACTTATGCGGCAGGCTGGATTAGAGTTCATGAGAACAGCCGTGCATAGATAAGCCGGACCGCAAACGAGTAGTTGGACAGAAAGCTCCGCCTACCGGAGGGGCAGGCATTACCTTGGTTTCCCGAGGTCGTACGGCCAGCCGCGGATTTGTTAAGGTGGAGATGGAGGCAAGCGGGTATGGCACACGCAAACGGGATCGGACGGCTCTCTTCCCGCGCCGGCTCGGGGGCTGCTTCGCTCGACCCTGCGTTGCGGACCGAAGCCGCACGGACGCTTTGCTGGAATCAGGGAGCGCGCGTCCGGCGCAGACCGGCGACGCTCCGCGGGCTCTCGGAGCAGCAAAGCTCGCGATAACCTATGCGCAATCGTTTCCCGAGCAGCTATCCAGGCGGCGGTTCCCGCGAACGCCTTCGCATCCGCACCGGGCTTGCAGCAGCGCGGCTCATCTCGGCCCTTTTCCTCAGCCTCTTCCTCAGCCTCTGCATGCCTGCGGCGTTCGGCCAGGCGGCGCAAAGCGCTCCGGTCTTCGACCCAACCAAGCCCCAGGCGCAACCCCGGCTCGACCTCGATCGCGACCCGATTCTATCGCCCGACCCGGAGGAGGACGCAACCGCCGGCACGGCCAGGGAGCTCACCAAGGACGCCGCGAGCAATGTGTTCACGCTGCGGCAAAACGTGGACGAGGTCCTTCTGCGCTGCGCGGTGGTCGATGCAAAAGGCCGTTTGGTCGAGGGCCTGAAGCAAACGGACTTCCATGTGTGGGAGGACGGGGTGCAGCAAACCGTCACCTCGTACCAGCACCGGGATCAGCCTGCCTCGATCGGCTTGCTCATCGACAATTCCGGGTCGATGCTGGACAAACGCGCCGCTGTCGATGGGGCGGCACTCGCGCTGATCAAGGCGTCTAACCCATTGGACGCGGCGTTTGTAGTCAATTTTTCAGACCGCGCCTATCTCGATCAGGGTTTTACCTCCGACCTCGCCGCATTGCAGAAGGGCCTCGGGCATGCCGTTTCCAAGGGGCCGACCGCGATGTACGACGCGATCGCGGCTTCCGCCAATGAGCTGACCCGCCATGCCAAGTGGCCCCATCAGGTGCTGCTGGTCATCACGGACGGAAAAGACGACGCTTCCCGCCTGACCCTGGAGCAGACCATCCATCGCGTGCAGCAGATGGGTGGGCCGGTGGTATACGCCATCGGCTTGCTTTACGAGGCGGACAGCAAGGAGGAAGCCGATGGAGAGCGGCAGGTTCTGGATACGCTCGCGGCGGAAACCGGCGGCTTGGCGTACTTCCCCCAATCGCTCGGGCAGGTTGAGGAGATTGCGGGCCTGGTGGCCCGCGACATACGGAATCAGTACATCGTCGGCTATCACTCGTCCAACCCTTCGTCGCAAGGGGGCTACCGCGCCGTGCGCGTGGAAGCCGCGGCAGGCAATTTCGGGCGTTTGACGGTCCGGACCCGCAAGGGCTACATCCCGAAGCAGATCTCGGCCGAAACCAAGGCCGCTCGCCCGCAAGCCGCGAAGTAGCGCGCTACCAAATGCCTTTGTCGCTGCCGGTGCGCTTCTGCTCGACCAGCGCGACGGTCGCGAGCCACGGCAGCAGGCTTAACCGGGCGCTGCTTTCGAGGCTGCCGCGGCGAAGGAGCCCGGCGATCTGCGTGCCGTAGAGCCCGGCCGACTGCGGAAGGATCGGAACGCGCAGAAAGCTCTTCGCGTAGTACACGGAAGCCCCCCCGAAGCGCGCCGCCGACCGCACTCCGGGAGGGAGCGCAAGGCCGGCATCGCCGTACTTGCGCAGGTAGTCGGAAACGATCGCGAGATAGGAAGCGACGCCTGGCCAGATACCGGCTGCCTGCGCGGAATGCTGAAGGTCGCCGAAGTCGACCGCGCCGGAGCGAACCAGCGCTGCCGAATCCACGATGTCGCAGAGGCGAAAGTAGAAGTGGCGGTACATTCGCTGCAGCGTGGAGATCATCAGGCGGTCGGAGGCGTGCGGCACGGAGAACGCTGTTCCGTCGAGCGATACGGTGCGGGCGCGCCCGGGAAGGCGCTGGGCCAGCCCGACCTGCTCGCCGGTTTGCCCGAGCCGGCCGACGTGGAACTCGACCAGCTCCTGCAGACCCGGAAGGGCGAAGTTCCATTTGCGCGCCAGACGGTCGCCCCAGCTTCTCGGGGCCAGGCTTGCCCCGAAGCGCCGCCGCATGACGTCGAGCACCGCATCCGGCGAGGCATTGGAAAACAAGTCGAGGTCGCTGCCGAGGTCGGGCCAGTGGTCCAGCGACTTCATCACCGTGATGTCGAGGCCCTCCTCCCGGAAGGCGGCGCAGATCGCGGCGAGCTTGGGCAGGGCGAGCCGGATGCGCGAACGCTCCGCAGCGAGCGCCTCCTCGGCCCAACCAGCGCGCATCGAGTCGCCGGCCGAGTGCATGCAGACGGCGAAGACCTCCATGGCACGGACGATCACATGGTTGGAGTGCGCTAAAGCCAGAAGCGCGTCGAAGGCGGGCCTGCTTGTAGCCGGCAGCGCGAGCTCCGGGTCCGCGAGAAGCGCTTCCCGTTGCGGCTGACCGCCGTCGAGGGGAAGCAAAAGACGGGAAAGCGTGTGCATGAGCGAGGGAGAGGTCATTCTTTTCCTGATCGCGATGGCTCGTTAGGGCTGAGGCGGAGCGGGGGTATCCGGCTGCTTCGGTGCGTCCGGCTGCGTGTCCGGCTGTGTTTCCGGTGCCGCTTCAGCCGCGGGGTCGGCGGCGGGGCCGCGCGGCACCAGATCCGGCGGCTCCCCGTCCGAGCCCTTCGCCCGGTGCAGGGCATCGAGTTTGCCGCCGACCTTGGCGTCGCCCGCCTGGGCTACGGCAGCGACAGCCTGGCCGCGCGCCGCAAGCTCCGTCGCGGTGCCCACGGAAGCGCCCGCGTCTTCGGCGCGCTTCGCCTTCCGGTAGTAGAAGGCCGCGGTCTCCAGGTCGCCGTTCTTCTCCGCGAGAAAGCCAAGGTTGTTGAGAGAAAACGCGCTCGACGGGTCCAGAGTCGAGGCTTCGAGAAAGTCCCGCCGGGCCGCGTCCCAGTCGTTGGCATTGGCCGCCGCCACGCCTCGAAACGCCAGCATCGCGGCCCTCGCCTTCGCCGGGCCTTGCTCCGCGAGACGCGCTTCGACGCGCTTCCGGCTTTCCGCCGCCAGATCGCGCACGGGCTTGCCGCGCCAGGTCTTCTGCGGGGAAACGATCACCATGGCCGCGGACGAGGACGCGGCGGCAGCGCCGTAGTGGCGCAGCGCGCCTTCGAGGTCGCCTGTCAGCTCATCGGCGACCCCGAGATTGTTGAGCGTGAATGGGTTGGCGGGGTCGAGCGCCAGTGCCCGATCCAAGAGCCGCGCGGCTTCAAACGCCCGGTTCTCGCCCAGCAGCTCGATCGCCTGGACGTTGAGCCGGTTCAGGCGCAGGGGCGCGTCCTTGAGGTCCTGGAGGGCGTAGAGCATGGGCTTGCCCTTGAGCTGGTCGAGGCTGCTCAGCTCGATAACGGCGTCGCAGGTCTGCTTTTCGGCCAAGGCATAGAACTTGTTCGCCCGCTCGGCATCGCCCGCCAGCTCGGCGGCATAGCCCAGGTTGTTCAGGGTGAACGGGTCCGACGGATCGTAGAGGTAAGCTTTGAAGAACAGCGCCTGCGCCTTTTCCACCTGGTGCTTGCGGGCAGCCTCGACCCCTTCGCGGTTGAGCTGCTGCACGGGGGTCAGCCGGCTCCATCGCGGAACCGTGATGCGAAGCTCCTTGTCCCGCAGGCTCGCCGCGCCGGCAACCACCGGCAAGCAGAGCAGGGCGGCCATCAGCAGCCGTGACTTCGGTACTGTGTGCGGCATGAAGCTCCCGCGCAAGCATTCGCGCTGCCGTAGTATACGTCCAGCGCGCCGGGTTCGAGAGCCGGCAAGGCAGTGGATTGGAGCGAAGCGGGTCAAGCTATGAAGGTAGAAAACACATTGCGCCGGAAAGGCTCGCGTGCCGCGGCCGCGCTCTTGATCCTGTGCGGCTCCGCCTGCGCCCAGGAAGCGCCCGCTCCCAGGCAGGCGCTTCCGCCTGCCCCCAAAGGCAGGGCGACCGTGATCGGCGGACGGGTCGGCCGGCTCGATCCGGTTCGTGACCAGTTCGACCTCGAGATTTACGGAACCAAGCCGTTCAAGGTGCTCTACGATGCCCGCACGGAGCTGTACCGGGACGGCGTGCGCGCGCCGCGCGCCTCCTTGCGGCCCGAGGAACGCGCCTCGGTGGAAACGACCCTGGACGGCACCGCGGTGTTCGCGCTCAAGATCCATATTCTGTCCGCCACGCCGGAAAGCGACTGCTCTGGCCAGGTGCAGGCGTTCGACGCGGCCGGCGGCCTCCTTGAGGTAGTCTGCCGGGAAATGGGCGCGCCGGTCACCCTGCGCATCACGAAAGCGACGGAGATCACGGCCGGCAAACAAGCCGCCCCGGGTGGGGTCAGCCTCCGCAAGGGCGACCTGGTGAAAGCTGCCTTCTCACCGGGTACAGGGGCGCAAACCGAGGCGGCGAGCGTGACGATCCTGGCGCATCCGGGCTCGGCCTTCACCTTTACCGGGGAGCTCGTCTCACTCGACATCCC
The DNA here is from genome assembly GCA_964250745.1 of uncultured Acidobacteriaceae bacterium. Taxonomy (GTDB): domain Bacteria; phylum Acidobacteriota; class Terriglobia; order Terriglobales; family Acidobacteriaceae; genus EB88. The sequence goes on from CAXUHL010000016.1 coordinate 13,056, forward strand.
CGCCGGACGCATGACCGTTTCCGCGCCGCTCGACGACACCTCCTACGCGCTCACGTTCACCCCCGGTGCGTTCCCCGGACCCGCGGACCTCAAGGAGGGCGCGCAGGTTACGGTCACCGCGAGCTTCAACGGAACCGGCTATGCGGCCGGCTCCGTGCAGCGGCGGTAAACGCTACGGCGCGAAGCTGTCCGCGTGGCAGGTGGACCCGCTCGGATCGCTTAGCGGCGCGGGCGGGGCGGGCGGCGTCGCCCAGGGCGCGCGGGTGAAGTCGAAGAAGTCGAGCAGGTCCGGCTGGGCTGCATCGCGCGCGGTCAGGTGCGCTTCAGCGCCGATGAAGCGGTTTTCGACGAAGCGCAGCACCGCCGTGTGGTCCATGGGGGTGTGCCCGACGTAGTGCCTGCGGGTGAAAGGGGAAACGATCAGGTTCGGCACGCGGAAGCCGATCTGGGCGGCAAACCCCGTTTTCGCGGCTGCGTCGGCAGGGTCTGTTCCGGGCGTACCCGGCGGGAGATCGCAGTGCAGGCTTCCGGCGATGCGCGGGCAGGGATTGAAGCTGTCCGCGTTCACCGCGATCGAGTCGATGGGCGGAAACGCCGAGGTCGGGAGGGTCGTGTAGTCGTTGGAATGGCCCGGCACCGGCGGCACGTGGTCGTAAGGGCCGCCCGCCTCGTCGTAGGCCAGGAAGAACACCGAATCTTTCCAGCTCGGGCTCGCCATCAGGCCGTTGACGACCTTGGCCACCTCGGCCTGGCCCTTGAGGATGGACTGGCCGGAGCCGGGGTGCTCGTCGTTCACGCCGTAGCCGGCCTCGATGTAGGCGAACTGGGGCAGCGTGCCGTTGGCCGCGTCGGTGAAGTACTGCGTGAGCGGCGCGATGTGATTCGGGTCGATGCAGAAGGAGTTCGACGTGTCGCCGACCGCGCTGGACCCCACGGCCGGTGCCGCGCACACGCCCGCCTGCGCCGGAACGTTGAGGTACTTGTACGAGTCCTGGAAATCGGCGAAGGTCGTCGCCGGGTAGCGGGCGTTTACGTTGGCCGGGCAGTCGTCCGCGTCCTGGCAGCCGCCGTTCGTGACGGTGTAGTAGATCTTCCAGGAAACGCCGGCTGTGTCGAGCTTCCTGAAGATGGTCTGGATGCCGAGCTGGTTCGTCACACTATCGTCCCGGAACGGATCGAACGCCAGGCCCTCGGTCGTGCCGCCGGTATAGGTCGCGATGCGGTTCGGCGTGCTCTTGCTGGAGACGGGCGTGAACCAGCGGTCGGCCACGGCGAACTGCGAAGCCATGTAGTAGTAGTAGTTCAGCGTGTCCGCGTCGTAGTAGCCCATGGCGCGCCGGCCCGTGGTGTCGCTGAACGTACCGGCGCACCTGCCCGGGTTTTGGGCGCAATAGCCGGCGAATCCTTGGGCCGTGTGCACGAAGCCGTCCATCAGAATAGGACGGCCAGTTGTAGCGTTCCAGCGGTTGACGTCGCCGTAGCTTTCCAGCCACGAGGATGTCATGTCGTCCACGCAGGTGCTGGTGAGCTTGAACGGCGCGAACGAGTCGCCCGCATCGTCCTGGTTCCGGATGGTGGCGAGCTTGTCGTCGATGCCGTCGACGGTGTAGGTGGCCCCGTCGTCGCCTACGTTGAAGCCCTGCGCCGTCCGGTACGGGTTGAGCATGCCGAAGTAGTTGTCGAAGCTGTGATTCTCCTGAAGCATGAGCACCACATGGTCAATCCGCTTGCTGTTCGCCTGCTCCGCCGGCGTGACGGTCACGGTGGCGCTGGCGGACGCGGCATGGCCTCCCTGCCCGGTAACCGCGACGGTGTAGGTCGTGGTCGCGGACGGGCTCACCGTCTGCGTGCCTCCGCCGGAGGGCAGGTTGTACGATGTGCCGTCGCTGCCGGCGAGGGTCACCGCGCTTCCGTTGGTAGCCGTGACCGTCAGGGTCGCGCTGTTGCCCGCGACGATGGAGGCGGGGCTCGCGACCAGTCCGGCGCCGGGCATGGGCGTCGCGGTCACGGAAACGGTCGCGGCCGCCGCGGCCTGCCCGCCGGGACCCTTGGCGGTCGCCGTATACGTGGTGGTCGCGGAAGGGGTCACCGCCTGCTGCGCGCTGCTTGCCGGGAGGGTGTAGCTGGAGCCGTCGCTGCCGGTCAGCACAACGGTGGATGCGTAGCTCGCGTTGACGGACAGCGTTGAAACCGCGCCCGGGAGGACGGACGCCGGGTTGGCCGCGAGCGTGACGGTCGGTGCCGGGTTCGGCGCGACCGTGACCGTCACCGTGGTGGAAGCCTTCCCGCCCGGTCCTTCCGCCGTGACCGTATAGGCGGCGGTGGAGGCGGGACTGACCGCTTGCATACCGCCGCTGCCCGGCAGCGCATAGCTCGCGCCGCCCGGACCGGTGATGCTGACCGAAGTCGCGTTGGCTGCGCCGATGGTCAGAATGGAGGACGAGTCCGCCGTGATCGAAGCAGGGTTCGCGGCCGCCGTCACGGACGGTACCGCGGCGGGGGCAGGATTGGGCGGGGCAGGCGTCGGCGGAGCGGGCGGCGCGGGAGGGGCCGCCGCGGCCGTCACGGTGACCGTGGCGCTCATGGACTTCGGTCCGCCCGGCCCGGCGGCGGTTGCCGTGTAAGTAGTCGTGGGCGGCGGGGGGGCGGGGTGGGGGGGGCCGCCCCCGCGGGGCGTCCAGCTGGAGCCGGCGCTGCCGGTGAGCGCGACCGTGGTCGCGTTCGCGGCGCTGATGGTCAGCGTCGCCGTGCTGTTCGGCGCAATGGCGGCCGGGGTCGCGGCCAGGTTCAGCGATACCGCCGGTGCATCCGCGGCACCGGCCAGGCGTGTCACCCCGCAGCCGGTAAGCAGCCAGGGAAGCGCAAACGCCGCGGTGAGAAGAGCTGCTCGGGAAATTGGTCCGGCACCTGAGAGTCGAAGCACAGTGTCACCCTTTTTACATGCCGCGTCGCGCTTACACGTTGATTTTACACACTACGCCAAAGCCGATTTCAGCTCATGAAAATGACGCTGGTGCTTGGATTCACTTTGCGGGCCTGTTGCGGCTTGGGACAGCAGAAAGGAAACCGGATTCATGCCTGCTCGAAGCCCGACCGTTCTTCCAGCTCACGGCCCGGCTCCCCGGCGCGGCTCCCCGGCTCGCGCGCCTGCCCCCTGATCCGCGCCGCTGCCGGCAGCGCCGTCCCGGGGCTGACCCACTTGTTCCGACGCCACGGCAGGCGCGTCCGGCTCGCGGCCAGCAGGCGCTTCAGCTGCTGCAGCTCAAACCAGCGCAGGTAGGTGCGGGCGATATTGGCCATGGTCATCTGGATGCCGGCCCAGTAGTTGCGCCGGCCCATCTCGCGCTGGAGCGCGGGGGCTTTCAGGAGGGCGGTCAGCTTCTCGGCCAGGTCCGCGGCATCGTCGATGCGGAAGAAGTGAATGGCCATGTCCTCGTCGGCGGCCATGCAGCGGAAGTCCGGGATGTCCGCGCAGAGAATCGGCAGCCCGTATTCGCAAGCCTGGTGCGCGGGGCCGCTCGACCCGGTCGAGGAGTTGTAGGGCATGACCAGCACCGAGCTCGTCCGGAACAGCTCCGGCACGTCGGCGGACGGAACATATCCGAGAAACTCGATGGGCAGCCCGGGGTCGAGCGCCGCGCGCACCGTTTCCCAGTACCCGGGCCGGCCCGGGTGGTTGCCGCCGCCCCCGCTCAACCCCGCCTTCGGCCCCATGGGCCGCACCGCCGGGCAGGCTTCCATCAGCGGTTCGAGCCGCTTGTAGGTACCCCAGTGGCCGAACGCGAGGATGCGGATTTCGGGGTTGTTGCGCTTTGAAAAATCCGGCGGGCTCGGCAAGGGGGTAAACACCCCGTGCGTGCCGAGGAGGATGTTTTCAGCCGCGTACTTGGCGATCAGCGTGCGCCGGTAGCTGGACAGGAGCACCGAAACGGAATGCGCCCTGAGCAGGCCGCGGGTGATCAGGTTGGTGCCCAGGCGGTACAAGCGTTCCCGCTTGAGCCCGTTCGCGGCGAAGTCCACGTGCTCGACGATATGGTGCAGGGTGACATGGGTGTAGAAGCCGGCCGAGCGGGTCAGGGCCGGGACGAACAGCCCGGCAAAGGCGGCCAAGGGGCTGTCCTGCGTGCCGAAGCTCGAAAAAACGATGTTGAACCACACCACGTCGGGCCGGGTCCGGCGAACGGCCTTCAACAAGCGCAGCGGCGTGCGCAGACTGCCGAACTTCCAGCAGCGGATGACGTGAAAGCCCGGCACCTCCGGCGCGGCGGGCGTGCCGGGCCGTTCGGGGGGCAGCTCATCGGCCAGGATGGTCAGCTCCACGCCCGGGTGGCGCTGGATTTCCCTGGCCATGTGCAGAGAATATTCGTTTAACGGGCCGCCACTGGGGGGAAAGGCGGCTATCAAGCAAATCTTCATGGTTAACCTTAGAACAACGTGAGGCTGACGAACGGCCGAAACTGCCCGTTGGTGCCGCGATCGAAGTTGGGAAATGTTTCCTGCTGGACGCCGACAGAGAAGCGGATGGGGTAGCGCAGACGAACCTCGCCCCCTTCGGCCTGAAAGCTGCGGCTCAAGGGGCGGGTGTAGGAAGCGGCGACCCCGGTTTGCAGCAGGTCGTACACGTGGAACCCGCGTGTGTTCTCGAAGCTTCCGTTGGCGGTGAGGTTCCAGTTCTTCGCCGGGGTCCAGCTCACGGTGCCCGCGGGGCGCAGCGCCTGGGAGATCGCGGAGCCGAGGGGCGAAAAAGGCACGATCCGCCAGGCCCGGAGATCCTCGACGATGGCTTCGGACTGGAGCCTGGTCCCCCACGCGCGCGAAAGCCCGATGTAGGACGAGGTAAAGCGGTTTTCCCGGAAGCCGAGCCGCGAGGAGGGGAACTGCTGGTCGGTCAGGCCCCAGCCGGTCAGCAGCGCGGTCCTGGACCAGGGCGCGCCCACGCGAAAGTTGACCGCCCCGGCCAGGGTCCGGGAGCTTTCCGGGATCCGCGTGAACGGGCCTGTCTCGTAGATGAAGTAGCCGGTGGCGGAAACGGCATCGAGAAACGACGTGGTGGACGCGAAGGTGTAAAAGCGGAACAGGTTCTGGTCGATGTCGTTCGCGCTCAGGGTATCCCGGCGCAGGGTGCCCTGCACGCCCGTGTTGAAGGTCGCAGCGCCGGTGCCGATGTGCAGGACCGGGGCCAGGCCGAAGTTCACGGAGGTGTCGATGGTGTTGCGGTTGACGACCGAGCCGGTGGCGGGGATGGAAATCTGGCCGCGCGCGTCGCGCACCTGCACGTAGCCGCCCGGGTTGGGCAGGTCGCCCAGGTGCAGGTGATAGGAGCCGATCGCATCGGTCTCGACCGAGGACCGGGGCGGCGGCAGCAGCGTGGAGTCGCCGGGGTTGACCGGGCCCGCCGGGCTGTTCAGCTTCGAGTCGAGGACGTAGACGGTGCTGTCCTCGAAGATGGGCTGCACGATGAAGTTGCCGATCAGGCTCAGCTTCGGGTTGAAGCGGTAACCCTCGCTCGCGCCCGCGAGCAGCAGCGACTGTTCGGCGGTTTGATCCTCGCCGGCCGCGCTGGCCGCCTGCGCGAACGAGGTGACGGCGGCGGCCCCCTGCTGCTGCTGCTGGTACACGCCGGCCCGCGCGAGCAGGAAGCCGTACTCGGCGGCCGCGTCCTCGCCGTGCCGGACCGAGGCGAGCTCCGCGGCGGCGCGGGGGGTGTCCCCGAGCGCGAGATAGTTGTTGGCCCGGGCGATGCGGACGGGATTTTCCGGCGCGCCCGCGGCCGCGGCGCGGTCCAGATAGGTCTGCGAGAGCGGGTACTCGTGCAGCTGCTGGAAGATTCCGGCCGCCTCCACATACTGGTCGCCGGTCGCCGGCGGAGCGTCGCCGGCCGCGGCTTCCAGCTGGGCGAGCGCGACCTGCCGTTCGGCATCCGCGCGTTGGTCCCGGCCCGCCATCAAGCGGGCGATCGCGAGCCGCACCCCGACCCGGTCGCTGTTGGGCGCCGCGAGCGCGCGGGCGAACCGGTCCATCGCCTGCGCCGGTTGACCCAGCAGGTTGAAGGCTTCCCCGGTCGCGAGATAGATGCCGCTTTCCCCCGAGCCGGGCTCGCCGGGGATCGACGGCACCCGGGAGGCGTACCGTTCGGCTTCGGCGGCGGCGGCAAGCGCTTCGGCACGCTCCTGGAGGTTGGCATGGGCGCGCGCGGCTGCCGCGTAGGCTTCGGCGTTTTCCGGCTGAAGGGCCGCCGCGGCGCGAAACTCCCCGATCGACTGCCGGTAGCGCTGCTGAGCGAACAAGGTATTGCCGAGGCCCAGGTGCAGCGAGCCGTTGTTCGGGTCGAAGCCGAGCGCGGCGCGGTACTCGCGGGAGGCTTTGTCCAGAAGGCGCTGCCGCCCGTACGCGGCCGCGCGAATGACATGGAACGGTTCGCCGTCGCCGAGGATTTTCTGGGCAACCTCGGACTCGCGGATCGCGGCCGCGGAATGGTGGAGGTTGAGCTCCGCGTAGGCCAGGCCGAGGTGGGTTTCCCCGTCGCCGGGCGCGAGCCTGAGCGCCCTTCGGAAATCCTCGGCCGCCTCCGCCGGGCGATGGAGGTCGTTGAGCACGAAACCCCGGTTCACGTACGCGGTCGCGACCTCCGGGCTGCGCTTCAGCGCTTCGGTAAAGGCGGCGAGCGCCTCCGCGGGCCGCCCGTCGTGCTTGTACACGTAGCCGGCGAGCAGGGGCAGGTCGTGCTCCTTCGGCAGGCGGTCCGTGTAGGCTTCAGCGAGCTTTAAAAGCTCCGGGTACTGCTCGAGGTGCAGCAGGTCGTAGCCCAGGTACACGACCACCTCGCGGTCATTCGGCAGGACCGCGATGACGCGGCGGCCGATCTCGGCCGAAGCCGCGTAGCTGCCGGTGAAATAGAGATAGCGTTCCTGCTCCCGCATCACGACGGGCACCGCGGCCATCGAGGGGGTGACCCGCCGCGCCCAGCCGCCGGCCAGAGGGAGGTCCCGCGCTTCGAGCGCCGCGTTCAGCCCGCCGGCGACGATCGCGCTGTTCCGGGGAGCCAGCGCCCAGCCCTTGCCGTAGGCAGCGAGGGCCTTGCGGTACGCGCCCCCGGCGGTGTACAGGTCGCCGAGCGCCAGATAAGGCGTATATAAGGATGGGTAAAGTTTGGCCAGCTCGAGAAAGGCCCGCTCTGCCTCGCCGTCCTGCCCGGCGGCGCGGAAGGCGAAGCCGAGGGAGGTAAGCGCCGCGCGGTTGCGCGGGTCGCCCGCGAGGATTCTGCGGTACACGGCCACCGCCTCCCGGGCCCGGCCGAGACGGACCAGCAGGTCGCCGTCGATCTGGAGGCTGTTCGGGTCCCGCGGCGTCAGCGCGAGCGAGGCTTCCATGTCGGCGAGCGCGCGCTCCGGCTGCCCGTCGTTGAGCTTGACCAGCGCCCGCAGCCGGAGAAAGGCCGCGCGGTCCGGCCCCGCCTCGTCGAGCGCCGCGAGCTGCTCGCGCGCCGTCCGGAGCTCGGCCGCCGCCCGGTCCGGCTCGCCCAGGTCCCCGTAGAGCGCGACCAGGTTCATGCGCAGCTGAGTGCCGTAGAGCCGTCCTTCCGCCGGGGCGCCCGGCAGGGTTCGGAGGGCGGCGCTGTACTCGCGGGCGGCGTCCGCATCGCGGTCTTCAAGCTGCGCGATCGCGGCGCGCACGGCATGGAGGCGGTAGAAGTCCGGGTTCAACCGCGCGGCCCTGGCCAGAAACGGCGCGGCCCGGTCCGGCGTGCCCGCGCCCACCAGCGCCTGGGCCGCGGAAACCTGCAATCCCTCGTCGCGCGAGAGCGCATCGGCAGCCTCTGCGTACGCACGGGCCGAGTCGCCGGGCCTGCCCGCGAGCCCGTAGGTGTAGGCCAGCTCCGCCAGGACTTCCGGCCGAGGGTTGCGAATCGCTTCGAGCTCCGCGACGGCCCGGGCCGGGTCGCCGGCGTCGCGGTAAAAGCCGGCAAGCGCGCGCGCCACGTCCGGGTTGCCCGGCGAGCGGCCCTTGGCGAGCTGAAGGAAGCGCCCGGCCTGCGCGGGCTGGTCGAGCCGCCCGTACACGGTGGCCAGCTGCAGCTCTACATTGGCGCTTGGCTGCTGCCGCTCCGCCCGCGTCAGCACCGCGGCGGCCTCGGGGTATTGTCCGGTGCGCAGGTAAATGGTTCCCAGGGCCAGCAGATCGTCGGCCCGTCCGCCGTTCGCGGCGAGCACCTGCTTCAGGAGCCGCTCGGCTTCTTCCGTCCGTCCGGTGAGGCTGTAGGTCTGCGCCAGGCCGGACAACCCTTCGACCAGCCCGGGCTGGAGCTTCAGGGCGTGCTGGTATGCGTCGATCGCGCGCCCGTACCGCCCGTCGAGGCGGGACGCGTAGCCCAACAGAAGCCAGATCTGCGGGTCGTTCGGAGCGGCCCTCGCGGCGCGCTCCGCATAGTCCACCGCTTCGGCTTTGTTCCCCTTGGCCAGGGCCAGCTGCGCGCCGCGCGCCAGCCGGGCGTTGCCGATATTGGAGCCGAAGCCGAGCTGCCCGGCGTCGCCCGCCTGCGGGGCAGCCTGCCCCGAGCCGGGGTTGACCGAAAAGGTCTGCGCCCGGGCCCATGCGGCCGGCGCGGCGACCAGAATCGCGCAGGCGCTCAGCAAAGATGCAAATTTCCCGATCAAGCAGCTCCCAGGGTGGTGCACCATCGTTGGATTCTTTCCACCGGGAAGACGTGAAACAGGACAATCCCCAGGCGCGCCCGAACCCTATTGTGTATGCTTTGGCAGTGCTGAGAGGATAGCAGAGGCGGTTCCGGCGGTGTACCCCCGCAAGGCCGGATTCCGCACCGAGGTCACGTCGTGCAGCAATACGAGTCAGACCGGTTTTCGCTTCGGCCCATCCCCATGGGCCTTGTGCTCCTGTCCGCGATCGCGGTGCACCTGCCCTTGTTCGCTATGCAGCTGCCGCTGAAGTCCTACGACACCAATTTCCACCTTTTCTTCGCGTCGCACTACGTGCACCACTGGTTCGACCCGTGGAACCCCAGGTGGTTCGCCGGCTTCTCGCAAACCACTTACCCGCCCCTGCCGCAGCAGTGGATCGCGCTGCTGTCCTATGCCGTCGGGCTCAACTGGGCCTATATGGCGGTGCAGCTGGCCGCGATCCTGCTCCTGGCCGTGGGCGCGTACCGGTTCGCGCTGCTGTGGGTCGATGCCCGCGCCGCCTCCTACGCCGCGCTCGCGAGCGTGCTGCTCGGGTCGGAAAGCTTTCTGGTCTACTCCGCCGGACAGCTGGGCACCACGGCCGCCGCGCCCATCTACCTCAACGCGCTGCCCTTTTTCCACGACTGGCTCCGGCGCGGCCGCCTCGCTTCGTTTCTGAAAGCGGTAGTGCTGTTCGCCGCCGCGGCCGCCGCGCACCACGCGACCCTGATCTTCGGCGCCGTCTTTTTCGCGCTGCCTGTCGTCGCGCTCGCCCTGGTCGAACGCGGAGAAGGCCGCAGCCCCGCCCCGGTGCTCGTGCGCACGGCCGTCAT
>CAXUHL010000017.1:0-22390 GCA_964250745.1 uncultured Acidobacteriaceae bacterium
AGCCCAGCCCACCCCCGCGAATCGCCGCGCACGCATTCCGAAGACCCCGCCCGCTCTCGATCAACCGGCGGCGAAGTTGACCGCGCCCGAAGCGCACGAAGCAAAAGCGGGTTCGAGGGCGCACAAACCGGCCTCAAAGTCGGCCCCGGAACTGACGCAGCGCCCTGCTCGGAAGCCGGCCCGCAGGCGCGAGCCCGCCGACGCCCCCAGGCGCACGGCCGCGCTCGACCGCAGCACCACCGAAACGCAAATTGCCCTGCGCCTGACCCTGGAAGGTAGCGGCGTTTATAAGGTTTCGACCGGCATCCGCTTCTTCGACCACATGCTCGAGCTGTTTACCCGGCACGGCGCGTTCGACCTCGAGCTGACCAGCAAGGGCGACCTCGACGTGGACCAGCACCACACGCTCGAGGACGTGGGCATCGCGCTCGGCGAGGCCTTCGACCAGGCGGTCGGCGACAAAAAAGGCATCCATCGCGCGGGCTACTTCCTGATGCCGATGGACGAAACGCTCGCGATCGCGGCGGTTGACCTGTCCGGGCGCGTGGCGTGCAAGGTCAAAACCAAGGTCAAGACCGATCTGGTCGGCGACCTCCAGTCCGAGTTGGTCGTGGACTTCTTCGACGGCTTCGCCCGCGGCGCGCGCGCCAACGTCCACCTCAAGACCATGTACGGCCGGTCGAACCACCATAAACTCGAAGCGCTCTTCAAGGCTTTCGCGCGGGCGCTGCGCGTGGCCTGCTCGCGCGACCGGCAGCTCGGGGAGATGCTGCCCTCGACCAAGGGTCTTTTATGAGAAAAAAACTGTGATCGCTGTCGTCGATTACAAGGCCGGGAATCTTGCCAGTGTCATGAAGGCCCTGGCCGCCGTGGCCGGGGGGGCGGTCGCGACCGAGGATCCGTCCGTCGTTCGGGATGCCGAGCGCATCGTGCTGCCCGGCGTCGGCCATTTCGCCGCCACCGCCCGCCTGGATGAGACCGGCCTGACCCCCGCGATTCGCGAGGCCGTCGGGCGCGGCGTCCCGTTCCTGGGCATCTGCGTCGGCATGCAGTGGTTGCTCGAAGGCAGCGCGGAAGCCCCCGGGCAGCGCGGGCTCGGGCACTTCCTGGGCCGCTGCGAGCGCTTCCCCGCCGGGGCTGAAAAGGTCCCGCACGTCGGCTGGAACACCCTCGCCCCGCGCCACCTTCCAGCCGACACGCGGCTGTTCGCGGGCGTCGACGACGATGCTTTCGTGTACTTCACCCACGCCTTCTTCGTCCCCGCGCTCGGCACCTACTATCGCGCCCCCTCCGGCCCCGAGCGGCTCACCAACCCTTCCGCCGCGCTGACGAAGTACATCAAGACCTTTGCCGCCGCCGTCGAGCACGCGAATGTGATGGGCGTGCAGTTCCACCCTGAAAAGTCAGGGGAAACAGGCCTCAAGGTGCTTGAAAACTTCATGCGGGTTCCATGCTGAGCAAACGCATTCTCGCGTGCCTCGACGTCCGTGATGGGCGCGTCGTGAAAGGCGTACAGTTTGAGGGAATCGTCGACGCGGGCGACCCCGCCGCGCTTGCCGCGCAGCACGCCGAAGCCGGCGCGGACGAGATCGTGCTGCTCGACATCACCGCCACCCACGAGGGCCGGGGCACGCTCCTGGCCACGGTTGAAGCGACCGCCCGCAAGCTCTTTATCCCGTTCACCGTCGGCGGCGGCATCCGCTCCTCCGACGACGCGACAGCCGTCTTCGACGCGGGCGCGGACAAGGTTTCGGTCAACTCCGCCGCGCTCGCCGATCCGGGGCTGATCGACCGCATCGGCCGGCGGTTCGGGGCGCAGGCGGTCATCGTCGCCATCGACGCCCGGCGGGGCACGAACGCCCCCGACGAGGCCGAGGTGTACGTGAACGGCGGACGCAAGCCCACCGGCCGCGGCGCGATCGAGTGGGCCCGCGAGGCCGAGCGGCGGGGCGCGGGCGAAATCCTGCTCACCAGCATGGACGCCGACGGCACCCGCGCCGGATTCGACTGCGCGCTCACCGCAGCCGTGTCCCGAGCCGTGCAGATCCCGGTCATCGCCTCCGGCGGCGCGGGCTCCGCGGAGCACTTCGCCGAGGTCCTCACGGCCGGCCGAGCCGACGCCGCGCTCGCCGCGAGCATCTTCCACTTCGGCGTCAGCGATGCGCGCTCGCTCAAGGAGCAGATCCGCGACCGGGTCCCCGTGAGGCTGCCATGCTGATCCCCGCCATCGACCTCATGGGCGGGCGTATCGTGCAGCTCGTGCAGGGCGAGCAGCTCCGCATCGCGTCGGACGACTTCACCTACTGGATCGACCGCTTCCGGCCCTATCCTCTCGTCCAGCTCATCGACCTGGACGCGGCCAAGGGCGAGGGCAACAACCGCGCGCTCATCGAGCGGATCGCCCGCGAGCTGCCCGTGCAGGTGGGCGGCGGCCTCCGTACCGCCGCGCAGGCGCACGCGCTGGTCGCGCTCGGCGTGCGCCGCGTCATCTTCTCGTCCGCCCTGTTCCCCGCCTCGGGCGTCAACCTCGCGCTCGCGCGGGAGCTCGCCGAAGCCGTCGGCCCAGAGCGCTTCCTCGCCGGCATCGACTCGCGCGGCGGCCGCGTCGCCGTGGGGGGCTGGCGCGAGCAGACCGGCCTGACCCCGGACGAGGCCGTCCACGCCCTCGACCCGTTTTGCGGCGGTTTCCTGTACACGCATGTCGACACGGAGGGCACGCTCCAGGGCTTCCCCCTCGCGGTCGCCCAGCGCCTCCGCGCCCTTACGAAGGGCCGCCTCATCGTCGCCGGGGGCATCCGCGAGCAAGGGGAGATCGACGCGCTCGACGCGCTCGGCATCGACGCCGTAGCCGGAATGGCCGTGTACACCGGCCGCATCGCGACTGAACGCGAGTCTGAACAAGGGTCATTCTGAGCGCGGCGAAGGACCTGCTCTCCTCCCGATCTGCAAGGTAAGCAGGTCCTTCACCTCAGGATGACACCCTGATTCTGCTCTTCAGCAACCCTTTAACGCCGCTTGCGCCGCCCCGGCTTCACGCCCGCCGCTCCGGCCGCCTCTTCCAGCGTCCGCCGCCGCACGATCATCCCGATCACCGCGAAAAACCCGGCCATCGCCGACATGATGAACCCGGCGCGACCCCGGTGGACCACCAGCGCCGCCCCGGCCTGCAGCGCCCAAATTACCGCGAGCACAATCCAGATCAACCACAAGCGCATATGGTTCTCAGCCTACCGCAATGGCACTTTCGCCCGGAAAAAAGCGTCTCCGGCCGCCCCGCCCACGTCCAACGAGCAAACCCCACGCGCGCACCGCGCCAACCCGCCGCGGCGCGGCTTATCTTTTTTCCGAGGAGAAGCATGCACCAACCCCTCCGTTCCTTAAGTGCCCTGTTCTTTTCGGGCGCTCTGGCCTGCTCTGCCGCGCCCGCCCGCGCACAGGCCGTTCCTGACGCGCCTTCCGCCGTGCTGGCCTCGCTCGGGCAGACGACCCACACCATCGAGAACGGCGCGACGCCCACCCAGGACAAAGGCCAAGGCCCCGTGAATCCGAACAACGGCGAGCCCAAGCAGACCAAGCGCATCCTGTATATCGTGCCCAACTTCCGGGCGGTTTCCGCCGACACCAAGCTGCCGTCCCAGTCGGTTCTGGAAAAGTTCAAGACGACCAGCCAGCAGAGCTTCGACTACTCTTCAGTCCTGTTTTCCATGATTTTGGCCGGCGTGGCGCAGGGGCAGGGCAATGAGCCGCCGTTCGGCCACGGCATCTCCGGCTACGGCCAGTACTTCTACCACACCTACGCCGACCAGACGGACGAGAACTTCTGGGTGCAGGCTATCCTCCCCTCGCTCCTGCACCAGGACTCGCGCTACTACACGCTCGGCCACGGCAATGTCGCGCACCGGGCCCTGTACGCGTTCGACCGCACCTTGATCACCCGCAAGGACGGCGGCGGCAATACCTTCAATTTCTCCGAGGTTGTCGGCGCGGGCGCGGCCTCCGGCATCTCCACCTGGTACTACCCCGAGTCCGAGCAGACCTGGACCAAAACCGGCCAGCGCTGGCTCCAGAATGTCATCATCGACGGCGGCACCTACGCCTTCCAGGAGTTCTGGCCCAACATCAACCAGCACCTATTCCACTCCAAATAACCTCGAAGGACTCTTCCGCCGCACATGTCTGTTCGCAAGCCGCTCCGCATCGCCATCTCCTCCATCCTCGACGAGTCCACCACGCGCCCCATGCCCGAAGGGGTCGAGGTCGTCCGCTACGAAACCGAAAACCCCGCGGCGGACGAGGTGGACATGCTGGTGCCGCCGGGCTTGCCGGGCCTCCACTACGACGCGCAACGACTGCTCACGACCGTCCGCTGCCGCTACGTGCAGACCATGTCCGCGGGCGTCGAGGCGGTCCTGCCCTTTGTCCCGGAGGGTACGGTTTTGTGCAACGCGCGCGGCGTCCACGACGGCACCACGGCCGAGTGGACGGTGACCGCGATCCTGGCCTCGCTCAAATGGCTGCCCTTTTACGCGGCGCTGCAGCGTGAAGGCCGCTGGAGCACCCGCGCCGACTCCGACGCGCACTGGATCGACCTGCACGGCGGCCCAGGCTCGATGGAAGTGGCGGTCTCACTGGAAGAGCTCGCCGGCAAGACGGTGCTCATCGTCGGCTACGGATCGATCGGCAAGGCCATCGAAGCCCGGCTCGCGCCCTTCGAGCCCGCGCGCATCCTGCGCCTCGCGCGCACGGCCCGCGAAGGGGTCGAGCCGGTGTCCGCCCTCCATACCCTTCTCCCCGAGGCCGATGTCGTCGTGCTGATCACGCCGCTCACCCCGGAGACGCGGCACCTGATCGGCCGCGAGGAGCTGGCCCGCATGCGCCCCGGCACGCTCGTCGTCAACGCGGCCCGCGGCGGCGTCATCGACACCGAAGCCCTTGTCGAGGCGCTCCATCGCCGCCATGTCCGCGCCGCCCTCGACGTGACCGACCCCGAGCCCCTGCCCGCCGGGCACCCCCTTTGGCAAGCGCCCAACCTCCTGCTGACCCCGCACATCGCCGGGTCGTCGCCGGAGCTGCTCCGCCGCGTTTTCCGCTTCGTCGCGAGGCAGGCTCAGCATTTGCTCGACGGCGAAGAGCCGGAAAACATCATCCGGGGGGCGTATTAAGATCGCCCACGCAAAAGGATCATTTCGAGGGAAGCGAAGGATGACCCGGAAAGCTCCCGCCTCCGTGCTTCAAGCGCAACCATAGTACCCTTCGAACAACAGCCTCCACTCCTCTCCAAAGGATCACCCTCTCTCGAATGGCGAAGTTCACGGTCGGCGTAGATATGGGCGGCACCAACCTGCGAATCGCAGGCTACTCGGCAGCCTGGCAGCGCTTGAGCTCCATCGCGATCCCCACCCGCGTCACCGATGGCCCCCAGGCCGTGCTGGGCGACATGTCCGAGGCCATCTGCCGCGTCATCGACGCCTGCGGGGGGCGCGCGGAGCTCGAAGGCGTCGGCATCGGTTCGCCCGGTCCCATCGAGCTGCCCGAAGGCCGCCTGCTCGAGCTGCCGAACTTCCCCGGCTTCTTCGCCACCGAGCTCAAGACCGAGCTCGAAGACCGGCTCGGCCTGCCCGTCATCATCGAAAACGACGCCAACGCCGCCGCCCTGGCCGAAGCCCACGCGGGCGCGGGCGAGCAATACGGGGCCGACTCGCTGTGCATGCTCACCCTGGGCACCGGCGTCGGCAACGGCCTCATCTTCAACGGAAAAATCTGGCACGGCTTCCGAGGGATGGCCGGGGAAGCCGGCCACGTGTCCATCTGGCCCGACGGAATCCCCTGCCCCTGCGGCAACCGCGGCTGCCTGGAGCTGTTCGCCTCCGCCACCGGGATCGCCCGCATGGCCAAGGAGACCGCCTACGAAGGCCGCTCGCCCCGCACGCGGGACCTGATCGACCGCGGTGAGCCGGTCACCGCGCGCGACGTCGCCCGGTTCGCCGAGCACGGCGACGAAGGCGCGCTCATTGTGTACGACACGGTCGGCCGCGCCCTGGGGCTGTCGCTCGCCGGCCTGGTCAACACGCTCAACGTCCCGCTTTACGTCATCGGCGGCGGTGCCTCGGCGGCCTGGCCGCTGTTCGCCCCGGCTCTGTTCCGCGAGCTCGAACGCGCGAGCTACGTATACCGGCTCAGCATGCCCGCGGACAAATACACCTACACGCCGGGCAAGACCAACGTGCTCCCGGCGCTGCTCGGGACGGACTCCGGCCTCCTGGGCGCGGCCATGGTGCCCCACTACGCGGCTTAAACGGAGTCCAACGTTCGTCTAAACGGCTCGCGGGTTGTATGCTGTGGACGCGCCCCAGCCTCTATGACCCGCAAACCGACCATGAACGACGTCGCCGAGACCGCCGGGGTCGGCACCATGACGGTGTCCCGCGTGCTCAACGGCTCCGTGCACGTTTCCGAGGAGACCGCCGAGCGCGTCCGGCGCGCCGTCGACGCCCTGGGCTACCGGCCCAACGAGATGGCTCGGGCCCTGCGTAATGCCAAATCCCGCACCATCGGGCTGCTCCTGCCCAACCTCCACGACACCTTCTACGCAACCTGCGCCCATTCGCTCAACATGGTCGCCAACGCGCACGACTACACCGTCCTGCTGACGCTGACCAACGACGACTCGACCCGCGAGTACCGCGAGGCCCAGCGCATGCTGCAGCGCAACGTTGAAGGCATGGTCGTCATCCCGGCCGGGTCCGACCGCTGCCGGCTCGACGAACGCGAGTTTCGCGAGATCCCCGTGGTCATGCTCGACCGTCCGCTTGAAGGCGCCGGGGCGGGCGAGGCCGACTCCGTCGTGACGGAAAACGAGGCCGGCGCGCGCCTCCTGACCGAGCACCTGCTCGCGGTCCATGGGATGCGGCGCATTCTTTTCCTGGGCCACAGGTCGGACTTGTACACCATGGACCGCCGCTACCGCGGCTACGCCGGGGCAATGCGCGCGGCCGGCTTGGAGCCGCAAAGCGACTTCACCTGCGCGTCGGAAGCGGATACGGAACGGGTTCTGCGGACGGCGCTCGCGGGCCCGCGGCCGCCCGAGGCCATCTTCGCCGGCAACAATCTCGCCACCCGGCGCAGCCTGTCCGCCTTATTGCGCCTGCGCCGGAAAGTGCCGGAGCAGATCGCTCTGGTCGGCTTCGACGACCTCGAACTGGGCGATCTGCTGCACCCCGCGCTCACCGTCGTCCGGCAGCCCGCGGAGGACCTGGGCAAGACCGCGGGCCGGATCTTGTTCGCGAAGCTCAAAAATCAGGTCGCGCTCAGGGAGGTGTCGGAAACCGTGCTGCCGGTCGAGCTGCTGGTCCGCCACTCCTGCGGCTGCCCGTACCGACCCGGCCCGGCGTGAGCTCAGCCGCGGCTCGCGCGGCAGCCCTTGTCGGCTTCCGCGTTGTCCATCGGCAGGCGCACCTCGAACTCGGTCCGGCCCGGCTCGGTCGTGAACCGGATCTTGCCGTGGTAGTTGCCCACCACGATGCGGTGCGCGATGTCGAGCCCCAGCCCCGTGCCCACGCCGACCTCCTTGGTCGTGAAAAACGGCTCGTACACGCGGCTCTGGTGCTCCGGCGCGATCCCCGGCCCGTTGTCGCGGATCGCCACGCAAACCTCGCCCTCCTCGGTCCACAGGCGCACCCCCACCTCGCCGTTTTCGGGCGCGGCGTCCACCGCGTTGTCCAGCAGGTTGGTCCACACCTGCGCCAGCCCCGCCCCCACGCAGGCGATCTTGGTCTCGCCCGGCAGCAGATCCTGGTCCACGTGGATCCCCTTCTGCCGGAACTTATGGCCCAGGATCGTCAGGGTGCTCACGAGCGTGTCCCGCACGTCGACCGAGCCCTTGCGCTTGTCGTCATAGGCGTACTTCTTGACCGCGACCACCAGGTCCGTGACCCGCGCGATGCTGTGCTCCACCGTGCCGACCAGCTGAAGACTGCTGATGAGCGCATGAACGTAGTTGAGCGCATCGGACAGGATGCCCGGCGGGAACGCGTTGCGGGCGCATTGCATGTCCGCTTCGCGCCAGCCCGCGTGCACCATGGTGGGCGCCATGCGGGAAGCGTTCTCGACGCCAAGACGCTCCAACCAGCCGGCCAGCTCTTCTTCGCGGTCCGACTGCTCAAGGGCCGAAAACGCCGGCGGCGACCCGGCCTCGGCCAGAGTCATGACCTGCTCCTGCAGCGCGGCCAGGCACTCCAGCTGTTCGGGGTCGAGCGGCGTGCGCGTCATGCGGAGCGAGATCTGCTGCAGCGCCAGGATGTTTTCCCTGAGCTGCGCCGAAGCGCGCCGCGCGGCGGAACCCGGATTGTTGAGCTCGTGCATGAGCCCGGCCGCCAGGGTCCCGAGCGAGACCAGCTTTTCCCGGTGCAGCGCCATCGCCTGGTAAGCCTCGGCGCGGCGCGCGAAGTTCGACAGAACCACCGTCCGCACCGGCTCGGAGGCCGCCATGAGCCGCCAAAAGCTTCCCTCCGGAATGCGCAGGAGGCGGCACGGCGTGAGCGCCAGGCAGACCGCCGCGCCCGTGCGCCAGCCGGAAAGCAGCGGCACCTCCCCGAACGTTTCGCCGGCGATCGGCCGCAGCAGATGGATGTGCTGCCCGTTTTCGGCCTTGCTCAACGTGAGCTCGCCTTCGAGCAGCGCGTAAAAACAAAACTGGCCGCCGAAGTTGACCGTCACCTGGACGTTCGCGGGGATGCGGACCCATTCCGCGCCGGCGAGCAGGGTCAATTCGTCCGGCGCGAGCTTCGCGAACGCCGCCACCGCCCGCAGCTCCTCAAGCAGCCGCGCATCCAGCACGGCCGGCTCCAGCAGCCCGTCGATCGCCTCGTCTTCCATCTGCTCCACCATGCGATCCCTCAGCCCTAAAACTGCGCCAGGTACTGGTGCATGAACTGCACCGCGATCGACCCCTCGCCCACCGAGGAGGCCACGCGTTTGACCGAGCCGAACCGGACGTCGCCGGCCACGAAAATGCCCGGCACGCCCGTTTCGAGCAGGTACGGGTCGCGCTCCTCGGCCCACCAGGCGGGCAGCTTGCCCCCGCGCTTCAGGTCCGGGCCGGCGAGCACGAAGCCTCGTTCGTCGCGCAGGACGCACTCCGGCAGCCAGCCGGTCTTGGGCGCGGCCCCGATAAAGATGAACAGCGACGATGCCGGGCACTGCCTGCGTTCCCCGTCGCGCTCCACCTCGATGCACTGAAGATGTATATCGCCCGAAACCTCGCGAACTTGAGCCTTGGTCTGCACCTCTATGTTCGATGTCCCGGCGATCTGATCGATCAAGTATTTCGACATGCTCGAGTCGAGCGAGGGCGCGCGGGCCAGCATCGTCACCTTGCGGGCGAACTTGCTGAAGTGCATGGCCGCCTGCCCCGCCGAGTTGGCCCCGCCCACGATGAAGATCTCCTCGTCCGTGCAGGTTTGCGCCTCGCTCAGCGTCGCGCCGTAGTACACACCCGCGTTCAGCAGTTTGTCCGCGCCCGGTACCTCCAGCCGCCGCCAGTGCACGCCGGTCGAAAGCAGCACCACCCGGCAGCTCACCTCGCGTCCGTCGCCGAGCGCCACGGTGTGGTAGCCGCCCTTGCTCGTGATGCCCGTCGCGCACTGCGTGATGAACTCGGTGCCGAACCGCGTGGCCTGCGTGATGGCGCGGCGGGCGAGGTCTTCGCCGCTGACCCCGGCCGGAAAGCCCAGGTAGTTCTCGATGCGCGAGCTCGCCCCCGCCTGGCCGCCCGGCGCGTCCGGTTCCACCAGCAGGGTCCGCAGACCTTCGGAGCTGCCGTAGACCGCCGCGGCCAGCCCGGCCGGCCCGCCGCCGACAATCACCAGGTCGTAAAAGTCGCTCTTGGCCTCGGTCCGAAGGCCCACGCGCCCGGCCAGCTCCGGCAGCTTGGGCTGCGCGAGCGAGGTGCCGTCCGGAAATAACACAGCCGGCAGCTTCGTATCGTCAACCTTATAAGCGGTCAATAAGTCGGCCGCCGCTTCGGGTGCCGTTTCCGGGTTCACCCACTTAAAGGGAATTTGATTGCGGCTCAGGAACTCGCGCACCTGATGGTCCTGGGCCGACCAGCGCGTCCCCACAACTTGCAGCCCCTCGTAGCGGGGCTTGTGGCGGCTTCCCCACGCCTCCAATAGGTCGTTCAGCACCGGATACAGGCGCTGCTCCGGCGGGTCCCAAGGCTTGGTCAGGTAGTAGTGGATGCGCGCTGAATTGATCGCCTGGATCGCCGCCTCGGTGTCCGCGTAGGCCGTCAGCAGGGTGCGCCGAGCTTCGGGGAAGATAGCCTGGACACGCTCGAGGAGGATAACTCCGGTCATCCCCGGCATCCGCTGGTCGGAAACGACCAGGGCCACGTCATCCCCGCGGGCTTTCAACTGCTCGCAGATATCGAGCGCCGCCTGCCCCGACGCGGCGCGCAGGATGCGATACCTTTCCGCATACTGGCGGCGCAGGTCCTGCACCACCGCTTCGAGCACGCTGACATCGTCGTCGACCGCGAGGATCACAGGCTTAGGCATGGCATCCTGATTGTAGTTGGTTGAGGGAAACAGCTTGCCACTCTCCCGTACTGTGCAATTTCTACACATAGAAATCCGGAAAACCCTTTTGTTTCTTCCATCACCCAAAGGTTGCAGAGGAAAAAGAGTGAAAAAAGTGCTTGCAAAGATTTGCCGATGCTGTACTCTTGCGCTACTGAATAAGCACAAAGAAGGAAAGAACGCCAGACCGGGAACCGAAAGAAAGGTTACTCATGGTGTATTCTTTCCCACATTGCACCTCTTTCTCCTCCAGATTCTGTGAGCCGGTCGTTTCCCGCAGGCAGCATGGCCCGGGGAAGCCAAGCGAAACCGCACGGACGGAAAGTCCCGGGCGGCACACGAGCCGATAGGCCACAAGGATCTCCGACGATGAACAAGGTAATTCTCGCTGACAACCAGGCCATCTTCAGGACCGGCACCGCCAAGGTGCTTTCCATGGAAGACGACTTCCGCATCATTGCCCAGTGTCCCGATGCCGACCGGCTCCAAAGCGCGCTGGTCACCTTCCGCGGAGCGACCGTGCTGTTCGGCTCCACGCTCAAGCTCGACCCCCACCAGCTCATGCAGCAAATCTGCCTGTCGGGCAGCCGGGGCGTCGCGATCCTTGAAAACAACGAGCCGCAGCAGCCCTACCTCAACGCCCGCGTCCACGGGTTGTTCTTCCGGTCCATCACCGGGCCCACCCTGGTGGACTGCGTCCGGCGGGTCGGCCGCGGCGAGCGCGCCATTCACTCCGCCACCGTCGCCCCGGTCCATGTGCCGGATGAAGATGTGGTGGGCGCGCGGGTGCGCGACCGGCTCACGCCCAAGGAGATGAAGATCGTGGCTCTCATCGTCCAGGGCTGCAAGAACAAGGAAATCGCCCTGCGCCTCGGCACAACCGAGCAGGTCATCAAGAACTACCTGCGCGGCGTCTACGACAAGACCGGCGTTTCCGACCGGCTCGAGCTCGCCTTGTTCACGATCCACCACAAAATCCTGGCCGATGCCGCCGCGGCGGCCAACGGCCTGATGCTGCAGGCCTCCTAGCGAACACCGGTGCGAGCTTGGCTACCCGAACCCCCTGAACCAGCACCATCCTCAGGCGGCCAAGCTCGCATCAGTTTTCCGCTTATCTCGAAAGCCGTTCCGCGATCGATTTGCCCTGCGTAAAGTGCAGCAGGTAGTCCGGGCCGCCCGCCTTGGAGTCGGTGCCGGACATGTTGAAGCCCCCGAACGGGTGTGCCCCCACCATCGCGCCGGTGCACTTGCGGTTCAGGTACAGGTTGCCGACGTGAAACTCGCGCCGCGCCCGGTCCAGCGTTCCCGGCGCGCTCGCGTACACGGCCCCGGTCAGCCCGAACTGCGTCCCGTTCGCCACCGTCATGGCTTCCGAAAAGTTCTTGACCCGGAGAATCGCCAGCACCGGCCCGAAGATCTCCTCCTGCGCCATCTTCGAGTCCGGCGGGACATCGGCGAAGACGGTCGGCTCGACGTAGTAGCCGCCCGCCTCGGTCTCGATCGCTCCGCCGCCCGCGATCAGGCGGCCTTCCGCGCCCTCGATGTAGCCCAGAATGCGCTTTTGCGCGGCTTCGTTGATCACCGGACCCATGCGCGGGTTGGTTTTGGGGTCGCGCACGGAGATCGCCTCGACGCCCTCGCGGATCTTGTCGAGAAACGTGTCGTAGATCGCATCCTCGACGATGGCGCGCGAGCCGGCCGAGCACTTTTGCCCGCTGAATCCGAAAGCCGCCGCCAGAACGCCCTCGACCGCCTCGTCCATGTCCGCGTCGGCCGTCACCACGGTCGCGTCCTTGCCTCCGAGCTCGAGGATGGCGCGCTTGATCCAGATCTGTCCCGGCCTGGGCTTGGCCGCTTTCTCGTTAATCTCCAGCCCTACGGCGCGCGAGCCGGTGAAGGAGATGAAGCGGACCAGGGGGTGCTCGACCAGCGCATTGCCCGCCTGCGCATCGCCTTGCAGCAGGTTCACCACGCCCGGCGGCATCCCGGCCTCTTCCAGAATGTCCACGAACCGGGCCGCGATTGTCGGCGCGTCCGGCGAGGGCTTCAAAACGACCGTGTTGCCGGTCACGATCGCCGCCGCCGTCATCCCCATCGCGATCGCCAGGGGAAAGTTCCACGGAGGGATGACCGCGCCGACGCCGAGAGGAATATAGTGCAGCTCGTCCCGCTCGCCCGGCAGCTGGATCGGCGTTTCTGTCCCCGCCAGCCGCAGGGCCTCGCGCGCGTAGAAGTCGAGGAAGTCGATGCACTCGGCCACGTCCGCATCGGCTTCGGCCCAGTTCTTGCCGACCTCATAGGTGAGCCACGCACAAAACTCGAACTTTCGCTCGCGGATGATCTCGGAGGCGCGCATCAGGAGCGAGACCCGGTCTTCGAGAGGGGAGAAGCGCCAGCTTTCAAACGCCTTACGCGCCGCCTCGACCGCTTTGTCGGCCTCCACGGGCCCGCCCTTCGGATGCACGCCGACGACCTCCGCCGGACGGGCCGGGTTGCGCGACTCGAACTTCGTTCCCGTCTCCACGCGCTCGCCGCCCAGCACCAAGGGGTACTCCCGCCCCAGCTGGTCACCCACCCACTGCAGCGCCGCCTTCATCTCCTGGGCGTGGCGCCCGTGCGAGAAATCGGTAAAAGGCTCGTTCGCGAACTTGCCCTGCGGCATACGGGTCTGGATCTGGGTCGTCGGGAGTGTGCTGGTCGCCATAGGTGCTAGTGTACCGCCGGACGCGGGACACCCGATTCTCATCTCCCGAAGGCAGGTGAGACACTCAATCAGAAAAAGACGAGCAAGGGAGCGCAAAATGGCGCGGCAGGTTCGCGAGGTCCGTTTGCAGAGCCGGCCGGGCGGCATGCCGTCCGAGGAGAACTTTTCGATCGAAACAGTCTCGTTGGACGATCCGGGACCGGGTGAGTTGCAGGTTCGAAATCTGTGGATGTCGGTCGACCCTTACATGCGCGGGCGCATGCGGGACCAGCCGAGCTATGTTCCTCCCTTTGAACTGGGGGCGCCTCTGCAAGGGGGAGCGATAGGAGTCGTCTCGCAGTCCAACCACCACGACTTCGAGGTGGGCGATACTGTGCTTTCCATGTTCGGTTGGCGAGAAGCATTCAATGCGCCGGGCTCGCTTCCGGAGACATTGTTGAGGAAGGTCGACACGACGCAAATCTCACCTGAGCTGTATCTCGGCACAGCGGGCTTGACCGGCCTGACCGCATGGGTCGGGCTTCTGGAGATCGCGAAGGTCGAACAGCGGGATATTGTTCTCGTTTCCGGAGCGGCGGGCGCTGTAGGATCGACCGCCTGCCAGATCGCGAAGCTGAAAGGTGCGAAGGTCATCGGTTCGGCCGGCGGAGCGGCGAAATGCGATTACCTGCGCGACCTCGGGCTGGATGCGGTCCTCGATTACAAAGCGCCGGGAACCTTTCTCGACGCATTGCGAAAGGCGGCGCCGGATGGGATCAGCGTCTATTTCGATAACGTCGGCGGGGAACAGCTGGACGCCGCATTGCTGGTCGCCCAGCCGTTCGCGCGCTTTGCCATGTGCGGGATGATCGGGAACTACAACAGCGAGCCCTATGCCCTGCGCAACTTAGGCGTGGTCGTGGGAAAACGGCTCCGCCTGCAAGGCTTCATCGTGTCCGACTACCTGCAAGCGATGCCGTCGTTTCTTGCCGAGATGACCGAGTGGATCAGGCTCGGAAAGATAACATCCGCTCAGACCGTGGATCAGGGCATCGAGAGCGCGGTGGGTGCGTTCCTCAAACTGTTCAAGGGAGAAAACCTTGGCAAGATGCTGGTGAAGCTGGGGTGAAAACGGCCCTGACCTTATGACCTTCCGTGACTGCCGGCGGTCGCCTTCCATCAGCCGTGAAGCCCATATCGCGTCGCCGGCCGGCCGCGGCTTAGTTCGCCGGAGGGTAACGAGCGACGCCGAAGCGCGCGCCTCCCATTCCGAGGCAGGTACGGCGCGACCGCCCCGGACCTCGCCCTACGCCTCCTGAGACCGCACAGCGTACCAGAAGGCACAGGGACAGGCATGCTTGCGCGCCGGTTTGTCATTGCCACGACAGAAGTTCTTTGGCTGTCATCGCTGAAACACAATGGCCATGAAAGATGAAAATTAATCTATCCAGGCGCATCCCATGCGGAAAGCGCACGCCTCAATCAGGCTGCCGCCATCCTTCTCCAAGAGCCGTCATCGGAGTCTCCAGCATGAATGCGTCTTCCGTCCGAGACTTTTCGCTTTTACCGGCTTTCGAGCAGACAGCAGTCGGCCTGACGCTGCTCACCTTGGACGGCAACTTCGTGGCTACCAACCCCGCTCTGTGCCGCTTCACGGGAAGGTCCGTCGCCGAGCTGCAGACCCTCAACCTGCTGGCAGTCGTCCTCCAGGCCGACCGGGCGATCTGCGCGGGCGATCTCAGCAGTCTTGCCGGCGGAACGAGCGCAACGGTCAGCGAAGTCCGCTATCTACGCCCCGACGGAACGATTGTGTGGGTTCGTAAATCCATGTCCGTACTCGAACGAAGCGAGTTCAGCGAGCCCTACCTGCTTGGGGTTTGCGAGGATGTGACCACCCGGAAGGCGACCGAGCTCGCGCTGGAAACTCTCCGGCTGGAGCACCAGCATTCCGTCGACTTCAACCCGCAGATTCCCTGGACCGCCGATGGGCAAGGAAAAGTGCTGGAGATGAGCGGCCGCTACCACGAAAAGACAGGCCTGCCGTACGAAACCGCATTCGGTGAGGGCTGGCTTCGTGTGTGTGCTCCCGAAGACGTGGAGCGCATGAAGGCGGCGTGGGGACACTCCATCGCCACGGGGAACCGTACGACATCGAGCACCGCATCCTGACCTCGTCAGGCCAGGAGTGCTGGATGCGAACGCGGGCGTTTGCCCGGCGAGACGAGGCGGGCAAGGTCGCCCGCTGGTACGGCACCAGCGAGGACATCAACGAGCGCAAGCTGGCCCAGGACGCCGTTCTCATCTCGGAAAAGCTGGCGGCGATCGGGAGGCTTGCCGGCTCCATCGCGCACGAGATCAACAACCCGCTCGAGGCGGTCACCAACCTGGTCCATCTCGCGAGAACCAGCACGCAGACCGATGAGATCGTTCTCTACCTCGACCAGGCAGACCTCGAACTGCGCCGGGTCGCCGCGATTACCAGCAAGACGCTCAGGTTCCACCGGCAGTCTACCCACCGGGAGGCGGTTCGCTTCGGCGAACTCGTCGACGGAGCCTTGCTGATCTTCGATCAGAAGCTGAGATACATCGGGGCTGCCGTCGCGCTGCGGGAACGAACGGAGCGGAGGGTCCTTTGCCTGCAGGGAGAGATCCGGCAGGTGTTGAACAACCTGATCGCCAACGCGGTCGATGCCCTTCCTCAGCAGCAAGGGAGACTGTTGCTGCGCTGCCGCGACGGGCGCGACTGGAAGGACGGCCGCCAAGGCATGGTCATCACGGTTGCCGACGACGGAAACGGCATGAGCCCGCAGGTCCGTCGACGAATCTTCGAGGCTTTTTTCAGTACGAAAGGCATCCTGGGGACCGGGATCGGCCTGTGGCTGAGCGCGGAAATCGTCCAAAGGCATCATGGGAAGCTGAGGTGCCGAAGCTCGCAGGCAAGCCATGGTCACGGTACGGTGTTTTCGCTGTTTCTGCCCTACTGAACCGCGGGTGGGACCGGCTCGTCTGCGCTTGCCGATTCCGCTTCCGTCGCCGGTCGTGGTAGAAAGGCCGGGTCGAGTCGATACGCACAGTGCTCCGGGCAGCGGTCGGGGCCGCGCATTCTCCGCGATGCACACGGCCCAGAAACACATCGGAGAGGACGGGGAGCGGATGCGAAAGCTCAGGATCATGGAACACATCTCGCTGGATGGCGTGATCCAGCACTCCGCCGATGACGGCAGTTTCCCGCACGGTGACTGGACCGCGCCCTACCGAACCCCCGCGGGCCGGGAGGCAGTGTTCGCCGCGCAAGGCGAACACTTCGATCTGCTGCTGGGCCGGCGCACCTACGATCTCTGGTCGGATCACTGGCCGAACGCGCCGGACAGCCCCATGGCGGACCGTCTGAATGCGGCCGTGAAGTATGTCGCCACCCACCGGCCGGAGACGCTTGCATGGAGCCCGTTCGAGGGCCTCGGGCCGGATCTCGCCGAGGCGACGCGCCGCGTAAAGGCGCAGGCGGGCCCGGACCTCATCCTGTGGGGCAGCTCCACGCTCACCTCGACGCTGCTCGCGCACGGGCTGGCGGAGGAGGTCGTGCTCATCGTCTACCCGGTCCTGCTGGGCACGGGCAAACGATTCTTTGCCGAGAGCACCTCGCCGCGCTCGTTCGAACTCATCGGCACGCAGGCATTCCCGTCGGGCGTCCTTCTCAATACCTACAGGGCGGTCGGGTCTTTGAAGACCGGCTAGCTCGCCGGGCGGGAGCCCTCCGGCAGCCCCCGATCTACGTTCACATAGAACAAGTCCATCGCCACCCCGAAGCTCTCCGCCGTCCCGGCCCAGGGCATCGTCTGCCAGTCCGCGGTCGGGGTGATTATTTGCCAGCGCGCGGGGTCGCCGACCTTGACCGGCATCCGGAACGGGTCCACGTCCACCTTCCACCGGTAGGACACCTGCCCCGGCCCGAACCGCAGCTCCAGCGACGGGATCGCCGTATGGCGCAGGTACTGGTCGAACTCCGGGGTCAGGTCCAGGCCCGTTCGCCGGTTGAAGAACGCGACCACGTCCTCGGTCAGGATGGTCTGATACTTAAATCGCTGGTAATAGTCGTGGATCAGCGCGAACCATTTCGCGTCGTCGTCGACCACGCTCCGCAAGGTATTGAGGAACAGCGCGCCCTTCACGTACTGGTCCAGGTCGGGCTGCGTATCGGTGCCGCGCGGGGTCAGGATCGCCTGTTTGCCGATCACCTTCGGCTTAAAGCCGTTCACGTAGCGGAGCGCGTCGGCCTTCCCGTACCGGTATTCGACGTATAGGCTCTCGGCATAGGTGTCCCAGCCCTCGTGGATCCACATGTCCGAGGTGTCGCGGGCGGAGATGGCGTTGCCGAACCACTCGTGCCCGCTCTCGTGGATGATGATGAAGTCGAACCGCGGGCTGATCCCCACCCCCGTCCAGTCCTTTCCGTAGTAGCCATTGGCGTAGTGGTTGCCGTAGGCGACGGCGCTCTGGTGCTCCATGCCGGTATAGGGCACCTCGACCAGCTTGTAGCCGTCGCGAAGGAAGGGGTACTCGCCGAAGTAGTGCTGAAAGGCGTCCAGCATCTCCTTCGCCTGGGCGAACTGTGTTTTGGCCTTTTCGAGATTCTCCGGGAGCGCGTAGAAGTCGGACGGAACACCGGAGTAGGTCTCGGACCAATGGGCGTACTTGCCGATGTTCAGCGCGACATCGTAGGAGTTGATCGGGTAGTGCACGGCCCACTCCCAGCGCGTCCACCCGCCGGGCAGATTGCGCTCGGCAACGAACTTGCCGTTCGATACGTCGGTGAGCCCGGCGGGCACCTCGACCGCGATCTCCATCCCGTCCTGCGGCTCGTCGCGCCACTGATCCTTCGAGGGCCACCAGATGCTCGATCCGTCGTCCTCGCAGGAGGTGACGATCCACGGGTTGCCCGACGGGTCCTTGCCGAAGGTGAGCCCGCCGAAGCGCCCCACCGGCTCAGGGTGTCCGGAGTAGAAAACGTCGATGGTCGCTTCCATGCCGGCCGCGAGTTCCTCGGGAAAGTCCACGTACACCGCGCCCAGATCGCGCGTGTACTTCAGTTCGGTGCCGTCGAGGGTGATCTTCTCGATCGCGAGATTCGGGTAGAGGTCCACCTGAATGCGCCTGCCGGGAGCGAGCATGCGGAAGCGGATCCGATTGTCGCCGCGAATGGTCTCGGCCGCCGGGTCGACCCGGACCTGGAGCTTGTAGGAAAGCAGGTCGTTGTTCGCGCGGTAGGGGCCGTACACGCCGCGCAGGCGGGCGGCCTGCTCGGCCCGCGTCGGCTGCGCGGTCGGCGCAGCCTGCGCCCGGGCGCACATCCAGCCCCACCCTGCGAGCAGGCTGCACAACAAAAAGCGAGCGATCATCCCGCAAGCCTATCAGCGCCTAGGGGACAGTGATGACGACCTTGCCGATCTGCTGGTTGGACGCGAGGAACCGGTACGCTTCCACGGTCTGCTCCAGCGGGAACGTTCGGGCGACTTTCGGGAACAGCCGGCCCTCCTCCAGACCCTCGACGATGTAGCGCTTGGCCGCCTCGAACTCCCCGGCATCGGCCACGATGTCGAACAACGTGTATCCCTGGATGCGCAGGCTCTTGCCCATCGCAAGCATCACCGGGAACGGCGTCGGCTCCGGCGAAAGCACGCCGTAGAGATAGATGGTCCCGCCGTGCGCGGCCGCCCCGGCCAACTTCTCCATCATTGGCCCGCCGATCGGGTCGAATACGATCCGGGCCAGCTTCCCGCCCGTGATCTCCCCCACCCGCGCCGGGAGATCTTCCTCCTCGGTCGCAATGACGAAGTCGGCTCCCGCCGCGAGCAGGGCTTCTCGTTTGTCGCCGCGCCGCGTCGTCGCGATGGCGACCGCTCCCGCGGCCTTTGCGATCTGGATCGCCGCCAGTCCCACGCTGCTCGAAGCTGCGGTGATGAGCACGAAATCGCCCTTCCCCGCCTTGCCGTGCATCACCAGCGCACCATACGCGGTCATGTACTGCATCCAGACCGCCGCGCCTTCAGCCGAAGAGAGCTTCTCGGGGATCGGGGCAAGCTGCGACACGGGCACGACGGCCTCCTCACCCAAGACGCCGTTCTTGTTCATGGAATAGCCGGGGACGGTTCCCATCCGCCGGCCCTTCAGGCTCAGGTCGACGCCCGGTCCGACCTCTTCGACGAAGCCGACCGGCTCGTAGCCGATCCGAGACGGGAACGCGGGCTGCTCGAAGTACTGTCCGGCCATGTACATCAGCTCGGCCCGGTTCAGGCCCACGGCCTCGACGCGCAGCTTCACCTCGCCCTCACCCGGCGCGCGGGTTTCCATAACCCTCAGCTCCAGAACCTCCGGCCCGCCGAGCCGGTCGAACAAAAGCGTTTTCGCCATCGCGATATATCCTCGACCGATTGGATGATCTGCCCCGGCGAGCGATGCAGGCCTTCTCAGGGCGCGGGCGGCCTGCTTGCCTCGACGAGGATTCTGCGCAGTTCCGTCTTCATCAGAGCCACCGCCCCGTGCAGGTCGCGGAGCATTGCCTCGCGATTCGCCAGCTCGTCGGCGCTCAACTTGTTGCCTTCGGAGAAGTCGCTGGTCACGCTCGCGAGGCTCGCGCCGTCCTTGCTCCCCGGCTGCGCGAGCCGGTGCAGGCGCTTCCAGGCCAGCGGCAGGGACTGGTCCGGGGCAACGTCGTCCGGCAGCTGCCCGTCGCCCGCCGTGGGCGCGTGCAGGTAAGCCTTGACCGCCTCGGGATACTTGCTCGCCTCGTTCGGTGCCGCGCCCAGGATCTGCGCGAGCATGTTGTAGGGCGACCGAAACGTCCGTTTGTCGCCGTGCGTGGCGCGCAGCTGCGCCGCGGAAAGCGTGATGGCGGTCGCGCCGGAAGCGACGTTGAGCGCGTTGCCCGCGCGGCTCAGGCTTTGCGAAAGCTGCAGCGCCGAGCCTACCGTGCTCAGCGCGCCGCTGATCGCGAAGGTCGCCACGTTCAGCTCGGCGCTGCGTTTTTCGGCTTGCGACACGAGCACGTAACGGCTGTCCTCGGCGTGCGCGGCCTCCGCGTCGATCCTCCCCAGCATCTCGTCCGCGTCGAAGGAGGCGAGCAGCACCTGCCCCGTGATGGCCTGGCGCATAGCGACGGCCGCTTGGCTTGCCCCCTGCCCGTCGCGCTCGAGCGACGCCAGCCTTTGGAGATCGCCCTCGATGCCCATCGCCTGCGCGACGGCCAGCGCGGAAGTCGGAAGGGTCTGCGCCCCCGCGGAGGTGGAAAAAAGCAAAAAAAGAGCCGCGCGCAGCCGCATCAATCCCCCGCCGTGATGCTTTCGGTTTGCTTCGACATCGTCGCCGTCCGCTCGATCTTGTCCCAGTTGAACGGCCGCCCGTCGATAGCCCGCTTGAGCGTCTTGAACAGCACCAGCGAGAACACCTGCCGGTAGGTGAACCGCTGCAGCCAGATATGGAACAGCAGCAGCCCATCCCCCTTGCTGCTGGGGTGCCTGCGCTCGAGCGAGAAAGCCAGCGCCGAGGTCACGAAGTCGATGACGAGGAAGGTGACGAAGTACACGACGAGCTTCTCGAAGTTGGCCGCGCTCGCCGCCTCCGGGTGGAAGTACTTCTGCCACAGGAAGCTGACCAGCCCGGCCAGGAACATGAGGTCGATGAACGGGGAAACCAGCGGCAACAGGATCTGAAAGACCAGGATGTTCGGCAGCGCGAACAGCCCCATCGCGCGGTTGTTGCGCAGCGCCTGCTTATGCTTGAACACCGCCTGGAGAATGCCGAACGACCAGCGGAAACGCTGCCGCATGAGCCCGCGCACCGTCACCGGGGCCTCGGTAAAGGCGAGCGCGCGATCCTCGTAAATCACCTTGTAGTTTTGCTCGAGCAAATTCATGGTCAGGTCGGCGTCTTCGGCGACTGTGTTGAGCGGGTAGCACCCTCCGCGGCGGACCGCGTCCGTGCGCCAGGCGCCGATCGCCCCCGGTACCACCGTTACCACGTCGAACAGGTCGAGAGCGCGCCGCTCGAAGTTCTGGCTGGTGATGTACTCGAGCGCCTGCCAGCGGGTCCACAGGTTCACACGGTTGCCGACCTTTGCATTTCCGGCGACCGCGCCCACTCGCTCGTCCGCGAAGTGGCCGACCAAACGCTCGATCGCGTCCGGCGCGATCACCGTGTCCGCGTCGATCCCGACATAAAACTCCTCCTCGAGTCGGTCGAGCGCGTGGTTGAGCGCCTCGGCCTTGCCGGCGTTCGGCTTGGACAGCACAGTCACCCGGCCGCTCGCGATCTCCTCGCGGTGCGCCTCGCGCGCAGCGCGCAGCGTCCCGTCCGTCGAGCCGTCGTCGATCACGATTACGCGCAAGAAAGGGTAGGTCGACCGCAGCACGGACCGGACCGTCCGCACGATGACCGTTTCCTCGTTATAGGCGGGCACCAGCACCGCCACCTGCGGCGCGAAGGGCGGGAGCGGCGCGCGCGGGCGGAACCGGTC
The DNA here is from genome assembly GCA_964250745.1 of uncultured Acidobacteriaceae bacterium. Classification (GTDB taxonomy): domain Bacteria; phylum Acidobacteriota; class Terriglobia; order Terriglobales; family Acidobacteriaceae; genus EB88. Next base: position 21,770 of record CAXUHL010000017.1, read on the forward strand.
GATGAGCGCGCAGACGCCGATGATCAGTAGACGCCCGCTCATCAAGACGTCGCCCGCGAAAAACACGTAGACCACCAGGTGCGCCAGCGTGGAGAACACGAAAAAAGCAGCCTGGTCGACCCGGGCCTGCCACCACAGCTTGGGCGAGAGCGGCGGCATCACGGCGGCGCGCGTCTTGCCCATCAGCTCCGACACAGGGACGAACTCGTACCCGCGTGCCCGCATCGTCGTGATCAGCAAGGGCAGCGCAGCGAGCGTCGCGCTGCGGTCGCCACCGCCGTCGTGCATCAGGATCACCGAGCCCTTGAAGTCGTCGCGGCTGCCCATCGCCTCGATCTGCTGGAGCACCCGATCCACGATCTGCTGAGGCGTTTTATGCGCGCGCTCGTCCCAGTCATCGGTGTCGATCTTGTCGCCGACGATGGTGTAGCCGGCCTGCTGGACCAGGTACGCGGGCTGCGCCTGGTCGTTCGTGTCCGGCTCCTGGTCGATCGAGTAGGGCGGCCTGAAGTAGAGCGGCTGGATCCCGAGCTCCGCCCCGAAAAGCCGCTCGGTCAGGTTCAGTTCCAGCTTGAGCTGCCGGTCGGAGATTTCTGCGATGTTGGGGTGCGTAAAGGTGTG
>CAXUHL010000018.1:0-19075 GCA_964250745.1 uncultured Acidobacteriaceae bacterium
CTGCTGGGCCGCGGCCTGCCCGCCCCGGCCCAGCAGCCCGGCCAGGTGCTGGCACACCGGCTCGCTCAGGTACAGCCAGATGCGGATCTCGCCGCGCCGCAGGTTGAGCGCGAGCTCGCCGTGCACGGGCCGGACCGTATGCCGGCGCGCGGTCCGCGGCTCGATGCGGTACAGCCGCTGGCCCACGTGCAACCGGCCCGGCGAGCCCAGGTAGATATCCGGAGTGGGCCGCATCCCCATGGCGGCGTTGGGCCCCAGCAAAGCCCCGGCGGCTTGCGGGGTGAGCGGGTGCAGCTGCGACGCGGGAAAGCCCTCGGCTCGGGCGATGTCCCCGGCCCGCGTGCCGGGCAGGGCCTGGTACAGCGTCAGTTTGGACTTGTGGTTCTGCCCCTTCGAGAACGCGCCGTCGTTGTCGAGCGCGTCGCGCAGGGTAGCCCTGCCGAAGGAGGGGACCGCCCCGGCCAGGCGCGCCGAGATTTCAACCGGCAGCGCGTCGCTGTACTTGCCGTAGCGCTTGCGGCTGCCCTTGCCCGGCAGGCGTGCCCACTGCCCGTGGCGCTCGCCGCTTTCCCGCAACTCCGGCTTGATGGCGGAGTTGGGAAAGTACGAAGCCGCCGCCGTTTCAAACGCTTCGTGCACCGCGTCGCTCAGCAGCGTCTCGTTTTCGAGCACGTGCTCGGGCAGCGCGGCGACGTGGTTGAGCGTTTCCTCGACCGTGGCGGCCAGTGCTTCGGCGAGCGCCGCGCGGGGCTCGGCCTGCTCGGCTTCGAGCCCGAAGATGCGCAGCCCCGCGTCCGCGATCGCCGGGGCGATCAGGTCGCCGGCCTTTGCGCCGATCAACGGCTTGACCAGCCCGCCCAGCAGCTTGCCCAGGAACGCGACCAGCTTGGGCCGGCCCAGGATGGTGATCGCCGTCTTGGCCGCGGGCCACAGCAGGGCGGGCACAAACTGTTCCATGACCGGTTGCGCGCTTTCTCCTTCGCTCAGCCGCTCCAGCTCCCGGGTAAACCGCCCGCGCGCGTCGTCCAGCGCTTCCAGCGTGCCTTCCGCTTCGCTTTCGCCGTAGCTCTCGACCAGGTGCTCGGTTTCCGCTTCGTTCTCCGTGAACAAAAGCTGCGCGGCTTGTATGTCGAACTCCGCTTCCAGCCGGGCGGCGTCGAGCGTCGCCGGCAGGTGCTCGCCTTCCAGCGCCTCCCCCGCCTCGGTCTGCTCGGTCTCGCCCAGCGCGCGGAACAGCTTATCCGAAAGCGTTTGCCCCAGGGGCCGCAGCGCCGGGGGCAGTTGGCCCAGCGCAAATTTGACCACATGCCTCAGCAGGTACACGCCCAGCTTCTTGAGCGGCGCCAGCAGCGGGCCCAGGGCGAACTTGCCGATCGCGGCCAGTCCCTTGCCCGCGAGCTTCACCGCGCCCGAAACGCCCCGCTTGGCCAGGTCGACCGCGCCTGAAACCAGCTTCTTCGCCTTCCGGATCAGCCCGCCGAGGAACTGCTCGGAGGCGGGCGAAAGCATGGCCGAGCTCGGCATCACTTCGTTCGCGATCCGACCGATCTCGACGTCGGTCAGCGACTCGGCCTCGTACGCCTCGAGCCGCTCCATGAACCGGTCGAGCATCGCGTCGGCCTGGAGCGCCAGCGGGCGGAGGTGTTCGTGGAGCATCTCCGCCGCCCGCGCGCCCTGCGTTTCGCGGTCGCCGTACTCACCGGCAAGCCGCTCGGCGTGGGCTTCGAGAGCCTCGTCGGCCAGCTGCTCCAGCGCTTCGCGAAACAGAGGGTCTTCAAGCTCCGTGTAGATCTCCGTGAAGGCTTCGAGCGCCGGGGCTTCCGCCTCCGCTTCCCCGGCCTCGTACGCCTCCCCCGGGAGAAAGGGCGTGGTGAACTCGGAGCTTTCCGCTTCCCATTCTTCTTCAAACGATTCCCGCGCTGGCGCGTCGGTGAAGGGCGTTTCCGCGAAGGCTTCGCTTTCGTACGCGGCTTCCGCGTCCGCGTACCCATTCTGATATGTGTAAGGCATAAGCACCTTTCCCTGTTATGCGATCTGTTACAAACTCTTAACCCGTTCGGAGCCGATTTCCGTGCAATCCCCCGCGCGCCGGGCGTACACTGGCCGCGTCCGGACGTGTCCCGGAACGCGTGCCAGGCGTGCCAGACTGGCCGGCGCATCCAGCCGCGAAGTTACGCGTCCGTCTAACTTGCCTCCGTCGGTTCTCGCTTGCGGAAACGCCTGTCTCCGCCCGTCGGTCCAAAATCTAGGCTGGGGAGCTTGCGGTGTCCTCAATCCATCCATCAATTGAGATCAATTCCGCCGTGAGCGCCGTGTACCGGTTCGGCGGCTGCACGCTCGCGCTTCCAAGCCACGTTCTCAAGCGCGGCGATGAGGTTCTCAACCTCCCCTGCCGCCAACGGGAAACCCTCGCGTTGATCGTGTGCGCCGGCGGCCGGCCCGTCGCGAAGCAGGCGTTTCTGGATTCGGTGTGGAAAGGCGCGTACGTGGAGGAGGCGAACCTGACCCAGACCGTGTTTCTGCTGCGCCGGGCGCTGGGCAAGCTGCCCGGCGGCGGGGAATACATCGAAACGCTGCCGCGGTTCGGCTATCGCCTGGCCGTGGAGGTGGTGCGGCAAGAGGTCGAGGTGCCGGCGGCACCCGGCCCGCGGCCGAGGCGGCGAAGCAAGACCTGGGCGCTCGCGCTCGCGGCTTCCCTGCTGCTCGCGCTGCTCCTGGTTGCGGCGTTTCGCGCGGCGGGGCGCGGCGGCAAGCCCCCGGAGATCGCGGTCCGCTACGATCCGGCGCGCGACCAACCGCCCGCGGGCTACCGGGGCCTTTCCGCGAACACCGTCAGCTTTTCTCCCGACGGACGATGGCTGGCGTACGTTCGCGCGCCCGAGGGCAGCCTGTGGCGTGGCCGGGCCGAAGGGACGGACAAGCGGCGCCTGTCCGCGCCGGGCGAGGTGGCGCGCTCGCCGCAGTGGTCGCCGGACGGGCGCACGATCGCCTACGTTTCGGCGGAAGTGGGCCGGCTCTGGGGCGTCCACCTCATCGCGAGCGCCGGAGGGGCTGCCCGCGCGGTGCTCCCGGACGGCAGCAGCCAAGGTGCACCCTCGTTCGCGCCGGACGGCCGCCGCTTGGTCTTTGAACGCGGCTCCTGCCTGGCGGTCGTCGATCTCCGGACTGGTGCCGCGGAGGCTCTGCCCGGCTCGGAGGACCTGAGGATGCCGAAGTGGTCGCCGGACGGCGGCTCCATCGCGGCGCTGGCCGGGGACCGCGAAGCCGTGATGTTGTACGACCTCGGCCGCCGCGCCTGGACCGTGCTCGCCGAACGCGCCGCGGAAGACCTGGCGTGGGACGGGAACCGCCTCCTCTTCTTGTCGCTCGCGGGCGGGGAGCCGGGGGTGTACCGCGTCGATCCCGCGACGCATGCCGTGGCGTTGTACGGAGGCGTGCGGGAGCTCGAAAAACTGGGCCTCGGCGGCTGGCGGCTGGCGCTCGACGGCTCGCGCGGGCCCCTTCTGCTGCGAGAAGCGGGGCTCGTGGAGGTGTACCGGGTCCCGGTGCCCTGACCGGGGGTATAGTCGGAGGGGACCGCCGATGGACTTGCCACCCGACCTCCTGACCCCGCCCGCGGACCGGGCCGCCGCCCTGCTCCGGGCCGGGCGCCCGGCGGAGGCGATCGCACCCCTGCGGGAAGCGGTGCTGCTGGAGCCGTCGAATACCCTGCTGCGGCACGACCTTGGCCTGGCTTGCCTGGAAACGGGCCGCATCGCGGAAGCGCAAGCCGCGCTGGAGCGGGCTGTCGCGCTCGATCCGCTATACGGGGATGCCTGGTTCCGTCTCGGCATCGCCCGGGAAGCGGCGGGCGCGGTCACCGGCGCGGTCGCGGCCTACGACCGTGCCACGGCGCTCGATCCTTCGTTGACCGAGGCATGGTTCCGGGCCGGGGCCGCCGTGTTTCTACTGGGGCACCGGGAGGAAGCGGCCGGCTGCTTTCGCCGGGCGGCGCAGACCGGGGGCAGCAGCCGCTTCGGACGTTTAGGCAAGGCGCGGGCGCTCCTGACCGAGGACCGCAACGAGGAGGCCGAGCGGGTTCTGCGGCACGCGGTCGCCCGCGACCCCGGCCACGCGATGGCGCACGACCTGCTCGGCCACCTGCTGACCGAGTACGGCCGGTTTGAGCAAGCCCGGACGTGCTTCGAGCGGGCGATCGCGCTTGCGCCGGCGCTCGCCGGGAGCTTCTACGAGCTGGCGCGCTGCCGCCCGGTGCAGCGGGACGACGGGCTGCTCGCGAGGATGGAGGCTGCCCTTCGGGTGGCCGGGCTGGACACGGAAAGCCGCCGGCGCGTCCACCTGGCGCTCGGCAAGGCGGCCGACGATCTCGGCGACTACCCCCTCGCCATGCGCCACTTCAATGCCGCGAGCCGGGAAGCGCGCCCGTTCGACGCGGACGGGTTCGACCGCGCGATCGACGGGCTCATCGCCCGCTGGACGCCCGAACGGCTCGCCCGCGCGCCGGAGCTCGGCAGCCCCGACCCGCGCCCCATCCTGATCCTCGGCATGCCCCGGTCCGGCACCACACTGGTCGAGCAAATCGTTTCCAATCACCCCGAGGTCGCGGCCGGCGGCGAGCTGCACTTCTGGAACCAGCGCGGGGCGGCCTCTTTCCAGGCGAACGTCGAGGACGCCGCCTTTACCGCCGAAGCCGCGGCGGGCTATCTCCGCGCCCTGCGCGCGGTCGCCCCCGCGGCCGCCCGCGTCACGGACAAAATGCCGTTCAACTTTCTGTGGGCCGGGCTCATCCACCTGTGTTTTCCGCGCGCGACCATCCTGCACTGCCGCCGCAGCGCGATCGACACGGCTCTGTCCATTCACCAGACCTACTTCAACCCGACGCTCCCCTTTCCGTCCGGAGGGGTGGCGCTGGTGCGCTACTTCGGCGGCTACCGTCGGCTGGCCGACCATTGGCGCGGCGTACTGCCCGCGGATCGCTGGGTCGACGTGGACTACGAGGAGCTGACGGCCGCGCCCGAGCCGGCGATTCGGCGCATCGTCGCGGCCTGCGGGCTTCCCTGGCACGACGCCTGCCTGCGCCCCGAGACCAACCCGCGCGCCGTGCGCACACCCAGCAAATGGCAGGCCCGGCAGCCGATCCATCGCGGCTCCGTCGCGCGCTGGCGGCGGTACGCAGGGTGCCTGGGGACGCTGGCGGCTTTGCTCGACAGGGAGCGGTAAAGCTCATCTTCACCCGGCCCAAGATTACAAATTTGTCATTTTCCAGTCACCATGGCGTCACCCGCTCCTTGGGATACTGCGTTCGTGGGGCCGCACGTCCCTGAGCCCCGCACCGCCAGGCACGGCCAACGAACCAACGGGTCAACGACCCAACACTCGGGAGAGAACGCGATGTCCAGCAAGCCGCTCCACCAAGCCAAGCGAAACCGATCGAAAACGAACCGTCTGCGCCCGCTCGCGGGCCTGCTGGCCGCCGGGGTCGGCGTGCCGGTCCTCGCCCAGTCCGTGCCGTTCCCTACCTACACCACAGGCGCTCAGGCTGACGGCTCGTTCGTCGTGAGCAGCGGTCAGGTGATCACCCCCGCCGGCAAGCAGGTGGACCTCGGCATCCGGGTCCGGGCCAAGGCCGTCGCCGTGAACCCGAACACCAACACCCACACCGCCGCCGTGCTCACCATGGGCGCGATGGAAGCGGTCGAGGTGTTCAACACCCTCACCGGCGAGGTGCTGCAGCACTACATCACCCTGGGCACCGACGCGAGCGGCAGCTACAACGGCATCGCCTACACCCCGGACGGCAAGCACCTGCTCTTTTCGCAGGACAGCAGCAACGTCACGGTCGCCAACGTGAGCGCGGAAGGCCTGCTGACCGACAACACGCAGATCAGCGTGGCCCCGGACGCCTCCTTTATCCAGTGCTTCCCCAACAGCCCGGCGGCCTCCTACGCCAACCCATGCGGTTCGTTCTACAGCCCGAAAACCTCCTATCCCGGCGGCCTCGCGGTATCCCAGGACGGCACCAGCGCCTACGCGCTGCTGAACCAGAACGACACGCTGGCCAAGATCGATCTGACGGCGAAGCAGCCGGTCCAGGGCCCGCAGATCCGCGTGGGCAACGCGCCGCACAGCGTGGTGCTCGGGGTCGACGGCAAGACCGCCTACGTGAGCAACGAGGGCGGGCGGGTCGCGACCGAGTCTGACTTCCAGATCAACTCCGCGGGCACGGAGATGGTCGCCGATCCGGTGGTCGGCGCGACCGTCACCGGCACCGTTTCCGTGGTGGACCTCCCCTCAATGAAGGTCACCGCCACCATCCCGACCGGCCTCCATCCCACGGGCATGGCGCTCTACGCCGGCCAATTGCTGGTGGCCAACACCTACTCGGACAGCATCTCGGTCGTCGATACCGCCACCAACAAGGTGACGCGGACCATCCCCATCTCGCTGCCCATTGCCGTGCCTGGACAGGGCCCGGCGTACGGCGCGGCCCCGGCTTCGATCGCGGTCAACGCGCAGTTCGGCGTAGCGTTCGTCGCCTGCTACAACGCGAACGCGATCGCGGTGGTCAATCTCGCGCCCGGCGTGGCCAATCCCATCCTCGGGGCCATCCCGGTCGCGTACGCGCCCGCTTCGGTCGTGTTCGACGAGACCAACGGGCAGCTGGTGGTCGCCAACGACAAGGGCGTGGGCACGCTGTACTCGTTCGAGACCGACTACCACGTGAGCGGCCTCAACTCCCACCAGGACAACGGCACGGTCAGCATTATCCCGATCCTGCCCCTCACCCAGCCCGGCGCGCTCGCCAAGGCGACCGAGCAGGTGTACCGCAACAACCACTGGGACCTGACGCAGAACATCCAGTCCGCCGCGGGCGGCAGCAAGTCCACGCCGCCGACCGCAATCCCGGCCCGCATCGGCGACCCGTCCCCGATCAAGCACGTCTTCATGATCATCCGCGAAAACCGCACCTACGATCAGGTGCTGGGCGACGTGGCGGCGGGCAACGGCGACCGCTCGCTGGCGGTGTTCGGCGGCAAGGACACGCCCAACGTCCACGAGCTGGTCAAGCGCTTCCCGCTGTTCGACAACTTCTACGACCCCAGCCGCCAGTCGGCGGACGGCCACCAGTGGATCACCGAAGCCCTGGCCCCCTACGCGGACGACATCCAGGCGCCGGACTGGGTGCGCAGCTACCCCGGCGGCAACGCCGGCGACTCGCTGGCCTACCAGCCCAAGGGTTTCCTGTTCTCGGAGGCCACGGCCGCCGGCCTGCCGGTCAAGTTCTACGGCGAGTACGTCGAGAACGACACCTTCAAGCAGCCGAACGGGTCCACCACCGAGCCCACCTGGAGCCAGTTCTACGCCGACGCGCAAAAGTTCGAGTCCGGTGCCGAGCCCACGCTCTTTTACCAGAACACGGTACAGGCGCAGTCGTCGCTGCCGGCTGTCTCGAACTACCTGGTCAGGAACTTCCCGCAGTTTGACCTGGGGATCCCCGACCAGTTCCGCGTGGACGTTTGGCTACAGGACTTCAACAAGGACGTCGCGGCCGGCACGGTGCCCTCGCTGAGCCTGCTGTGGGTAATGGACGACCACACCGGTGGACCGCCGACCCCGGACGCCGAGCAGGCCGACAACGACCTGGCCGTCGGACGCATCATCGACTCCATCAGCCACAGCAACGTGTGGGGCAGCTCGGCCATTTTCATCGAGGAGGACGACGCGCAGAACGGCGTTGACCACGTCGACGGCCACCGCAGCCCGGGCTACATCGTGAGCCCGTACACGGTGCAGAACGGCCCCACCGACAGCACCTACTACACCCAGGTCAACATGACGCGGACCATCGAGCAGATTCTCGGCCTGCCGCCGATGAACCAGTTCGACCTGGTGGCCTCGCCCATGACGACGGCCTTCGTCAAGGGCACGCCGCCCGCGGCGAACTTCGCGCCCTGGTCGCACGTGCCCAACCAGGTGCCGCTCGACCAGGGCGTCAAGACGGTCGCCGCGCTGGACCTGAACATGAGCCCGGCGGCCAAGGCCATGAAGGCCGCTTGGATCCGCAAGAAGAAGCAGGTCTTCGCCGGCAAGCTGACCAAGCCGGACGCGCAGGACCCGGACACCGTGAACCACTACAACTGGTACATGTCGACCGGCTTCACGCGGCCCTACCCCGGGGAAACCAAGGTGCGCCCGCCGAGCGAATACAAGACGCCGGCCCCGGCGGGCGACCTGGACTACTACCCATCACCCAACCCCCCGCGCGGCGGGCCCTTAGGGGCGGCCGCGTTTTCGCGTCGAAGCGATTTGTCAGTCTGCATGAAAACGTAGTGCATCAATTAAGTCCTCCTGACGAGCGAAGCGAGAAAGGACCTGCTTCTGTTTGGCGCGAGGGCGAAGCGGGTTCTTCGCTTCGCTCAGGATGACCCTTGTGGGGCGGAAGAGAACGACAGCCTTTGACCCACTCTTTTGACCCACCCTTTCAGGGTTCAGGACCGCGGATGATCGACGGTGAGGCCGGCATGGAACGCATCAACCAAAACCCGCTATGCCTCTGGTTCACCGGCCTGCCCGGGGCCGGTAAGTCCACCATCGCGGAGCTTCTCGAACGGCGGCTGGCCGCGGAAGGGCGGCGCGTCTGCGTCCTCGACGGCGACGCGCTGCGGCGGGGCCTCAACGCGGACCTGGGTTTTTCCGCGGCGGACCGGCGGGAAAACATCCGGCGCACCGCCGAGGTGGCGCGGCTGTTCGTGGACGCGGGTCTGGTGGCGGTCGTCGCCCTGATCAGCCCGTTCGAGGCCGACCGCGCGTGGGCGCGGAGGCGTTTCGGTCCGGGGGAGTTTATCGAGGTCTTCATCGATGCGCCGCTGGCTGTGTGCGAGCGCCGCGACCCAAAGGGACTCTACGCCAGGGCGCGCCGGGGCGAACTCGCGAACCTGACCGGGGTCGGCAGCGGCTACGAGGCTCCGTTCGCCCCGGAAATCCGCCTCGACACCGTCGCGCATGGGCCCGAAGCGTGCGTCGAACGCATCGTCTCAGCCCTGCACGGCCAGGGGCAGGCGCAGGGTGACGCGGGTGCCCCGCCCGGGCTCGCTCGCGATCTCAACCTGGCCCCCGTGCAGCAGCACGATGCCGTGCACGATCGACAAGCCCAGCCCCGTGCCGCCCGAAGCCCGCGACCGTGACGGGTCCACGCGGTAAAAACGGTCGAAAACCCGCGGTAGGGCCTCCCTGGGAATGCCGACACCCGTGTCGGCGACCTCGATGCGGACCGCGGCGGCTTCGGCGACGGTGCGGAGCGCGACCGTGCCGCCGGGCAGGGTATGGGCGACCGCGTTCGCGATCAGGTTGCCGATGGCCCTTTGCATCAGGGAGCGGTCCAGCTCCGCCACGACCGGCGGGCCGCCCGCATCGCTGTGCAGTGCGACGCCGCCGTCCGCGGCCGAAGCATCGTAGTAGTCGCGCACCCCGGCCAGCAGGTCGCCGATGTCGACGCGTTCCCGGCGCAGATGGGTCAACGGGTTCTCCGTGCGGGCCAAAAAGAGCAGATCGCCGATCAGGTCCGACAAGCGCACTGCCTCTTCGAGCGAGGACCCGAGCGCGTCGCGGTATTCGTCGATGGTGCGCGCGCGGGCCAGCGCCACCTCCGCTTCGCCCCGGATGTTGTTCACCGGCGTGCGCAGGTCGTGGGCGATGTCTGCGGAAAAACGGGAAATCCGCTCGAACGACTCCTGGAGCCCGTCGAGCATGGTATTGAACGTGCCTGCAAGCGACGCGAGCTCCGACGGGTAGCCTTGCGCGTCGATGCGCTCGCCGAGCCGGCTGGACGTGATGCGGCGGGCAGTCGACGCCATCGCCTCCACCGGGCCGATACCCTGCCGCGCGATCTGGTAGCCGGCCACGGGGAACAAGCCCGCCGTCCCCAGCAGGACCACCAGAAAACCGACGCGGAACCGTGCCAGGATCTGCTCCTCCTCGGACACGTCGATGGCGATCTGGATGGTGTATCCGCGCCGCGCGGGCGGGCCCGAAACGGCGGACGCAGAGGCGACGCGAAACGGCCGGCCGCCCGTCCCGTGGATCACGGAAGCTTGCGCGAAATTCGGCGGGTCGACCTCGGCAGCCATGCCGGGCGTGGCGAGGAGCGGCCGGCCCGCCGCGTCGAGCAGGCGGATGTAGAACCGCTCGTACTTGCGCGCGGCGGTTTCGAGTTCAATCTCCTCGCGCAGCGCGTCCGTGTCGTCCGGGCGGTCGCGCAGCATCGTCCGCAGCACGTTCAGCTTATCGGCGAGGAACAGGTCCGTGCTCTTGTGGAGCTCCGCGACCAGCAGCACATATAGTCCGCCGCCCGCGAGCAGGACCAGGAGCAGCCCGGCGGCGGCGTACAGGGCGGTGAGGCGAAAGGCCAGGGTCCGCCACAGCCGCGTGCTTTTAATCGGCTTCAAGAACATAGCCGGAGCCGCGGACGGTGTGGATCAGCTTGTGCGGGAACGGCTCGTCGACCTTGCCGCGCAGCCTCCGCACGCTCACGTCGACCACGTTGGTGTCGCTGTCGAAGTTCATGTCCCACACCGCTTCGGCGATCACGGTCCGCGACAGGACCTCCCCTGCGCGCCGCGCGAGGAGCGACAGAAGGAGAAACTCCTTGGCGGTCAGGTCCAGGCGCTGTCCGGACCGGGTCGCGCGATGGCGCAGCAGGTCGATCTCGAGGTCGGCCATGCGGACCACGTCCTGAGCGCGCGGCGGCGTCCGCCGGAGCCGCGTGCGGACGCGCGCCAGCAGCTCGGAAAACGCGAAGGGCTTGATCAGGTAGTCGTCGGCCCCGAGCTCGAAGCCCCGGACCCGCTCTTCGACCGAGTCGCGCGCGGTGAGCAGCAGCACCTGCGTGGACCGGCCCGCCTCGCGCAGCCGCGCCAGCACCTGCCAGCCATTGAGCGTCGGCAGCATCACGTCGAGGATAATGAGATCGAACTCGACGGTCTTCGCCAGTTCGAGTCCGTCCAGCCCGTCCGCCGCCACGTCCGTGACGAAGCCGGCCTCGGCGAGTCCCTTTTGGAGGAACTTGGCGGTCTTGTACTCGTCCTCGACGACAAGGATTCTCATGGGCGGCCGGGTCGCGGACGCGCGGAAAGCGGCGCGCTGCTGACCTGGCGAATCACACCATAGTTGTATGAATGGGGGTTGAACGGGATGACGCGGGAGGGATGGGCAGAGTGACAGCCGGGCGAATATCACGACGGAAGGGTCATTCTGAGCGAAGCGAAGGACCTGCTTTCACTCTTGTACCAATGCCGAAAAGAGGTCCTTCGTCGCTGCGCTCCTCAGGATGAACCCACACTGGAGGCGGAACCGCGATCGTTGCATTGAGGAAGACGACCGAACTGGCTGGTGGCCCCGGCAAGATTCGAACTTGCGACCTGCGGTTTAGGAAACCGTCGCTCTATCCACCTGAGCTACGGGGCCAAAGTCGTTCCATTGTCTCACTCCCGGCGGCGGAAACGGCAGCGGAATTCCTGCATCTCAACGGCAAAAGAAACCAAGCGCTCCCGTCCGGGGGGCGAACACATACAAGGGTGAGAATGACGGATCGGCAAGAGTTCGAGCTTCTGGAAGGCCAGTATTTCCCGCGCGGCGCTCATTGGGATGGCCATGGCGTCAACTTCGCGGTTTTTTCGGCGCACGCGACCAAGGTGGAGCTGTGCCTGTTCGACGAGGAAGGCAAGCAAGAGCTGCAGCGGATCGAGCTGCCCGAGCACACCAACGAGATCTGGCACGGCTACGTGGCCGGAATGCGGCCCGGCCAGCGGTACGGCTACCGCTTCCACGGGCCCTACGAGCCTGAAAAAGGCCATCGCTTCAACCCGAACAAACTGTTGCTGGACCCCTACGCCTACGCCCACATCGGCGAGGTGCAGTGGGGCCCGGAGATCTTCGGCTACGTGATGGAGTCGGGCGACGACTTGACCTTCGACGAGCGCGACTCCGCGCCGTTCATGCCGAAGTGCATCGTGATCGACCCGAACTTCGACTGGTCCGGCGCGCGCGACCGCAAGCACATCCCGTTCGAGGAAGCGGTCATCTACGAGACCCACGTCAAGGGCTTCACCAAGCTGCGGCCGGACGTGCCCGAAAGGCTGCGCGGCACCTTCGCCGGCTTCGCGGAGCAGCCGGTGATCGACTACATCAAGTCGCTCGGCGTGACCTCGGTCGAACTCCTGCCGGTGTTCAAGTTCGTCGACGGCGGCCATCTTGTCGACCTGGACCTGAAGAACTACTGGGGCTACGACACCATCGCCTTTTTCGCGCCCGCGGTCCGCTACGCCTCCGACCCGCCCGACACGCTCAAGGAGTTCCGCGAGATGGTCGCGCGCTACCACGAGGCCGGACTCGAGATCATCCTCGACGTGGTCTACAACCACACCGCCGAAGGCAACGAGATGGGCCCGACGCTCTGCTTCAAGGGCATCGACAACGCGAGCTACTACCGCCTGATGCCGGACCAACCGCGCTACTACATCAACGAAACCGGCACCGGCAACACGGTCAACGTGAGCCACCCCCGGGTGCTCCAGATGGTCATGGACTCGCTGCGCTACTGGGCGAGCGAGTGCAAGGTGGACGGGTTCCGCTTCGACCTGGGGACGATCCTGGCGCGCGAGCCGAACGGGTTCGACAACCGCAGCGGCTTTTTGAAGGCCTGCTCGCAGGACCCCGTGATGGCGGGCGTGAAGCTGATCGCCGAGCCCTGGGACTGCGGCCCCGGCGGCTACCAGGTGGGCGGCTTCCCGCCGGGCTGGGCGGAGTGGAACGACACCTACCGCGACACCGTCCGGGACTTTTGGCGCGGCGAGGCCCCGGCCTCCGCGCTGACCGAAAAGATGTGCGGCTCGGCCAACCTGTTCAACTGCAAGGGCCGCAAACCCTGGTCGTCGGTCAACTTCCTGACCGCGCACGACGGCTTCACGCTCAACGACGTCGTCACCTACAACGACAAGCACAATGACGCGAACGGAGAAGACAACAAGGACGGCAACAGCAACAACAAGAGTTGGAACTGCGGCGTGGAGGGCCCGACGGACGGCCCGGAGATCAACGCGCTGCGCTCCCGGCAGATCCGCAACATGCTTGCGACGCTGCTGCTCTCGCAGGGCACGCCCATGATGCTGGCCGGCGACGAGTTCGGGCGGACCCAGAATGGCAACAACAACGCCTACTGCCAGGACGACGAGATCTCCTGGTTCAACTGGGACCTCCACGCCAAGGGCGAGCACCTGATCGGCTTCGTGAAGCAGCTGACCGGGCTGCGCCACCGCTTCCCCATCCTCAGGCGCAACCGCTTCTACACCGGGGCCTACAACGAAGCGCTCGGCGTCAAGGACCTGACGTGGATCAACGCGAACGGCCACGAGATGGAGGACGAGCACTGGGGCGACTCGAACATGCGCTGCTTCGGCATGCTGATGGACGGGCGCGCCCAGGCCACCGGCATCGTCAAGCTGGGCGGCGATGCGACCATGCTGCTGGTCGTCAACGGTTCCGCCGACCTGGTCGAGTTCTGCCTGCCCGAGTCTTTCGGCTCGGACGAGTGGGCGCTGCTGATCGACACCAACCTAGAGGAAAACGATGCGAGCGGCACCTTCAAGACCGGCGAGGTGTATCAGGTGACTGGGCGCTCGGTGCTGCTGTTCGCGCTCAAGGGGGACAACGCGCAGAAGGGGCAGTACTAGAGGCAGGGTAGAGGGTGGAGGTTAGAGGGTGGATGGTTGGCTCCTCATCAGACTCTTTGACCCCTGAGCCAGTGCAAGCTGTTAAAGTCAGAGTCGCGCGATGGATCTCCACCCTTTACCCTCCACCCTCCACCCTTGCCTTTCCTCCCTTTTCGCCTCCGAGTACCGCCTGCTGCGCCCGCGCGCGCCCATGCCGTCCATCGAGGTGCGCTTCTACCCGTTTGCCGGACTCAACACCACTATTCGCCTGCGTGAGGGGGCCCTGCTGGTGCGTTTGTCGGACCTGCTCGAGGCCGCCCCGGAGCCGGTTTTGCGGGCCATCGCGCACATCCTGCTCGCCAAGCTGTACCGCAAGCCGATGCTGCCGGAGCGGGCCGCCTGTTACCGGGGGTACACGCTTTCCGAGCCTGTTCTGCGGGCCACCGAGCGTGTCCGGCAGCTGCGCGGGCGCAAGCGCGTCGGTTCTCCCCGTGGCCGCCGGTGGGATCTGGAAGAGGTTTTCGCCACGCTCAACGCCCGGTGGTTCGGCGGGCTGCTGCCTCGGCCCGTCCTGACCTGGAGCGCGCAGGCGGGCAAGCGTTTGCTGGGCCACTACGATGCGGCACACCACACCATCACCGTTTCGCGCGTGTTCGACCGGCCGGGTACGCCGCGGTTCGCGGTCGAGTATCTGATGTACCACGAGATGCTGCACCTCAAGCACCCGGTCACGGTGCGGGCCGGCCGGCGCTGCGTTCACTCGCGGGCGTTTCAGGAGGAAGAAAACCGTTTTCCGGAGATCGCGGCCGCCCGAGCCTGGCTGCGCGGGCTCCGTTGACGGCGAGGCGGACCCTGTATTGTTTTCCGTAGGCGCTTCCCGTTTTTGCGAGCGGGCGCGTGCTTCCGATTGAATCCTCATGGAAACGAGCCGCGAACCGCCGTGCGCGCGAGGATTCCCGCTTTCCGGAATGGCCAGCAACGTGCTATCAAAGTGTCCGAAGGTCACCCGCGCGTGATCCGGAGCGGAATGGAACGGGTTCGGCAAACACGGACGGCGGCAATCCTCCTGGCGGCACTGACCGCATTCCTTGCCGTCCTCGCCGTGGCGAACTTTCGGCAGGAGCTGCGCTTTCAAACCCCCACCGATGGGGTCGTCTGGACCGAGGCGTCCGGGGGACTGCTCGCCGAGCGCGTGCCGGCCAACTCCGCGGGCGAGCGGGCGGGTCTCAAGGCGGGCGACCTGCTCCTTGGCGCCAACCGGCAAGCGACGCGGCGCATCGGTGCCCTGGTCCGGGCGCAGTTCCACGCCAAGGTATACGGCTCGGTCGACTACACGGTGGCGCGGCAGGGCATTCGGTTCGAGATCCCGGTCATCCTTGACGCGGCCGACACCGGCATCCACTCGGTCCTGCGCTTGATCGCGCTGGTCTACCTGGGCATCGGGCTGTACGTGCTGTTCCGCCGGTGGACCGCCCCGCACGCCACCCACTTCTACCTGTTCTGCCTCCTGTCCTTCGCGCTGTACGCGCTCGTCTACACCGGCCGCTTCGACGCGCTGGACCGCTGGGTGTACTGGGCCGGGGTGGCGGCGGGCGCGCTGCAGCCGGCCTCTTTCCTCCATTTCGCGATCGCCTTCAGCCGGCCGCCCCGGTTCCGAAAGCTCGCGCTCGGGCTGGTGTACGCGCCCGCGGCCGGGCTGGTCGCGCTGCAGGGATACGCAGTGGCCCGCTGGCAGGCGACGGGCCTCCTGGCGCACCGGCTCGACCAGACAGCCGTCGCGTTCCTGGCCGCCTATTCCCTGCTCGCGACCGGCTCGTTCGCGCTCCAGTACCGGGCGGCGGGCCGGGAGCGAGGCCCGGAAACGGGGCAGGTGCTGCGCCGCCAGCAGCTCAAGTGGCTCACCCGCGGCGCGGCGCTCAGCGTGGTGCCGTTCACGGCGCTGTACGCGCTGCCGTACGTGCTGGGCTGGTCCGTCCCGGACGCGCTCAAGGACGTCGCGGTGCTCGCGCTGGTGGTTCTGCCCTTGTTTTTCGCCTGGGCCATCGTGCGCTACCGGCTCATGGACGTGGACCTGATCTTCAAGCGCGGGGTCACCTATACGCTCGCGACCGCCCTGCTCCTGGGCCTGTACTTCGCCGTGGTGGGCGCGACGGCGAATCTGGTTCACACCCGCCTGCCCAACTTCGGGGCCTGGGGCCTGGTCGCCGCTATCGTCGTTACCTCCGCCCTGTTCGACCCGGTCAAGCGCCGCATCCAGGGCCGGGTGGACCGGCTGTTCGACCACCGCCGGTACGACTCGCGGCAGACGCTGATCGAGTTCGGACGGGGTCTCGGCACGCAGACCGATCTCCAGCCGCTACTCGAATCCATCACCGCCCGCCTGGCCCAGACCCTGCTGGTCGCGCGGGTCGCGGTGTTTGTCGCCGGGCAGGACGGGGCGTTCCAGCTGGGCGCGGCCCACGGCCTGCCCGCCCCGCTGCCCCGGCTCGCGCTGGGCTTTCTCGACCGTTTCCAGGACCGGGACCGGCGCGGGGCCGGCTCGCACATCTTCTTCGAGAACCCGCATCAGGCGCTGCACCTCAAGGAAGCCGAACGCGGGACCGCCGGGGCGCTGGAGCTGCACTACTACCTGCCCTGCCGCGCGGGGGACCGCGCCATCGCCGTGCTCGGCCTGGGCCGGACGACGGACGGCGACTTTCTGTCGAGCGAGGATGTGGAGCTGCTCGAGTCGCTGGCGAACTACGCGGGCATCGCGATCCAGAACGCGACCCTGTACAGCAGCCTCCAGCGCAAGATCGCCGAGTTCGAGCGGCTCAAGGAGTTCAACGAGAACATCGTCGAGTCCACCAACGTCGGCATCCTCGCGGTCGACCTCGAAGACCGCATCGAAAGCTGGAACGCGCAGATGGAGGTGCTCTTCGCCCTGCCGCGCGCGGAGGCCATCGGCGCGCCGCTGGCGGAGATCTTCGACGCGGAGTTCGTTCTCGAATTCGACCGGCACAAGGCCGGCGCCGGTGTGCACCACCTGTGGAAGTTCCCGCTCCGCGCGCCCGGCGATGCCCGCTTCGCCAACATCTCGATCGCGCCGCTGGTGTCCCGGGAGTTTCGCACCGTCGGCCGCATCGTGCTGATCGACGACATCACCGCCCGGGTCGGGCTGGAGTCGCAGCTGGCCCAGGCGGAAAAGCTCTCCTCGATCGGCCTGCTGGCCGCCGGGGTCGCGCACGAGGTCAACACGCCGCTCGCGGTCATCTCGTCCTACACGCAGATGCTTTCAAAACAACTGCGCGACGACCGGCGGCTCGCCCCGCTGCTCGACAAGATCACCAGGCAGACCTTTCGCGCGTCGGAGATCGTCAACGGCCTGCTCAACTTTTCCCGGACCGGCGCGGCCGAGTTCCGCCCCGTGGACCTGAACGCGGTCGTCCGCGAGACCCTCGCGCTGGTCGAGCACCAGCTCCGGACCGCAGGCATCGAGCTTCGCTGCGACCTCGACCCCGGGCTGCCCGCGATCCAGGGCAACAGCGGCAAGCTGCAGCAGGTGTTCCTCAACCTGTTCCTCAACGCCCGCGATGCGATGGCCGCGGGCGGGCAGCTGCGGGTCACCACCGCATGCAACGGCGTGGTCACGGTGGCGGTCGCGGACTCCGGGTCCGGCATCGCCCCCGAGCACGTCGAGCGCATCTACGACCCGTTCTTCACCACCAAGACCGCCCCGAAGGAGGGCGAGCGGCGCGGCACCGGCCTCGGCCTGGCCGTCACCTATGGCATCATGCAGGAACACGCGGGCAAGATCCGCGTGGAAAGCCGGCCCGGCGCGGGAACCACGTTCGCGCTCGACTTTCCGCTGAAGGAAGCGCCAGCCCATGCCTGAAACCCTGTACGCCGCGCCGCCCGCCCTGGACACCCTCGGGGAAGCCGGCACGCGCACCATCCTGATCGTCGACGACGAAGCCGGCATCCGCGAAACGCTCGAAACCCTGCTCGAGCTCGAAGGCTACGCGGTCGAGCTGGCGATCGACGGCGAAGCGGGTCTGGCGCGGATCGCCGCCCGCCCGTACGACCTGGTCCTCTTGGACCTGGCGCTGCCGGGCCGCAACGGCATCGAGATCCTGAAGGCGATCCGCGAACGCGCGCCGGAGCTGCCGGTCATCATGCTCACTGCCTACGGCACGGTCGATAACGTGGTCGACGCGATCCGCGCCGGGGCGCAGAACTTCGTCCAGAAACCCTGGGACAACGAGAAGCTGCTGGCCGACATCCGCTCCGCGATCGCGCGGTCCCGGGCCGAGGAGGAGGTCGTCCAGCTCAAGCGCGCCCTCAAGCAGCGTTACAGCTTTCCCAACATCATCGGCAAGTCCGAGGTGATGCTGCGCATCTTCGACACGGTCGCGCAGGTGGCCCCGTCGCGATCCACCGTGCTCATCCAGGGTGAGAGCGGTACGGGCAAGGAGCTGATCGCGAAAGCGGTCCACGCGTACTCGCCCAGGAAAGACAAGCCATTCGTGCCCGTGAACACCGGCGCGGTGCCGACCGACCTGCTCGAGTCCACGCTGTTCGGCCACGTCAAGGGCGCGTTCACTTCGGCGATCGCGGCGAAAAAAGGCCTGTTCGAGATGGCCAACGGCGGCACCCTGTTCCTCGACGAGATCGGGACCATGCCGCTCGACACCCAGGCGAAGATTCTGCGCGTCCTGCAGGACCGGCGCTTCATGCACCTGGGCGGCACGCAGGAAATCCAGGTCGACGTCCGCATCATCACCGCGACCAACGTGGACCTGCGCGAGGCCGTGCGCCAGGGCAAGTTCCGCGAGGACCTGTTCTACCGGCTCGACGTGATCCGGTTCGAGCTGCCGCCGCTGCGCGCGCGGCGCGAGGACATCCCGGCGCTCGCGAACTTTTTTCTGCGCCGGTACTCGGACGAGAACGAGCTGCCCCTGCGGACGCTTTCCCCCGAGGCCCTGCGCGCGCTGGTGGACTATGACTGGCCCGGCAACGTGCGCGAACTCGAAAACGTGATGGAGCGCGGCGTCGTTTTATCGACCGCGCCGGTCGTCGGCCTGGAGCTGCTGCCCGCCCACGTCACCGGCCGGTCCTACTCCTCGTCCATCCTCGAACACGCGGCGCACGCCTCGCTGTTCGACATCATGGAGGACATAGAGCGGCGCATCATCATCGACAAGCTGGAGCGGTCCGGATGGAACCAGACCGAAGCCGCGGAGCAGTTCCACATCCCGCTTTCAACGCTCAACCAGAAGATCAAGCGGCTCGCCATCGAGATCCGCAAACGCGGCCGCGAAGCCTGAGCGGGCCCAACCGCATCTCTACCGGTATGCATGGGATGGACCCGGAACCATTACCCGGCGGGT
>CAXUHL010000018.1:19175-22053 GCA_964250745.1 uncultured Acidobacteriaceae bacterium
CGCGCGCGGGCCGTACCGACTTCGCACACAGCTTCCAAGCCTGGAGCCCCTACACTGATCCTGATGGCAGACAACTCCCTCGACCGCTTCGCCAAGAACTCGATCCTCGCGCTGCAGAACTACGCCATCCTGAGCGGGCGCGCGCTGGGGAACCTGTTCCGCCGCCCGCTGTACATGGCCGACATCTTCACCCAGGCGGACTCGATCGGCGTCGGGTCGATCCCCATCGTGCTGCTCACCGGCTTTTTCACGGGCGGCGTGCTCGCGCTCCAGTCCTCGTCCTCGCTGGCGCAGTTCGGGGCCACCGCCATCACCGGACAGCTCGTGTCGTTTTCCATGATCAAGGAGCTGGGCCCCGTGCTCACCTCGCTCATGGTTTCGGGCCGCAACGCTTCCGGAATGGCTTCCGAACTCGGGTCCATGATGGTGACCGAGCAGATCGACGCGATGCGCGCGCTCGGCACGGACCCGCTCAAGAAGCTGGTGATGCCGCGCATTGTCGCGACCGTGTTCATGCTGTTTTTTCTCACCATCCTGTCCGACGCGGTCGGCACCATGGGCGGCGGCACGGTCGCGGTATTCCTGCTCGGCCAGGGCGGCTCGCAGTATTTCCATGCGGCATATCAATCACTGGTCTTTGCCGACGTCTTCCAGGGGCTGATCAAGCCCATCTTTTTCGGCTTCATCATCGCGACCATCGGCTGCTACTACGGCATGAACACCAAGGGCGGCACCCAGGGCGTGGGCCGGTCCACCACGCAGGCCGTCGTCGTATCGTCCGTGCTCATCATCGCGAGCGACTTCGTCATCTCGCGGCTGATGATCGGGATTTTCGGGCGCTGACCGATGCCGGAAGAACATAAAACGTGGCGGGAAGAGCACCCGGACGAGCCGATCGTCGTCTTCGAGGACGTGTGCCTGTCGAACGCGGGCCGCATGGTGCTCGACGGCATCTCCTTCGAGGTCCAGGGCGGCGAGACGCGCATCGTGCTCGGCCCGGCCGGCGTGGGCAAGTCGGTGCTGCTCAAGCTCGCCAACGGGCTCATCCGGCCTGACTCCGGAACGATCAAGATCTTCGGGCAGGACATCACCAGGCTCAAGGACCGGGAAATGTTCGCGCTGCGCGACCACATCGGCATGGTCTTCCAGGAGGGCGCGCTGTTCGACTCGCTCACCGTGCGCGACAACGTCGCCTACCGGCTCATCGAGGACAAGGTCCCGGACGAGGAGATCGACAGGCGTGTGCGCGAGGTGCTCAAGTTCGTCGAGCTCGAGCAGACCATCGACAAATTTCCTTCGCAGCTCTCGGGCGGCATGCGGCGGCGGGTCTCGATCGCCCGCGCCATCATCTCGGACCCCGAGCTGGTCCTGTACGACTCGCCCACCGGCGGGCTCGACCCCATCACCTCGCACACCATCATCGAGCTGGTCGTCAAGCAGCGCGACGTATACGGGTCCAGTTCCCTGCTCGTTTCGCACCGGCTCCAGGACGCCTTCACCCTCGCCACGCACCGCTTCAGCAAGGACGCGAACAAGATGGAGAAGCTGCCCGAGGGCAAGGTGGACGAGAGCACGACCTTCCTGGTGCTGCACGAGGGCAAGCTGGTCTTCAACGGTCCCACCCTGGACCTGGTCCACTCCAACGATCCGTTCATCCAGGAGTACATCCGGTAAGGCCGGTCTTTCGGCCATTCCCGCAACCCGAGCGACCCCGCGCCGTCTAATCCGGTACAAGCCATGCGATTCCCCAAGCTTCAGCGACGGCCGGAACTGGACGCGCTCCGCGGCCTTTTCCTGGTATGGATGACGCTGACGCACCTCCCCACCAGGGCCAGCGCGTGGGTCAACCAGCCGCTCGGCTACCTGTCCTCGGCCGAAGGGTTCGTCTTCCTGTCCGCGCTGCTGGTGGCCCGCATCTACAGCCGCCAGGCGGCGGAGGACGCGGCCGGGCTCCAATCGAAGCTTTGGAAGCGCGCGCTCAAGATCTACGGCATCCACGTGCTGATGCTGGCGCTGGCCTTCACCGTCATCGCCGCGCTCGCGACGCACACCCACCGCGAGGCGATCCACAACCTGCTCGACTTCTACTACGCCCGGCCGCTGACCGCGGTCGCGGGCTCGCTTCTGCTGCTGTACTGCCCGCCCCTGCTCGACATCCTGCCCATGTACGTGCTGTTTCTCGCCGGGACGCCGCTGGTGCTGACCTGGGCGGCCCGAAGGGGCTGGCGCGCGCCGCTCGCCGGCAGCTTCGCCCTGTGGGCAGGCGCGCAGATGGGTCTGCGGGAGTGGCTCCACACCGGCATCGCCGCCGTCACGCATCTGCAGATCCCGGTGCAGGAAGGCGGCGCGTTCAACCTACTGGCCTGGCAGGGGGTATGGATGACCGGGCTGTGGCTCGGGGCCCGCTCGGCCGAGGGGCAGAACCCCCTGCGCCGCGTCACCGGGCCGGCGGCCGCCGGGGCGTTCGCGGTGTGCTGCTTCTTTGTCGGCGTGCGCCACGGGTGGTTGGGGCCGCGGCTCACGGAGCAGGCCATGCTCTTTCAGGTCGACAAATGGCACATCGGCCCGCTGCGCCTGCTCAACCTGGCCGCTTTCGTGGTGCTCGCCTACTGGCTGCGCCGCTTCGTTTTCCCGCTGGTCGAGCGCGAGCCGTTCCTGACCCTCGGCAAGGCCTCGCTCGAGGTGTTCTGCGCGCACATCGTCTTCGTCTTCCTGGGCCTGGCGCTGCTTTATAACGACGTGACGGAGCTGCACGGCGCGCCCGCGATCTTTGTGCTCGCCTTCACCTTCGGCTGCCTGTACTGGATGGCGGCCTCGCTGGTGCGACGGCGCCGGGCCGCGCGGCATTGGTGGCAGCCGGCTTGAAGCGGTTGGGAGT
>CAXUHL010000019.1:0-13535 GCA_964250745.1 uncultured Acidobacteriaceae bacterium
ATCTTCCTGTTGCCCTTGACTTCTCACACACCCTCTGAGGAGCACAGCGACGAAGGATCTGCTTTTCGCGGAGGAGGAGGAGGAGCGACAAGCAGATCCTTCGCTCCGCTCAGGATGATCCGCATTGAGTCGAGCTAACCGAGACTCGCGAAGCTGTCCGGCGCTTCTGCCGCAAGCCGGAAAACCTCTGCCCGAACTTCGGCCTCCGCCCGCGCCCGAAACACTTCACCCCCGAGCAGCAGCATCGGCGCTGGGCCGGGCGCGGTGACGTGCAGCAGGCCCAGCGTCGTCCGGGTCACCTGCTGCTCCGGCCGTCCGGCATGCGAAACCAGCACGCACGGGTAGTCGTTCGGCAGCCCCGCCTCGCGCCACTGGCGGGCAATGGGCGTCAGGTCCCGGCCGGGCATATAGACCACGCGCGTGGGTTCGGGGTTGGCGGGTTCGCCGGGAGCGGTGTGGCCGGTGCTGAGCAGGATGGAAGACGCAGCGCGGCGGTCGGTGAGCGAGCAGGGCATCGCAGCCGCCGCGGCGGAGGCAGCCGTCACACCCGCGACAACCTCAAACGGCACGCCCGCGGCCCGGAGCGCGTCCATCTCCTCGCCCGCGCGGCCGAACAGCAGCGGGTCGCCGGACTTGAGCCGCACCACCGCCCGCCCGGCGCGTGCGCCCGCGATCATCAGTTCGTGGATTTGCTCTTGTGTGACGGAGGCGCGCCCGCAACGCTTGCCCACGCTAACGACCTCCGCGTTTTCCGGTGCCAGGTCGACGATCGCCTGGGGCACCAGGTCGTCGTGCAGCAAGAGCTCCGCCGAGCCGAGCAGGCGCGCGGCCTTGACTGTGAGCAGGTCCGGGTCGCCCGGGCCCGCGCCGACCAGCATCACCGTGCCGGGGGTGGCCTCGATAGGGTGCCTGGGTTGCGGCACATGCGACTTGGGCACGGTCCCCATCAGCGAAGCCAGGTGCTCATGCGGCAGCGCCAGCTTGCGCGAAGGGCAGCTTTGCGACTCGCACACAGGCCGGCCGCCCAGCAGCCCCAGCAGGGATTTGCGCTCCTCGCTCGCTGGATATGCAGCCAGCACCTCCCGTCGCAGCTTGCCGAGCGTGTGCAGCCAGGGCCCGAGGTCGTGCGGTAGCGCCGCGTCGATCTCCCGCTTCAGCTTCTGCGCGGTCGAGGGGCTCTCCCCGGCGGTCGAAATGGCGATCTGCAGGTCGCCCCGACTCACGACGCAGCCGTAGAAGAAGTCGCAGTGGGGGATATCGTCGACCGCGTTGCAGGGCTTGCCCGCGGCCTCGCAGAGCCGGTACACGTGCCGGTTGACCGGCGTGACGTCGGTCCCCGCGATGACCAGGAACTGCCCGTCGATGTCGGCGTCCTCGAACGCGCGCCGGTGCCAGTCGATTGCCCCGCGCGCGGCGAGGCGCTCGACCTCCGGCTTGCCCCAGGGGGCGACCACGGTGACCCGCGCCCCGCTCGCGACCAGCGACTCGATCTTGCCGGTCGCGACCTCGCCCGCGCCCACCACCAGGCAGGGCTTGCCGGTCAGCTTGAGGAAAACGGGCAACAGGCTCATCTACATGTCCGCCGAGACGGTCTGGGGCGCGCCGCCCGCGTCACGCTCCACCGGGGTCACCGGCTCGCCGGCCAACTGCGCACGCAGCTCGTCATTCGAGTGCCGGGCGAAGTAGGCCCGCAGGGTTTCTCCCTCGCCCAGCCGCTTGCCCTGGTAGGTTTTGAGCAGCCGCTCGATCGCCTCCGGAACTTCCGTCGCCGGGATGCGATAGCCCACCGGCCGCGCCGCGCCCGCATATTGGCCGACCGACCCACCGACGCAGAAGTAGTACGCGTCCACCAGACGCCCCTCGTGCTTGATCTTCTTGCCCTCGATCCCGATATCGGCGATCCAGTGCTGGCCGCAGGAGTTGGGGCAGCCCGTGACGTGCAGGCGCAGCTGCTGGTCGAACTCCGGCACCCGCTCCTCCAGCTCGTCCACCAGCCAGCGCGTGAAGCCCTTGGTCTCCGTGATGGCCAGCTTGCAGAACTCGGTCCCCGTGCAGGCCACCGCGCCGCGCCAGAACTGCGAGCCTTCGACCTTGATGCCGTGCGCGCCGAGCTCCCGGGCAAACTCGCCCGCGCGCTCGGTCGGGATGTCGATGAACAGTAGGTTCTGCCCGACCGTGGTGCGCATGTGGTTGGACCCGTATCGCTCGGCCAGCTCGGCCACCGCCGCCATCTGGTCGCCGGTCATGCGGCCCCGCAGCACGGACGCGCCCACGTAGCTGAGGCCGGGCTGCCGCTGCGGGTGGATGCCCACGTGGTCGCGCAGGACATCCTCGGGAACGACCTCCGGCACGGCAGCCGGAAGCGGCGAAGGGAGGCGGCTGTTCAGCTCGGCGAGGAACGACTCCGCCGTCCAGCCTTCCTTCATGAACAGGTACTTCAAACGCGCCCGGTCGCGGCTCTGGCGCAGGCCCTGCTGGTCGCGGAAGATCTCCGCGATGGCTCGGGCCACCGCGAAGGCGCGATCCTCCGGCACCCAGCAGGGGAGCTTGAGCGCCATGTGCGGCTCATTCGACAGGCCCCCGCCGACGCGCAGGCTGAACCCTTTTTCCCCGTCGCGCAGGGTCGCGGTCAGGCCGATGTCGTTGATCTCCGGGTACGAGCACCAGATGGGGCAGCCGGTGACCGAAATCTTGAACTTGCGCGGCAGGTTGTAGAACTCCTCGTTGGCGATCAGGTCGCTCGCGATAGCCAGCGCGACCGGGGAGGTGTCGAACAGCTCGTGCCCATCCACGCCCGCTACCGGGCAGGCGGTTACGTTGCGCGCGACGTCGCCGCACGCGCCCTTGGGCGAAAGCCCCACCTTGTCGAGCGCGTCCACCACCTCGGGCAGGCTCTCGATGGTCAGCCAGTGCAGCTGGATGTTCTGCCGCACGGTAATGTCGGCCTGGTTGCGCGCGTACCGCTTGGTCAACTGGGCGATCGTCCGCATCTGCGCGACCGTCATCTGCCCGGCGGGCGCGATGATGCGCATCATGAAGTAGGCGCTTTGGAGCCCCTCGCCTGCCTTGCCGCCCGTCACCCCGGCACCGTCGCCCTGGGTGTACACGCCCCACCACTTGAAGTAGACCGAAGCCCAGTCCGGCAGCACGCTCGCGCGGCCCTCGCGCGCGAACCGGCGCACCTCGTCGAACTGCTCCCAGGCATTGTTCTCGACCTTGAGCCGCTCGACTCGCTGGGCTTTGGTTTCCTTTACTTCGGGCATCGTTGGTCCTTTTGCTTGCGGAAAATCGAAAAAGCCCGCCGGGTTCAGCGACCGGGCGGGCAGGGAAGATCAGGCGCACTCCCTACCGCGCGCGCTTCCAACAGGAACGGGATGGGCGGGCAGGCATAGCTAAGAGAGTACGAGGGTAGCGTTTGGGCGTCAAAAAGTGCTTTGACATGACTAGAAGCGATCTCAGAAACCCGCGACCTCGGTGAAGCCCTGGATGAGACCCGCCGCAAAGCGGGGCTCACGAGGGTCGCCGAAGTCGCGAAACCATCGATGAGACCGCTTCTAGAAGGAGAACGTGGCCTGTAGAAACATCCTGCGCGAGGCAGACCCGTTCGGCGAGGAAAAGATCTGCCCGGCCAGCGCGTTCGACCGGCCGAAGGTCGGTGAGTCGATGGTGCCCGTGGGCGGGGCGTAATTGACGATGTTGAGCAGGTTGAGCGCCTGGACGTTGAAATTGAGGTTATAGCGCCGGCCGGAGCCGCCGCCCCCTCCGAACGGGCCTCCTCCTCCGCCCGGTCCACGTCCGCCGCCGCCGCGTCCGGGAGGCGGTCCACCCCCGCCCGGAGGAGGTCCACCCGGCCCTTTGCCGCCTTCCTTCTCCAGCCGCTCCCCGAAACCCCAGGTCTTGCCGGCGCGCAGGTTCACCGCGACCAGCGTCGGCCCGTTGCCAAGATTGATGGGGATCGGGACCCCCCCGGCCGTGGTGAAGGCTCCGTAGCTGTTGGTTATGACGCTCGGTCCCGCCGCACCTGCCGCCGCGAACGAGGGCCGGTCGTTGAAGATCGAGTCGCCGTTCAGGTCCTCGGAGGCCGTGATGTTGAACGGCGAGCCCGACTGCACGATCACGAACGGCGACACCCGGACCAGGCGCGGGGCGGTGTAGCTCCCGGCCAGGAAGAGCCGGTGGCGCGTGTCGTTGTTCGACCGGCCGTAGTCCTGCTTCAGGTTGAGCGAGTTCGATGGGAAGCTGCCGCGCCCGTTCACGTCGCCGCGCGCGTAGTTGAGCCCGTAGAAGCCGAAGAGCGAAAACGCCTTCTGAATTCGCGCGTTGAAGTTCACGAACAGCTGATCCTGGTTGTAGACGCCCTCTGAAAAGTACTGGTACACATTGCCGGCGGCGGGGTCGTAGGTGGGCGCGTAGGGGGCGTTCGCGTTGATTGTGTCGAGCGCGTGCGAGCCGTGCGAGTGGATGTAGGTGGCTGAAACGGTGGTCGACTTGGTGAGCTGCCGATCCAGCCCCACCGACTCCTGAATGTTGATGGGCGCGTGGAGGTTCGGCCCGAGCCGGTAGATCGCGGGCGTCCGGCTGCTGTTTCCGGCCGCGACAGTCCCGCCGGCCGCGGCGGCGCACTCGGCCTCCGTCGTGGCGGCGTTCGGCAAGCCGCCGGGCAGGTAGCAGGTCGGGTTCTGGATGACGACCTGCTGCTGCACGATCCCGTTTACGCGCGCGGCCTGGAGCACCGGCGCGACGCCGAATCGGTCGTAAAAGTACCCGAACCCGGCACGCAGGACATTGCCGGTCGGCTTGCCGTCCTTGCTGAAGGCGTAGGCGAGGGAAAGGCGCGGCGCCAGGTAGTTGCGCGTCCGAAGGTAGGGCTGCGCCTCCCAGCGCAGGCCGGGGGAGAGCGTCAGGTTGGGCTTTGCCTTCCAGTCGTCCTGGAAAAACAGCGCCCCGTCAACGTAATTCACCGCCGCCTTGGGGTCGCCCGCGACGAACACGAGCTGCGACGGGCCGCCGCCCGCCTGCTGGATCTGCTGAAACGTTTGCCCCGAGTGCTGGCCCTGGAGGGTGATGGCATAGGTTTGCGCGGCGGTGTAGGCCGTGCAGGCAGTGCTTGGAACGGCTCCGGTTTGGCAAGGGTTGGGCGCGCCGCCTGTGGGACAGCCGCCCGCCGTGGGGCAGGTGCGCGCGGCAAAGGTGTACAGGCCGTTGAAGCTCGAGTCCGCCGCGTTGGCCTCGCGCGTGGCCCGCAGGCGGCCGCCGAGCGAAAGCGAGTGCGCGCCCAGCGCCAGCTCGACCAGGTTCGACAGCTCGTAGGAGTCGTAATGGTCGGAGATCGACTGCTCGCTTTGACCCCCGAAGGTCTGATTGCCCTGGACCTGCACCTGCGGCGTCGTTTCGGCGGGCGCTTGCGTCGAGCGGGTGTACTCCGCGCGGACATTGGTCTCGACGATCACCCGCGGGCCGAAGACATGCGTGTGCTGGAGCGAGACGAGATTGTCATTTGAGGAGGAGCTGTAGGCCTGCGAACGCAGGGAAAATTGCCCCACGCCCTGGTTCTGCTTCGATTCCCGCTCGAACTCGTAGCGGAGGCGCAGCGTGTCCTTTTCCGTGAGCTGGATGTCCAGCCGCGGCGCGACGTTGGTGCGGGTCTGGGGCACGTTCAGGGCGTCCGGCGAGAAGACTGTCCCGTAATCGGTTTGATTGCCGTAGTTGCCCCCGGCGAAGTCGCCGTTCACCTCGCCCGCGAGCCGGTACGCGCTGACCACCGCGTCGTCCTGGATGTTGCGCTGCTGCGCGGAGACGAAGTAGGACGCCCTCTTGCCGACCGGCCCGCTCAGCTCGCCCTCGTACTGGTAGGAGTGGTAAGGGGGCAGGTTTTTCGTGAACGGGTTGCCGGTGTTGAACTGGAGCGCGTTGCCCTGCCCGTAAAACTCTCCGTGGAGCTTGTCGGAGCCGGGCTTGGTGAAGATCTCCACCCGCCCGAAGCCGATCTTGTCGAACTGCGCCCCATAGGGGTTCTGGTTGACGCGGATCTCGCGAATGGCCGACTTGGGCGGCAGCTGCCCGCCGGTGAAGCCGTCGATGTAGACCTGCCCGCCGGAGGGGCCCGCGCCGGGACCGCCGAGCGCGGTGATCTCGTTGGAAAGCTCGTCCGGGTCATCAGACAGCGCGTCCAGGTCCGCGCCCTTGACGGAGTAGCCGCCGGCGTTCGCATCCGGGTCGACCGAAACGGTCGGCGCGTCCGCGTTCACCTGGACGTCCTGCTGCTGGATTTCGATCTGCACGGTCGCGTTCACCATCTTATTTGCGCCCGCGTTGATTTGGCCGGAGGGGATCGAGGCCGGCGCGAAGCCCGGCGCGGTGACCAGCAGCGTGTACGCGCCGGGCGGTACGCCGGCGATCGCGTAGCTGCCGTCGCCCGAGGAGGTTCCGGTTGCAACCGTGCGGCCCTGGGCATCGGTGACGGCGACCGTCGCACCGGAAACCACCGCGCCCGAGGGGTCGGAGACCGTGCCGCGCAGGGAGCCAGCCGCGGCGGCCGGCGGCGCGGATAGCTGCGCGCGGGCGGCGGGCGAGCCCGGCAGCAGCAGCATGGGGAGGAGAAAGAGGGCAAGGCGGCGCGGGCTCACGGGCGGGGGCGACTCCTGCGGTGCGGGCTTCTGTCCATTATGGAAACGTTTTCACTCGAACGGACGAAACGGAAGTGAAAAAGTTTCCCATTTCGGGACGAACGCGCGGTTTCCGCTCCCGCGGAGAGGGCGAATCGTGCCCCGGTTCATGTAGCATCGGAAACGATTTGCGAGCGAAATCGCCCTCCGGCTCCCGCGGGAGAGGCGCGCGGAAGGCATACAGGCTCTATGGCGATTACCAGCGTCGGCAGCAATCTCAGCGTCCAGGCCCCGGGCAAGACCAACCGCAGCGCCATGGCCATGGTCACGACGCTGTTCTTTATCTGGGGCTTTTGCACCGTGCTCAACGACGCGCTGAGCCCGCACCTTCAGTCCATCTTCTCGTTGACCTATTTCCAGACCGCGTTCATCCAGCTGGCGTTTTTCGGTTCCTACTTCGTCTTCGCTCTGCCGGCCGCCAAGCTGATCGAATGGATGGGCTACCAGCGCACCATGGTCACCGGGCTGCTCACCATGGGCGTCGGGGCGCTCTTGTTCGTCCCCGCCGCCACGGCCGCCTCCTACAATATCTTTCTGACCGCCCTCGTGGTGCTAGCCGCCGGCGTTACCACGCTTCAGGTCGCGGCCAACCCGTATGTGGCCATCCTGGGCCCGCCCGAGGGCGCGCCGAGCCGCCTCAATCTCACCCAGGCCTTCAACACTCTCGGCGACACGGTCGCCCCCTACATCGGCAGCGTCTTCATCCTAGGCGGGCTCGCGTCCGAAGGCGGCACGGGCGACGTGAAGCACCTCCAGGGCGCGGCGCTGACCGCCTACCGCGTGCACCAGGCGGCCAGTGTCAAGCAGCCGTACATCGTCATCGCGGGCATCCTCGCCGTGCTGGCCCTTGCCATCGCGCTCTACAAGTTTCCCCGGCTCGAGGTCACGCGCGACTTCCGCCCGGCGAGCCTCCAAATCAAGCAGGACAGCCTGTGGAACCATCCCCACCTGTACTTCGGCGCGATCGCGATCTTCCTCTACGTCGGGGCCGAGGTCAGCGTGGGCAACTTTCTCGCCAAGTACATCGCCCAGCCCGACATCGGCGCGATGAGCCTGCCCCGGGCCGTGCAGCTGGTCAGCATTTTCTGGGGTCTCATGATGGTGGGCCGGTTCATCGGCTCGGCCGTGATGCAGCGGCTTTCCGCCGCCACCTTGCTCATGTACGCGGGCATCGGCGCGACGATCTGCATCGGGGCCTCGCTGTTCGGCTTCGGCATGTTCGCGGTGGTCACCATTCTCGCGGTCGGCTTGTTCAACTCGATCATGTTCCCGACCATTTTCACGCTCGCCGTCGCGGAGCTCGGTCCCCTCACGGGCCGGGGTTCGGGACTTTTAGTCCAGGCCATCGTCGGCGGAGCCATCATCCCCGCCGTCATGGGCAAGATGGCCGATACCTTCGGCATCCACCGCTCGCTCATCCTGCCGCTCGTGTGCTACCTCTTCATCATCTTTTACGGCTGGCGCGGCTATCGCATCGCTCCGGACGAGCCGCAGGTGCAGGTGCAGGCGGTGGCCTGAGTTCTGTCGCTCCGGTCCTTCGCTCGCAGGGGGAGTCATCCTGAGGAGCGTAAGCGACGAAGGACCTGCTTTTCGCGCGTCTCAAAAAAACAAAAGCAGATCCTTCGCCGCGCTCAGGATGACCCGTTCGCGCAAGGGCCCACATTCTCGCGCTTTCCCCGCGCACTTGCGCCGGGTTGGCCCCATACTGCTCACATGCTCGAAGAAGCAGCCTACGCTCCCGTGCTCTCCGTCACACTTCCTGAAATCGAGGCTGCCCGCGCGCGCATCCGCGACTCCCTGGCCCTGACCCCCGCGCCCTACTCCGCGGCGCTCTCCGCGATGTGCGGCCAGGAGGTCTTCCTCAAGCTCGACAACCGGCAGCGCACCGGAGCTTTCAAGGAGCGGGGGGCGCTCAACAAAATCCTCACCCTGCGCCCGTCCGAGCGGAAACGCGGCGTCATCGCCGCTTCTGCCGGCAACCACGCTCAGGCGGTCGCTTACCATGCGGCGCGCCACGCCATCCAGACCCGCATCGTGATGCCGGAGATGACCCCCCTGGTCAAGGTTTCCGCCACCGCCGGCTACGGAGCGGAGGTGGTGCTGCACGGCCAGAACTACGACGAAGCCTATGCCGAGGCCATGGCGCAAAGCCGCGAAACCAAGATGTGCTTCCTCCATCCCTTCGACGACCCGGCCGTGATCGCCGGGCAGGGCTCATTGGGGTTGGAGCTGCTCGAGCAGGTGCCCGACCTCGAAGCGGTCGTGGTCCCCATCGGCGGTGGCGGGCTCATCGCCGGCATCGCCTGCGCGCTCAAGGAAACCCGGCCCGCGATCCGCGTCATCGGCGTCCAGACCGAGCGGCTGCCTTCCATGCTGCGCGCCCGCGAGCTGGGCGGCCCGGTCACCCTGCAGCCGCAGTCCACCATCGCCGACGGCATCGCCGTGCGCCGCGCCGGGCTGCTTACCTTTCCCCTGGTCGAGCGCTACGTGGACGAGCTGGTCACGGTCGAGGAGGAGGAGATCGCGCAGGCCATCCTGGTCCTGCTCGAAAGCGAGAAGACGCTCGCCGAGGGCGCGGGCGCGGTGGCCCTGGCCGCGCTGCTCCAGCACAAGACCTCATTGAGCCGTTCTGAGCGTCCGCTCAGAACGGCGGTTCTTGTCTGCGGCGGCAACATCGACGTGAGCCTGCTGGCCATGATGATCGAGCGCGGCCTGGTCAAGGACGGCCGCCGCACCCGCCTGCGCATCCACCTCACCGACCGGCCCGGCGCGCTTCACGGAATGACGCGCATCCTCGCGGACATGCGCGTCAACATCGTCGAAACCAGCTACGACCGCGCCTACTACGGCGTCAACCTGGGCAACACGGTCATCGACGTCACGCTCGAGACCCGCGGTCCCGCGCACATTCGCGAGCTGAGCGAGGCGCTCGACAACGCGGGCTACGGGCACGAGCGCATCGGTTAGGCTAGGCTCATTCCCATGTTGGCTTTCCTGTTGCTCGCCGCCCTTCCCGACGTCCCCGACTACACGCGCGAGGACGCGATGATCCCCATGCGCGACGGCGTCAAGCTGCACGCCGTGGTCCTGCGGCCCGCGAAGCAAACCGGCCCGCTGCCGTTTCTGCTCACCCGCACCCCCTACGGCGTCGCGGACTCCAGTGCCAAGGCCTTCCCGGAGCTGGCGCGCGCGGGCTACATCTTCGTCGAGGAGGACATTCGGGGCCGCTTCGGGTCCGAGGGCACGTTCGTGATGATGCGCCCGCTCGCCGCGCACCACGACCCCAAGCGCTACCCGAAAGAGGTGGACGAGAGCACCGACGCCTACGACACCGTCGCCTGGCTGCTGGTGCACGTGCCCGGCAACAACGGCAAAGCCGGCGTCTTCGGCGTGTCGTATCCCGGTTTCCTGACCATCGAAGCCGGGATCGACCCGCACCCGGCGGTCAAGGCGATCTCGCCGCAGGCCCCGATGACCGACGTTTGGCTCGGCGACGACTTCTTCCACAACGGGGCGTTCCGCCAGACCTACGGCTACGACTATGCGCTCGGCCTCGAAACCGGCAAGAGCAATGCCTGGGGCTCCATGCCGCCGGGGGAAGATGGCTACAGCTTCTTCCTCAAGGCCGGCTCGTTCGCGGGCGCGATCGCGGGCAAGCCCGCGCTGCCTACCTGGCAAGCCTTTCTCCAGCACCCCGCCTACGACAGCTACTGGCAGGCACGGGCGGTCGAAACGCACCTGCAGAAGCCTGCCGTCCCGACGCTCGAAGTAGGCGGCTACTGGGACCAGGAGGATATGTGGGGGCCGCAGGAGGAGTACGCGCGGCTCCACGCGGGCGACCGCGACGGCATCGTGCACCTGGCTCTCGGCCCGTGGAACCACGGCGAGTGGCGCGGGGCCGCGGCCAAGCTGGGCGCGCTCGACTGGGGCCAGGCCACGGGCGACGAGTTTCGGCGCGACGTGGAAGCCCCGTTTTTCGCGAACTATCTCAAGGGACAGCCGCAGGCGCTCGCGGCCGTGACCTCCTTCCAGACCGGGACCGACCGCTGGCAGCATTACGACCGCTGGCCGCCGGTCGAGGCGCGCGAGCAGGACTTGTACCTGGCCCCCCACCAGGATCTGAGCCTGACCCCGCCCAGCGGCAAGGACACCGCGGCCGAATACCTGGCCGACCCGGCCCACCCCATTCCGTACCGGGCGCGGCCCATCGAGGCCACCTATGCGCCGGAGGGCTCGCACTGGCGCACCTGGCTGGCCGAGGACCAGCGCGCCTTCACCGGCCGGCCCGACCAGCTCACCTGGCATGGCCCGCCGCTCGGCCACACCCTCACCGTCACCGGCGAAGTGTTCGCGGACCTTTGGGCCTCGACCACCGGCACCGACGCCGACTGGGTGGTGAAGCTGATCGACCAGTACCCCGACGACCCCGCGCTCGGCAAGATGGCCGGCTACCAGCTCATGGTCGCCGAGGAGATCTTTCGCGGACGCTACCGCAGTGGCTTCGAAAAGCCTGAAGCGATCCCGGCGAACACCCCCGAGCACTACCGCTGGAGCCTCCACGGGGTCGACCACGCCTTCCTGCCCGGCCACCGCGTGCTGGTCGAGGTGCAAAGTTCCTGGTTCCCACTGTATGACCGCAACCCGCAAACGTTTGTGCCGAACATTATGGAAGCGCACCCCGCCGACTACCGCCCGGCGACAGAGCGGATCCACACCTCGACCCGGTACCCGTCGCGCCTGGTGCTCCCTGTTGTAGTGCCGCCCGAGTCCGAGTGAAGGGTTTGACCCCCCGCCCGCGTAACGCTATATTCAAGGAGCGGGGTGGAGCAGTCCGGTAGCTCGTTGGGCTCATAACCCAAAGGTCGTAGGTTCAAATCCTACCCCCGCAACCAATCGCTGTGACCGCCTCTTCCGGTGAGCTTTCCTGCTCCCGAGCCAGCAAAAGACCCTGAAACTCCGCCATCGTGTACGTCTCGTTTTGTCCTGCGAACACCCGAGCCTCGGCCTCGTGTGCGCCGGGGAAGAAGCGCCGGTACAGTTCCACCTTCTGCGACTCCTCCGCTTTGCCGAGCAGCAGCCTGTAGTCGATGCGTCCCGGCCGCAGCAGCGCCGGGTCGAGGACCTCGACATGATTGGTTGTCATCACGAACAGGACGTTTTCAGGTGCGTGGAAGCCGTCGACCACGTTCAGCAGACCGCCGAGCGTGACGCCCTGACGATCCTCCTCCTTACCCGCTTTGACGCTCCGGTCTTGCCCGGTCCGCATGCAGTCGATGTCCTCGAAGAGGATCAGCGAGTTCTCCGGAACCTCGTTGACGGCGGCCTTGAGGGTCCGGTCGTTGAGCTCGGACAGGTTGAGGGCATAGATCGACATGCCGAACTGAGCGGCCAGGCCGGAAACGAGCGAGGTTTTGCCGGTCCCGGGCGGCCCGTAAAACAAGTAGCCGCGGTGATACGGGATGCCGAGCCGGCGGTACCGCTCGCGCGCGCCGCGCCACCGTTCGATGTCGGCGACCAGCCGGTCCCGCTCGCCCGGCTTCAAGATGACGGACTCGAGCAGGCGCGGCGCGTACGCCTCCACCTGCGCCCAGTAGTCGGTATACAGGTACAGGCAGGAGGAGTTGCCCGAACGCTTTCTGTGGGAAGCGACTACCTCTTCGACGAAGCGCTGAAGAAAGGCTCGGTCGCGGCCCAGCGTGAGAAAGCGCAGCGACTCCACGCGGCGCTCGCGGCGGCCCTTGGTTTCCTCGGTGCGCCGCAACTCGACCAGAAACGGACGCCCCGCGTGCCAAAACCAGTGCACGCCCGGCGCGGGCAGCAGAGCGAGCTCTTCCCCGCGCACCGTCGTGTCGAGGTCGACCTGGCGGATGCGCCGAAGAAAGCGCTGCTCCAGGAACCACTCCTTGACCCAGGAGAACGCCGCGTCGTCGTCCCTGACCGTGATGGATAGGGTGGCTTGCCGTTCAGCCAGGTGCCAAAGGTGCGCCGGCAGGCTGCGCAGAAAGACGCCCGCTCCGCCGAAGAGCATGAGAAAGAGGCCGCCGGAAGCGAACTGGTTATGTCCGCTGAGGATTTGGCGCAAAAATTCGTGCATGGTCGTGTTTGTTCCACAGCGCGAGGCTGGAGTGGATGCGCCCCGGAATGCGAGGAGGCGCGGCTACGGACCTATCTCGGATGAAAGCGCGGGGAAAGGATTTTGTACGGGTAAGGGTCGGGCCTAGCGCCCTGAGAGAGACGTCCGAGAGCCCTGGAGCGAAAGCTCACAGTACCCGTCGTGCAAGGTATGCGTTGACAGAGCCATCGGGGACGTCCTTTCTCCTGAGATAACTAGAACATGCCAGAAAAGTCTGAGGACGGCAATAGGCTTCAAGGCTTTTGTACTAACTTAGGGCGATTTGTTAGCGAACCCGCACCCACGGGTGCTTCTTCGCCACGTAGTGCCCCACGAACCAACCCGCCGCGCCGCCCAGGAGCACGTCGGTGGGAAAGTGCTGCTCGCCGAGCACGCGGGTCAGGCTGGTCGCGGCGGCGGCCGTGTACACCCCGGCTTGCACCCAGCGCGAGGGGTACTCCTGGGCCAGCACCGCCGCCGAGGCCCAGGCGAGCGTGCTGTGCGAGGACGGAAACGACCCGTTGGCCCCCGCGCTGCCCTGGAAAAACAAGCCGCGCCCATTGTTCTGCGTCGGGCGCTCGCGAAAAAACACCAGCTTGAGCCCTTGCTCGACGATGACTCCGTCGGCCAGGGCTTCCGCGCCCAGCAGCCCGGCTTCGCGCGCGTGCTCATCGTGCTCGAAACGGCCGAGACCGTACAGGACCGCGGGCGCCGCGATGAACCCGCCGATCAGCGCGTTGGAAGCATTGGTGTTGGAC
>CAXUHL010000019.1:13545-13975 GCA_964250745.1 uncultured Acidobacteriaceae bacterium
GGTTGAAGCCCGGGTCCCGGCTGACCACCTCGGTCGCCGTTCGGCTGTCGGTCGCGAGCGCCGCCGCCGTGGCCCCGGCCAGGGGCAGCAGCCAAACGAGGTCGTGGGTGCGGATCCGCAGCGGCCCGGTCCAGATCACGGGCTGGTCGCGCAGGATGTCGCGCGGCAGGTGCTTGACGGAGGGCTCGGGTGCTTCCGGCAACGCCTGCGCCCCCGCGGGCAGCCCCGCCCAAAAAAGCTGCCCAAGCAAAAGCGCACCCGCGGTCCGTGTACCCATCCCTCAACTCCTATCCGACTAAGAAGATTCCGTCAAACTCCCGGAGAAAATCCGCAAAGGGGTGCTAGCCTATCACCACGAGGTCCGCCATGCAGCTAAACAGTCAAAAAAAGCCGCTCCTGCCCACGCCGGCGGAGATGCGGCTGCTTCGAG
>CAXUHL010000019.1:13985-17952 GCA_964250745.1 uncultured Acidobacteriaceae bacterium
ACATTGAAGGAAGGCACCATCGAGGAGCTGATCGGTTCCTTCCCGGAGCGGGAACGCCCCAACTACAAGACGGCGCAAACCGTGCTCCGCATCATGGAAACCAAGGGCTTCGTCGACCACACGCCGCGCGGTAAGGTGTTCGTCTTCAAACCGATACTCGAGGAGCAGGAGGCGGCCAGCCTTTCGGTGCAGCGGCTGCTCACGCAAAACTTCGGCGGGTCCGCGCGCGGGTTGCTCCTCAACCTGCTCCAGGCCGAGCCGCTGCACCACGGCGAGCTCGAAGAAATGGAAGAGCTGATTCGCAAGCACCGCGAAAGCCGCGGCGAGTAACTCCGGGAGGTTCGGATGCGCCACGCTGTTTGCAGTCCCGAGTTCGCCCTCCTCGCCGTTTCCGCGTTTTTGAGCTTTCTGCTGGTTTCGGCGTCGGCGTTTGTCCTGTACGGCGTGCTCGCGCGGCTCGCGACCGCGGCCGCCACCCGCTGCACCCTGGCCGTGGCTTACATCGCGGGGACGACCGCGTTGTGGGTCCGTACGCTCGGCGTGTTGTGCGCCGCCGCCGCCGTGCCGCCGCTGCCCGCCATTCCGCACGCTATCGCCCCGGACAGCCTGACGGTGGTCCTGCCCGCACGGTCCGTGCCGCTGCTTACCTCGCTGGTACCCGCAAGCCTGACCATCTACGCGATCTGCCTGCTGTCGCTGGTGTGCGCCGGCCTCCTGCGCCGCAAGCGCCTGAACGCGGCGCTCGCGTTCCGGGTGGAGCCGCCGGCCCCCCTTGCCGGTGCCTTCAGCACCCTGGCCTCCGAGGCTGGGGTCGCGCGGAGCCGCCTGTGGCTGCTGCCCGGGCTGCAAAGTCCGGCGGCGCTCGGCTTCCTGCGCCCTGCCGTCTACCTGCCCACCGAAGCTTCCGAGCCTTCGGGCACGCTGCCCGGCATCCTGCGCCACGAGCTGGCACACTTGCGCCGGGGCGACCAGCTGTGGGAAGGCCTGGCGCGGTTCGGCCGCGCGCTCCTGTTCTTTCACCCCGGCGTCCACCGCGCGTTCGGCGCGCTCCGCCTCCAGCGCGAGTTGGCCTGCGACCTCCAGGTTGTCCGCACCGCGCCCTCTGACCGCAGCCGCTACGCGGACACTTTGGTCCGCTTCGGATGGAAGGTCCGCGAGGCCGGCGTGCCGGACTCCTTCGGCCTGCGCTTTACGGGCCGCGCCAGCGTGCTCCAAACCCGGGTCCGGTCCATCCTCGACGGCGAGCCGACGTATTCCCGCGCGTCCCGGCGGCAGCGCATGCTGTTCGGCGCGGCCGGGCTGTGGTTCTTCGCCGCGCTCGCGCCCGCTTTGTCCATCGGCACGAGTCTCGTTCGGTCGAGCCTGGCGTCCACGGCCCTGCCGGAGACGCCCGTCTTCCGGCCCGCGCCCAAGCCGCTTCGCGCACGGGCGGCGGCGCGCGCACCGCAGGTGCTGCCGCGCGCGGAGGCCGCGGAGCCTGCGATCGAAACCAACGCCGCGGTTCTACCGGAGCTCCCGCACACGCTACCGGATGTCCGCTATCGCGGCACGGCGAGCGCGATGCTGCCCGCGCGCCGCGTCGGCTCTCGTGAGGCGATGGAGGAGGCCGGTGGTTCCGACGACGGCCCGCAGGTCGGCTCCGGGTCTGCCCCGCGCGGACTCAAGAACCCGAGCACTCTCACGTCCGTGCTGATCGGCGCGGCCGTCGAGCTGGGGCGCATCGGGCTGAGCCATACGCACGACAAGGATTAGCCGACGCCGAACAAGAGTCGTCCTGAGCTAAGTGAAGGACTGCTTTCCTCCAAAAATGCGGCGAAACTAAGTCTTTCGTCCATTCGCTTCTCAGAACGACAACCGGTTTTGCGCTCGTTCAGAGAACCCTGGGAACCTACGGCAGTGCGTCCAGCGCTTCCCCCGGCTCCGGGCGCACACGGAAGTCCGCGAAGGCCCGTGCCCACAGCACGCGCCCGTCCTGGCCCAGCACGTAGGTCGCGGGCAGCGGCAGCCGGTAGCTCCCCTCGCCGTTCATGAACGGGATGTTGATCAGGATCGACCGGTAGTAGCGCTGCATCGGCTCGGGCACCGTATACACCAGGCCGAATCGCTCCGCGATCCGCGCTTCCGGGTCGGCGAGGACGGGAAAGGGCAGCCGGTGCTGTTCGACTGTAAACGCGTTTTGCCGCGCGGTCTGCGGCGCGATGCCTACCAGCAAGCCGCCTTGGGCGCGCACGTCTCCATAGAGCGCGGCCCAGGCTTCCAGCTCGTTGACGCAATAGGAGCACCAGCGGCCGCGGAAAAAGTCGACCACCAGAGGGCCGAGGGCGAGCAGATCGGAAGAGCGGACCGTTTTGCCGCCGCCGTCTTCGAGCGCGAACTCCGGAGCTTCGGCCCCGACCGGGAGGATGCGGTCCTCGATGCCGCTCGCGAACAGCTCCGCCACGAAACGCTCGCCGGCCGCGAGCCGCTCCGGCTGCACCAGGGTGCGGGTGTGTTCGGTAATGCGGTCGAGCAGGTCCTGCAGCATCGTTGCCCTTGCCTAAAAGTCAAACCGCCTGCGCGGCTGGCGGTCACTTCGTGACGGGTACTCTTAAAGCCTCCAAACTCTACCGCCCGCGCATCCCGCCCAGCATGCTCATGGCGCGTCGCTGCATCGCGCCGCCGCCCTTGCCCATTCCGCTGAACATCTTCCTCATCTGCGCATACTGCTTCAGGAGCTGGTTGACTTCCTGAACACTGGTTCCGGAGCCGTCGGCGATGCGCTTGCGGCGTGAACCGTTGATGGTTTCGTGGTTGTTGCGCTCGCGCTTGGTCATCGAGTTGATGATCGCCTCCACCCGCACGAACTGCTTTTCGTCTACCTGGTCGGCCATCTGCTGCATGCCCTGGAAGGGTCCGACGGAGGGCAGCATCTTGATGATCGATTGCAGCGAGCCGAGCTTGCGAATCTGCCGGAGCTGGTCGCGGAAGTCCTCGAGCGAGAAGCCCTGGCCGGAGAGAGCCTTCTTCGCAAACTCCTCACTCTTGCCTTTGTCGAGCGTCGCCTCGGCCCGCTCGATGAGCGACATCATGTCGCCCATGCCGAGCAGGCGGCCCACGATGCGGTCCGGGTGGAACGCCTCGAAGGCGTCCGGCTTTTCGCCCGTGCCGATGAACTTGACGGGCTGGCCGGTGACGTGACGGATCGAGAGAGCCGCCCCGCCGCGCGCGTCGCCGTCCATCTTGGACAGGATCGTGCCGGTCAGCGCGAGCCGGTCGTGGAAGGCGCGCGCGGACTGGACCGCGTCCTGCCCGGTCATGGCGTCGGCGACGAATAGGATCTCCTGCGGTGCGAGCTCGCGCTTGAGCATCGCCATCTCGTCCATCAGCTCGGTATCGATGCCGAGCCGGCCGGCGGTATCGACGATCAGCGTGTCGCAGCCGGTGTTGACGGCCTCGCGCCGGGCTTCCCTGGCCAGCCGCTCGACCAGCGCCGGGCCCGCGGGCTCGCCGCGCTCGTCGCCCTCGTAAAGGTTGGCCTTGATGGACTGTGCGACGACCTTGAGCTGCTGCCGCGCGGCCGGCCGGTACACGTCGACCGAAACCAGCAAGGGCCGATGGCCGCCCTTTTGCAGCCACGCCGCCAGCTTGCCCGAGGTGGTCGTTTTGCCCGAACCCTGAAGCCCCGCCATCAGGATCACCGTCGGGGGGCGCGAGGCGAAGTTGAACCGCGCGGTGTCCTTGCCCAGCAGCTGGATCAGCTCGTCCCGCACGATCTTGATGACCTGCTCGGTCGGGGAGAGGGCGGTCATCACCTCCTGCCCGACGGCCTTGGCGCGAATATGCTCGATCAATTCCTTGACCACTGCCAGGTTGACGTCGGCTTCAAGCAGCGCCAGGCGGATCTCGCGCAAGGCGTCGTTGATGTTGTCCTCGGTGACGGTACCCTGCCCGCGCAGGTTTTTGAAGGCGCGCTGGAGCTTGTCCTGCA
>CAXUHL010000019.1:18052-21300 GCA_964250745.1 uncultured Acidobacteriaceae bacterium
AGCCGGTGATAGCGTCGGGCCCGCGCGACATCGCGCCCTATCTGCTCGCGCAACGCTTCGGGGGAAGGGAACCGCTGCTCGCCGCGCAAGCGGTACAAGAACGCGAGCTCCAGGGGCGTGTCCCCGTCGAGCGGGACCGGCTCGAAGTCGAGAATGTGCGACTCGATCGCGTAGGAGTCCTCGCCGAAGGTGGGCCGGTTGCCGGCATTGGTGATGGCCTCGAAGGAACGTCCGCCGATGCGGACACGGGTCACGTAGACGCCGTGCGCGGGCTTGAGCTCGTCATAAGCGGCCAGGTTGACCGTGGGCACCAACAGTTCGGTCCCGATCCCGCGGCCCCGCGCGGGAGTGGAATGAATCGCGAAGGGCCGCCCGAGCAGCGCCCGTGCCTGCCCGACCCGGCCGGCGGCCACCAGCCCGCGCACCGCGCTCGACGACACGGCAAGCCCCCGCCGATGGAGAACCCCATGCGCCGCCACGGAAAAGCCCAGCTCCGCGCCGAGAACCCGCAGCTCCTCCAGGCCCGCCTCGGCCCGGTAGCCGAACCGGAAGTTGTCGCCCTCGTGGACCGCGACTGCCCCCAGCCCTTGCCGTAAAACTCCGAAAGCGAAGCTCCGGGCGCTTTCCCGCGAGAACGCCTCGGTAAACGGCAGCACAAGCGTCGCGTCGACGCCGGTGCCCGCCAGCAGGCGCAGCCGCTCCGGCATGGGCGTCAGCAGCAGGGGCGCTTCGGCGGGCCGCAGGACGCGCAAGGGGTGCGGGTCGAAGGTGACCACCACTGCGCGCGCCTCGGCCGTCCGGGCCCGCGCGCACACGTCGGCCAGGATGGCCCGGTGCCCGCAGTGCACGCCGTCGAAGTTGCCGATCGCGGCCACGGATGGGCCCCAGGCAGGGGGAATCGCAGCCAGACCGCGAAAGACCTGCATCGCTACAGCTCGAACGGGATGCGCAGCCCGTCATACAGCAGGCGCACGTTGGGGGGCAGCTTCGCCTCGGTTTCCTCGTGTTTCAACTCGTGCGACATATGCGTGAAGTAGGTGCAGCGGGCGCCCACCCGCGCGGCCCAGCCGAGCGCCTCGTCCACATTGGCGTGGCTGGGGTGGTGCTCCCAGCGCAGCGCGCCCAGGATCAGCACGTCCAGATCTCGAAGCAGGGCAAAACTCTCGTCCGGGATCGCGCTCATGTCGGTCAGATAGGCGGCGCGCCCGAACCGGTAGCCGGCGATCGGCAGCGCGCCGTGGAACAGCGGCACGCGCTGGAAACGCTCGCCCGCGACCTCTACCGAGTCTGTCCCGGCGATGCGGTTGAGCGCAACCCGGGCTTTGTTGGGGTACTTGGAGTCGGGAGAGAAGGTGTAATCGAAGATCCGCTCCAGAACCTTCGCGGTCGCGTCGTCCGCATACAGCGGCAGCTTGCCGAGCGGATGCCGGAAGGTGAGCGGGCGCAGGTCGTCCAGGCCCAGGATATGGTCGGCGTGGGCGTGCGTGTACAGCACCGCATCCACCCGGTCCACGCCCTCGCGCAACGCCTGCATGCGGAACTCCTGGCCGGTGTCGATGAGGACGCGATGGCCGTCCCAGCTCACGGTGATGGAGGGTCGGGTTCGGTGGTCGCGCGGGTCGGCGGAGGTGCAGGTCGCGCAGCGGCAGCCGAGAATGGGCACCCCCATGCTCGTGCCCGACCCCAGCACCGTAATGAGGGCCTCCGCCATGCCGTTTAGCGCAGCCCGCCCGGTGGCGGCCCGGCGGTCGCCTGCCGCGAGATCGCGTTGGTCAACTCCAGGAACATCATGCGCAGCTCGAACATGATGCCCTTCAGCAGTTCGCCCTCCTGCGGGGTCAGGTTGCCGCGGGTTTTTTCCTCGAGCAGCCCCAGCATGTCGATCGACTGGCGCGCTCCCAGGATGTCGATGCGCGGCTTTTGCCCGGGCTCAGTGCCCGCGCCCATGGCCATGATGGCCGAAAGGTAGAAGCTCTGGATCACGTGCTCGAACGCCACCGCGCCCGGCTGCTGCTGGCCGGGGTTCTGCTGCCGCAGGAGCGAGTCGAGCTCCCGGCTCGTCTGCCGGTACGCCGCGTCCTGGGCCGCGGTTTCGGCCGCCGTGCGGGGTTCGCCCACCGGCTCGGGGCCGAGATCGTCTTCGGCGAAACCGTCCTCCGGCGCGAACTCAAGGCCAGGCAAACCACTGGTCCCGTCGAGCGCCCCGGCCATCTCCTCGTCGCGCAGGTCATCGGCGGCACCGGTTGCGTCGGCAACCGCTTCCGGCGTGCGCGGCGGCATGGTCACTACTTTAGGCGACGTCGCGGGCTCCGGACTGGCCGCCGGCGGAGCCGGCTCCGCGCCCTCGCGCAGGGCGCCTTCCGCGGTGAACTTCCGTTTATCCACAACCACAAATGCCGGCGGCTTGTCTGCCATCGTCTCTCCTCTTCCTATCCCAGCGGGGCCTTCGGCAAAACGACCGCCGTGCCGCCCTCATAACGCAACGGCCCGGACGAGGCTTCGGTCCGTACCGTGCCCAGCGCGAACGCTCCCGCGAGCCCGGGCAAATCAGTCTGTGTGATGCTGGTGAGCTCGCCCACAGCCTCCGGCTTCCCCTCGGCGAATAGCTGGGTTCCGGCCGGCGGCACCTCGCCCTCGAGCCGCAGCGAGCGCACACCCTTGTGCACGGTCGCCCGCGAGCGGATTCGCTCCACGATCTCCTGCCCCAGGTAACAGCCTTTGTTGAAGTTGAGCGCCCGCGTCTGCCCGGTCTCCTGGGCCAGGCTGCGGTCGGTGATGTCCACGCCGTAGAGCGGCACCCCGCGCAGGATCCGCAGTGCCTCGACCGCTTCCGGCCCGCATGCCGCGGCCCCGGCCAGCCGCGCGCGCCACGGGGCCAGGTCGGCCGCCCACACTTCGAACTGCTCCGCCCCTACCCGCCCGACCAGCGCGCCTTCGATTTCCACAAACTGCCCCGGTTCGAGCTCAACCCCGATTTTTGCCAGAAGCCCCGCCGCCCCCGGCCCGGCCGCGCCCAGCGCCGCGGCGCTTTCGTCCGGCGTCAGCTCCACGTCGTCCATGATGATGAAGCGCTCCAGATGGCCGC
Organism: uncultured Acidobacteriaceae bacterium; assembly: GCA_964250745.1. Lineage (GTDB taxonomy): Bacteria > Acidobacteriota > Terriglobia > Terriglobales > Acidobacteriaceae > EB88. The sequence continues at coordinate 21,138 of CAXUHL010000019.1, forward strand.
CCAGCTTCTCCGCCTGGCTCCGGTCCGTGGTGAACATCAGCGAGTCGGGTAGCGCCCATACCTCGCCGTCGCCCTGGATCCGCCCCTGCGCGTTCAGCACGAAGGTGTAGTTCAGCCCGCCCGGCCGCAGATCCTTGACGGTGTTGGTCACCATGCCGTTGAG
>CAXUHL010000020.1:0-21187 GCA_964250745.1 uncultured Acidobacteriaceae bacterium
CCAGCGCCTCCCCGAAGGCTTCCAGCGCGCCGAGTTCCTCCTCCAGCACGGCATGTTGGACGCGGTGGTCGAACGCCCCCAACTCAAACCCACCCTGGCACGCGCCCTGTCGTTTATGCTGCCCGGCGCTTAGAGCGGTATCGGTATCTGCTCGAACAACCTTGGCGAGCCGTTCCCTCCGGGATCGGTAGCCGGCGCAATCTCGCGCTCCGCCCTGCGTAGCGACTCGATGCCTAACCTGCTGAGATTATGTTAGAGCTCTGGCGCAAGCCGCCCTTCCCTCCAGCGCAGCGCGAAAGTACGCCGGTCCGCCCCAGCGTCGTACCCACCTCGAAGGCAGGTCCGCGATGCAACGAATCGGTTTCGCCGCAACAGCTCTCTCCCTCTTGCTCCTGTCCACCTTGTCCGCTCCTCGCGCGCTCCATGCCCAAACATTGCCGACTTTCAACGTATCTTCCTACGGCGCGACAGGAAGCGCAAACACGGGCTTGTGCTCCGGACAAGCCGGGTCTCGTACGCTAACGAACTGCAGCACCAGCAACTACGATTTCGCAGTTGGCCAACGTATTCGAATTGTAGGTGCCGGTCCCTCTACAGCATCCAGCAAACATCCCGTGGGAGCCATTACGACAGCGCCGACGATAACCGAGCGCGATGTCAATACATCGGGTTCAAAGCACGTGTTCTGCTACATCGTCAGCATAGCGGACCCTTTGTTGGGGATTACGGCACCCAGCCCGCAGGCATGCTCAAATCCTGAGCCCTCACTCTCCCTCGTTACTTCTTTCAACGATCTCAGTGTTCAATACAATGGAAGCGCATTTTCCCCTTCTTTCCTATGGTATGTGTCTCAAGATGGTGGCCCCTTTCAGCTTTTGCAAGTGGTAGGGGGCATCACGGGACCCAACGTCAGGGATGTGGGCCAAGCCTATCTCACTCCAAGTCCTTCATACGGCGGTGCCGCTTCCTCTCTCTCGAGTCGAGGCGGATGGCCTACGAACATTCAAGCTTCGGCGATCGGGAAGAGCGAAGATCTGTTCACGACGATTGCCGGCGGCAGCGGCAATCAGATCACGATCACTGACCCTGTCTCGTCGAGTTTCGGGAACGCTTGTGTTTATCACGACGATACGATGGCCATCCAAAGCGCACTTTCCGCCGCCGCGTCTAACGGCGGCGGCACCATCCAACTTGGAAACGGAACTTACAATATTTTCGAGCCGCTGTTTGTGCAGGCAAGCTCCTTGTCCGGAACTTGGTCCTTTTCGCGGGACTACTCTACGGATCCGGCAAACGGTCAGTATTTCTATCTGTCCATTCCGAACGGGAGTAAAGGCAAGATTCATCTTGAAGGTGCAGGAGCGGGAACGATTTTGGCCATGCCTCCCGATCAGGGTTTTCTGGCGAGACTCATCGCCGTGGGAGCCAACGGCAGGCCAGCTTATCCTCCCTACACCACCCTAGGCATCTACAATGTGGATAAGGGGTCGACACAGATGATCCTGAGCGGCAACTCGGGGTCTAACGCTCTGGCTGCCGGCGATGATATCTATCTCTACTCGGGCTCCTTCGGGGCTCCTTCGGCCTGCAACACGAAGAGCAACTATGCCGGCGGCTGCCACTTCTCGGAGCTCAATAGCGTAGCTTCAGTCGCGAGCGATGGCAATACGACGACCTTAGTCTATCCCGCATCGAAACGCTATTACCCAGACCAGTACGGCAGCACATGGGGAGTGGTAAAAGTGCCAGGCCTGCTTCACGACATCGCCTTAGAACATATGACGATCAATACATATGATCCGATCACCGGCGGCGGCCAAGTAATAGGGCTGGTCTTCAATGACCTTCATATCAACGGCTACCTTACCGGTGGGCCGTTCGGGAACGGCTTCAAAAGAGGGGTTACTATCGAAAATTCAACCTGGGGCCTGGGTGCCGGTGACGACAGCTATGCAGGGGTCGATGAATACGATCAGTATACCGATGTGACGTTCGTCAACAACACCGTGTATGGCGACTGCGCGACTCAGGCTTCCGGCAGATCGGCGCAGTGCCGCATTTATGGCACCGAAGGTTCAGCCAACTTTACGTTCACGAACAACAATTTCTACAACGTTTCCGTGTTCTTCGATCAAACAACGAATGACGTTCTTAACGGAAACAACTTCGTAAACGGAGACTTGAACCTAGGTCTTGCTTATGGGCAGAAAGTTTTTTACTACGGCCCAAATCAGGATGCGACATACGTCTCATTCGGATCTTCGACGAACTCGGACGTGGAGAAGAATGTCTTTCAGATCGATTCGAGCTATGCCGCCCCGTTTATATTGAGGGTTGGGAACTTTACGACAAGCACCATAGCCAACAATACCGTAACTTACCAAGGAGTAAACTTCGTTCCGGCAATTTGGACTTATTCAGGAACAGTGACGGGCAACACGGTCAACATTCCGGCTTCTTCGACCTCTGATGCCATCGTCATTGTTCCCGACGAAATTCCGGGAGGACAGCCGAGTAAATTGAGCGTACAAAACAACACCGTCAAGGCCCCCACTCTGAGCGCAGGAATCTTCGTGCCCGATTTCGGCTTCAATGACACACTGGCAGTTTGCATACAAGGCAATACATATACAACTCCTAACGGCGTTGCGACTTCCTTCACCAATTCATCGGGGCAGGCCTTCTACGCCAGCGTACCCTCTGAACTAAATTTGAGTTGCCAATAAAAGATTTGCGGACAGGACCTGGCCTTTACCCAATCAATCGAGTGCCATCTCTTTATCTGGTTCGCAATAGGCCGCCGCAGGTACATCGCGGCGGCTTATTTATTTGGGCGTATCCGCTGGACGGTGATTATCTAAGTAAACGCAACTGCAAGAGTAATGTTACGTCAAAATGACCGGAAACCGACTAGAAGCGGTCTTATAAACCCGCGACCTCGGTGAAGCCCTGGATGAGACCCGCCGCAAAGCGGGGCTCACGAGGGTCGCCGAAGCCGCAAAACCATTTATGAGACCGCTTCTAGGATGGCAACTGCGAGCAGACCTGCCGCGAGGGCGAACGCAAAATCGAACAGGGCAAACGAGTGGCGGTACGAGAGATGCCGGTGCGTGGCTTTGAGGATCAGCTTGGCCGCATGCATCACGCCGACCCGGTACTGCGCGGGAGCAGGGCCTACGCCGCCGGCAGAATGCTTTCTCCGCGCCGCTTTTAGCCGCGCTCCAGAGCCTGCCCGACACGGAACAGCATTTCCTCGCCGAAGTGCGGCGCGAGCACCTGGATCCCGATCGGCAGCCCGCCGGACGAGAACCCGCCCGGGACGCTCATGCCGCAGATGCCGGCGAGCGAGGCGGTGACGGTGTAGATGTCGGCGAGGTACATGCTCAAGGGGTCGTCGGTCTTATCGCCGAGGCGGAAGGCCGGCGTCGGCGCGACCGGGGTGATCAGGGCGTCGCAGTTTGCGAAGGCGCGGAGGAAATCCTCGGCCAAGAGGCGGCGGACCTGCTGAGCCTTACGATAAAACGCGTCGTAATAGCCGGCCGAGAGTGCATAGGTGCCCAGCAGGATGCGGCGCTTCACCTCTGCCCCGAATCCCTCGTCGCGCGTTTCCCGGTACATGCCCGCGAGCGAGGCCGCGCCTTGCGCCCGAAATCCGTAGCGCACCCCGTCGAACCGGGCAAGGTTGGAGCTCGCCTCCGCCGTCGCGATCAGGTAGTAGGCGGGCACGGCAAAGCGCGTGTGCGGGAGTGAAATCTGCTTGACCTGCGCACCTTGCGTCCGCAACGTGTCGATTCCGCGCTCAACGGCTTGGCGCACCTCCGGGTCCAAGCCTTCTCCGAAGTACTCCTTGGGAACCCCGATCCTGATGCCGTTTACCCCTTCTTCGCGCTCCAGCCCGCCGACGTAGTCCGGCACTGGCCGTTCGGAGGAGGTGGCGTCCAATGCATCGCGCCCGGCCATCGTTTGGAGCAGGAGCGCGGCATCTCGGACGGTATGGGCGAACGGCCCTACCCGGTCCAGGGACGAGGCGAAGGCGATCAAGCCGTACCGAGAAACCCGCCCGTACGTAGGAAGAACGCCGACCACCCCGCAAAAACTCGCGGGCTGCCGGATCGAACCTCCCGTGTCCGTGCCCAGCGAGCCGGCGACCATGCCCGCAGCGACCGCGGCTGCAGACCCTCCGGACGAACCGCCGGGAACATACTCGAGGTTGTGAGGATTTCTTGTCGGCCCGAAGGCGGAGTTTTCGTTGGAGGAGCCCATCGCGAACTCGTCGCAGTTGAGCTTGCCGAGCACGACGGCACCGGCCTTTTCCAAACGCTCGACTGCCGTTGCGGTGTAGGGTGCGATGAAGCTTGCGAGCGTGCGCGAGCCGGCCGTCGCAGGCAGGCCCTCGACCATCAGGGCATCTTTGATGCCGAGCGGGATGCCGGCAAGGGCAGGCATCCGTTGGTCCGAGGCGAGACCGGCGTCGATCGTTTCGGCCTGAGCAGCGCTGCGCGTTTCGGCCAGCGACAAAAACGCGTGTACGTCGCCGTCACGCTCGCGGATGACTTCAAAACACTGCTCCGCGATATTCAGCGCCGTGTAGGCCCGGCTGAGCAACGCCTCGCGCACACCGGCGATCGTCGGCGCGTTTTCGAGCACTCGCGCCGAAGCACTTTTTCTTTGTTCCGCGGTATCGGGCATCAACGCTCTATCACCTTGGGAACCTTGAAGAACGTGCCGTCCGAGGCCGGCGCGCCTTCCATGACCGTCGACCGGGCAAGCGAGGTCCGCGGTTCGTCCCCGCGCAGATCGGCCGGTCCGGGGCCGGACTCGAATAGCTCCGACACATGCGTCAGCGGCGCGACGCCGGCGGTGTCGAGCTGTTGCAGTTCGTCGACGTATCCCAGGATGCTGCCGAGATCGCGTCCCATGCGGTCCAGCTCCGCCGATGTGAGTGCAAGAGAGGCCAAAGCCGCTACGTGCTCGACGTCCTCGCGCCCGATTCTTGCCCTTCCGTGCTCTCGCTCCACGCTTGCCCTCGATCCCGGAATAGAAGCGGTCTCATAAACCCGCAACCTCGGTAAGCCCCGGATGGGACCCGCCGCAAAGCGGGGCTCACGAGGGTCACCGAAGCCGCAAAACCATTGATGAAACCGCTTTTAGGGTCAGTATAGCCGCCCGTTACTGCACGACCAACTGCACCGTGGCGGTCCGTTCCGCGCCGGGGAAGTCGCCTTTTAGGGTGATGGTGTACGTGCCCGTAGGTGTTTGCCCCGCTTGTGTGCCATTCGCATTGGCTTGTACGCCGGTCGCATGGACGCCGCAGGCGATCGGCGAAACGAGCGTCAGCACCGCGGCGGCGGTCACCAGCAAGCGCCGGCGCGCATCCCCGCGAAGAAGCAGGACCGGGCAAAGCAGCGCCAGCGCGGCCCCGCCCGTCCACCAGCGGCTCGCCGGAGCCTTGCCCGAAGAAGCCGTCGTGTTCGTCGCGATGGACACTTTGACAAAGCCCGGGGCACCTCCCGCGATCGTCACGGTGGATGGATTCGCGGTACAGGTCGTATTCGAAGGCGCGCCCGAACAGCCGATGGTCACAGTGCCGATCGAAGCACCGACAGGGATGATGTTGAGCGAGTAGACGGCGGTCTGGCCCTGCGTGATGACGCGCATGGGAACCGCGCTTGCCGTGCCGATCGGATCGGTAACGGAGAGTTGGAAGTCCTCACCGGAACCGGCCAGACCGATGGAGGTCGACTCAGGGGTGCTGCCTACCATTCCGCTTACTTTCAAGGAGCTTGCGTGCGCGCCGACAACGGCGGGCGTGAAGACGATCGTCACCTGGCAGGAAGCCCCCGGATCGAGAGCGCCCTTGCAGCTGGAGGAGCTGATCGTAAAACTCGGGTCGTCAGGCTGGGCGATGGAAGCCAGCGTCAGCGGCGAGCGGTTGATGTTGCTGACCGTCACGGTCTGGCTTTGTGTCGCTACGCCGAGGGCATACCCCCCGAAGTCGACGCTCGACGGCGAGGCCAGCGGCGGGGAAGCCTGGGAGGTGAGAGGCGGCAGTGTGCCTTGCCCGTTGAGGGTGACGACCTGCGTATGCAGCGCGTCGGTGATGGTCAGGGTGCCGCTGACCGAGCCGATCGCCTGCGGGATGAAGCCGACCGCCAGCGAGCAGGACGCATGGCCGGGGAGCGAAGGGCCGCAGTTGTTCGCCACGCTGAATGGCCGGTTGTTGGCCGTGGTCACAGCCGCGATCTGCGTCAGGGCCGCATCTCCCGAGTTGGTAAGGGTGACCGACTGGACAGGGGAGCTGAGGCCGATGGCGGTGGGCGGAAATGCGAGCGAGGTTGCGCTCAGGGTATCCGTCGGCGGAGTCAGCCCGATGCCGATAAGCTGCGTCGTCTGCGTTTCACTGCCGGTCGAAGCAGTCAAAGTACCTGTCCGCTTGCCGCCCGCGCTTGGTGTAAAGGACACGTAGAGCGAGCAGGCCGTGTCCGGTGGGAGCGAAGCCGTACAGGTACTCGCCACGATCGCGAAATCGCCGATGATGGTGAGCGGCTGGAGCGCGAGCGGCTTATTCCGGTCCAGGTTGCTTATGCTGATCAGGGTGGGTGAAGTGTAGCTTTGCCCCACGAGCAGAGGCTTGTCGAAGGTGAGAGTGGCGGGATCAAGTGTGAGCGCCCGTCCCGTCCCGCTCAGGCTCGCTTGCGCGGCGGGCGTCCCGGACACGTCCGCGATCGCGAGCGAACCGGCCTGGACACCGCTCGCGGTCGGCTGGAACTCGACGCCGATAGTACATGCGGCACCGCCGCCGAGATCGACGCCGAGCCCGGTCGTGCTGTCGACGCAGCCGTCATTGGCGAGAACGTACTGACCGGATAAAACGGGCAAGCCTAGCCGCGTCGCGACATCGCCCGTGTTTTTAAGCATGAGTGTTTGCGGTATGCGGGTCCGGGTCTGCTCGGCTTGCGTACTGAAATCGAGCGAGGCAGGGGAAAACCCAAGCTGGGCAGGCGCTAGTCCGGGGCCATCGAGGGTAACCTCGGCGGAGCGACCGCCTCCCGAGAGGGTCAGGGTCGCCGGCCGGTCCCCACGCGCGAAGGGCGTAAAAGTAACGGCGACCGTGCACGCGCCTCCCGGATCGAGGCTCTGGCCGCAGCTCGACTGCGTCGCGTACTCGGGGGATGAACTCTGGACGCTGTTCAAGGGAACGCTGACGCCGCCGGGGTTCGAGAAGGTGACGGTTTGCGGGGCGGAAGTTTGCCCGATCACGGTCCCCGCGTAAGTCAATTTTCCTGGGGAAGCCTGGATACTTCCCGGAGGCACACCCGTTCCGTCAAGCGGATCGGCCCACGTTCCGCTGCCGTCTGAGGCGGGGACGGTCAGCAAACCCTGCACATCGCCCTTGCCGGATGGCGCGAACGCGACCTGAATGGTACAGCTGGACCCGGCCGCGAGGGAGCTGCCGCAACCGTTCGCGACGCTGTAGCCGCTGCTGGTGAAAGGCGCTCCCAGCGGGAGGGCGAGATCGCCGCTATTCGTAACGGAAACGGTTTGGGAGGAGGAGGACCCGATGACGACGGGCCCGAACTGGACGGGGTTGGGAGCAAAGGTCAGCGAACCCGGATTCACCCCGGAACCTGACAGGCCGACCTGTGCGGTTCCGCCGCCGGTGCCGGTGTCTTTCCAGGCAAGACTGAACGTGCCGGAAGCCAGACCGTGCTGCCGCGGCCGGAAGGCGAGCTGCACCGTGCAGGTTGCGCCGGCTTGGAGGGTTGAGCCGCACTCGTCGCTCGTGAGGGTGAAGGCAATGTTCGAGAGCGCAGGAGAGCCGAGCGTAATGTCGGTGCCGCCTTCGTTCGCCAGGTGGATCGCCTGCGAGGCGGAAGTCGTATCGACGATCACTTGGCCGAAATCAAGGCCGGAAGGCGTGATGGTCAGCTTGCCGGGGTCGATCCCGGTGCCTGTCAGCGGCTCCGAAGCGGAAGCCGGGCTGCCGTCGTTGGCAATGGTCAAAGTTCCGGTGCTGGAGCCCTTTGTCGAAGGCGTAAATGTGACCTGAACTGTGCACGTGGCGGCCGCCGGCAGGGTTGTGTTCGCGGTGCAAGTGCCGCCGCTGACCGCGTAGTCGCCCGAGGCCGCGATCGCGGAAAAGTGAACGGTCGTGTCGCCGCTATTGGTGACCGTCGCGCTCAGGGTCGCGTTTGCGTCAGTGGCGACGTTGCCGAAGCTGAGGGAGGGAGGCGAGAACGCCACCTTTCCTGGAGTTACACCGTTGCCGTCGAGCGTGGTCACCGCGGAAGCTTCGGCACCGTCGCCGGGTATCGTGAGCTGCCCTTGGCGGTCGCCCCGCGCCGTGGGCGTGAAAGCTACGTTGACCGCGCATGAGGTAGCGGGTGCGAGCGTCGCGCCACAGGTGGTGCTCTGGATCGCGTAGTCCCCGGTGATGGCGAGTGTTCCGAGTGCGATGGAAGTACCGCCCGTGTTGCTCACGGTCGCCGGCTGGGCCGGGCTGGTCGCGCCGATCACCCGCGTGTTGAACTGCATGCTGCCGGGCGAGATTGAGAGCTGGCCGGGCGGTGTTCCGGTCCCGCTCAGGTTCGCGGTTAGCGGCCCGTTGGAGGCGTTGGTCGCGAACTGGAGCGTTGCCTGTTTCAGCCCGGGCGCGCTCGGGTGGAAGACGACCTGCAACTGACAGGTGTCGCCGGGCCTGAGGCTTTGCGGGCAGTTCTGGTTGCTCACGTAATAGTCGGAGGTGCTGAGGGTAGGCGACCCCAAGGTCACCGCGACGCCCCCCGTGCTCGCCACGGTAAAGGTTTGCGCCGCAGAGGGGGAGTTTTGAGGTGTGTCCGGAAAGCTGGCCGAAGCGGGGGTGATGGTTGCGCTCGGCGGCGCGGCCCCTTGCCCTTGCAGCGTGGCGGAAACGGGCGAGTTGCTGAAGCCGCCCGTCAGCGTGATCTGGCCCGAATAGGCCTGTGTCGCTGGGGGAGTGAAGGTGAGATCGACCGCGCACTGCCCCCCGTTGGCGGCAAGAGTCTGCGGGGGTGTCGGGCAATCGGTGCTTGCGATCGCAAAAGGTCCGCTCGGAGGATTGATGTTGAGCGTGGCGGGGTTGCCGCCCGTGTTGCGGACCAGCAGGGCGGACGCAGCCGAGGTCGCGCCGGCGGCCGTTGTCGCGAACGTGACGGGATTCGGGGAAAGCGTGAGCGCTGCGGGAGCTGTTCCGGTCCCGGTCAGCAGCGTGGTTGCGGTGCCGTTGCTTCCGTAAGGCACGGAAAGCGTTCCGTTCGGCCGCGAGTTCGGCTGCGAGGGGGTGAACGTCAAACCGATCGTGCAGGTCGCCCCATTGGGCCCCAACGTGGATCCACAGGTGTTGCTCGCTATCGCAAAGTCGCTGTCGCCTCTGATAGCCGGCGGCGTGAACTGGGCCTCACTCCCGCCGCTGTTACTCACGGTGATATTGCGAATCGGCGAGGTCGTCCCCTGCTGCTGGAGGTCGAAGCTGACCGGGTTAGGCGAGAGCGCCACAACAGGCGGGGGCAGCCCCGTCCCGTTCAAGCGCACACTCGGCACGTTGCCCGCAGGGACGCTCGTGGTAGGCAGCGTGAACTGGCTCGGACGGGCGCCCGTCTGCTTCGGTGTGAATGTAATGCTGACGGTGCAGCTCTTGCTTCCCTCCAAGGACAAATTGGAGCAGCCGTCGGCCGCGAGGGTGTAGTCGGCTCCGATCGTCGCCATGCCGAGCTGGGCCGCGGCTTGGCCCGTATTCTGAATCGTGATCTGCTTGGAAGCGGACGCGTTCCCGGTGCCGGTGTCGGGAAAGTTGAGCGTGTACGGCGCAGGGGTCGGCGTGAGTATGGTCAGGTGCGCGGGCGTGACCCCTTGCCCGGTCAGGTTGACATTGGCACTATTCGCCGAGCTCGCGAGGGACAAGACCGCCGTGCGCGTTCCGGGCATCGAGGGCTGAAAAACCACCGGTACTGTACACGTCGCGCCCGCCGAAAGGGAGCTGCCGCAGGTGCTGCCGGTCGCTAGCGCGAAGTCGGCCGGATTCGGCCCGGAAAGGCTGCGTCCCGTGAGCTGGATAGGCGCTCCATTGCTCACGTCGTTGGTCAAGGTCACGGATTGTGGGTCCGAGATCGACCCGGTCGCCGTGGTCGGGAAGCTCACCGTTCCGGGGCTTACGGATAAGTGCCCCGGGGTCAGGCCCTGGCCATCGAGCGCCGCCGTGGTCGTGCCGGGCTGGGTGTTCGCGATGACGCTCAGGGTGCCCGGTCGATCGCCGGTTGCCGTGGGCTTGAACGTGACGGTAATCGTACAGCTCGCGCCCGGCGCGAGGGTCGCGCCGCATTGGTTTGTCTGCGTGTAATCCGAGGGCGCGGCGAGAATCTGGCCGATGTTGAGCGGTACGGAGCCGGTATTCGACAACGTAAAGCCGCGCGTACCCGGGCTGGCCATTCCGACGCCCGTTGCGTCGAAATTTGCGCTGCCGGGCGAGAGCGTCGCCTGTGCGGGTATGGAAGAGGTGGTCAAGCCGATAGTCCAGATCCCGCGTCCATAGGTGCTTGCTTCCAGCGCATTTACGCCGTTGCTGTTGACGACCTGCAAGTCTGTGACGGGAGCATTCGGCAGCCCTGAGGAGAGCTGCTGCCAGCACTCCTGGAACCCGAAACCGCGTGGGACGCAGTTGCCGACGTTACCGGTCCAGTACACGCCGAAGTCCCCCGCCAGATACACGTAATTCGGGTTGTTCGGGTCGACCACGATCTTGTTCACAGGCGCGGCCACGAGATTGTTGGTTAAGTTGGCCCAGGTCGCGCCACCGTCGGTGGAGCGATAGATGATCCCGCCCTGCCCCTGCGGAAAGCCCGCGATGCCGACATACACCGTCTTGCCCGATGTGTCGCTCGGATCGACGGCGATCGTGGAGATCGCTCCGCCGGCTGGATTGAACTGCTGGTCCCCGTTCAGCTGGTTGGTGACCGGGTTGCGCCAAAGGTCCGTCCAGGGCACCACGCCGCCGCTCTGGGGCACGGTCGCTCCGAAGATGTGGCCGGGCACGCTGCGGCCGGGGCCGCCGGTTGTGCTGCTGCCGCCGTTCACGAGCGCGGCCATGCCTGCATACATGCGCTCGCCGCCCGTGTTGTAGCTGCCGCCCGCGCCCACCGCGCTGATAAGCGAGTTGCCGTTGCAAACGCTTCCGCCCGCGCCGTCGAGCGGCACGCTGAGCAGGTTCGAGCCGCTCCAGCCACCGCCCGTGGAACCCAGCCACATGCGGCAGGTTCCCAGCAAAACATTCGCCGGATTGCCGGGGTCGAGGATCCAGGGCGCGGACGGGTAGCCGTTCGTGACGATGTCGTCCGTATCGTTTTTCACGTCGGCGCGGGCGATCGCCGGGCTGGTGCCGAAGCCGGCTGTCGTGCAGTTGGCACCGCTCGGGCAATGGAAGATGCCCAGGCCGGGAAAAGCATCCGCCAGCCAGTTGCCCGGCGTATTCGGGTCGATGGCGACATAGCTGCCTTCGCCGGTCAGCAGTTGCTGCCAGGTCCCGTTCCCGCTCGCGCTGCCGGCCACGCCCAGCGCGCCCAGCCCCGCCAGCACGAGCGAGCCGTTGTTCGGCGTCACCGCAAGATGGCTGACCTCGGCGAGCGAACCCAGGCCGCCGTTCAGGTTGTCGAAGCGCCCCGCATCGTTGGCCGCGCACACCGGTCCGCTTTGCACGAGCAAGTCCGGAGTGCGCCACAACCCGCCATCGGTGCCGAAATACACCAGACCGCTCGCGGCGAGCGCGCCGTCGATGGCATGCACCGAAGGCGCAACTTGCCCGGAGTTGCAGGTGCCCGTGTTCGTGGTATTGCGCCAGGTGCAGCTGTTTGCGAGCGAGCAGCGGAAAATATCTTCGGTGCCGGCAAAGAGCAACGTGTCCTGCTGCGTCTGCGAGGGCACAGCCGCGAGCGCCAGGTTATAGTCGGCAGCCGGAATTGTGCCGGTTCCGTCCTCGAGCGCGGTGGTGTTCCGCTGCGTTCCCCATGTCAGCGCCGCGCTCGTATTGCACTGAGTTACCGGAAGGCCGCTCGAAGAGCACACATCCTGAAACAACCCTTGATCCTTGTTGTGGACGTCCACGGTAAGGGCGAATGTATCCCCGGTAAGCGGTTGCACCGCCAGCACGCCGCGCTGGATGGGGCAAGTTCCATAACTTTCGCAGCCGGACGTAAACCCGGCCCCGGGTTGGCGCGCCAGCCGTGTCCACGTTTTCCCGTCCGGACTGGAGTAGTAGCCGAACGACTGCACCGCAGCCAGAAACATCCCGCGTTGACGATTCCACACCACCGAGGTCGCCGGTACCCCAATCGGCGCGGAGCCGTTCGACCGGTTGATGGTGCCGGCCACGAACCAGGTTTGCCCTGCGTCGGTCGAGTAGTACAGGCCCGGGGTTGGACCGTATTTCACATTGGCGCCCGCGATCCTGCCTTCGCGCGACTGCCCGACCGCGGCGACCACCAGGTTCGCCGTCGTGCTACTCCAGGCGAAACCCGCGAAACCCGCGCCGACGAACGAATATGGCTGGTTGGAGTCGCTGCTCTGGGTGATCTGCGCCCAAGTGGCGCCGCCGTCCGTGGAACGCAGGATGCCCACACCGTAGTAGGAGTCGAGCGCGTTATTCGGGTCGCCCGTGCCCGCCAGGATCGTCTGATTGTTGTTCGGGTTGAGGCTCAAGGCGCCAATCGACAACGACGGGACGTACGGCGGGTTTACCTGAAAGACGCCCAGGTCGTCCGTCAGGGGGTGAAACACCGGCTTGCCCGTTTGCGGGTCGGCGCTGCTTTTCCACACGCCCCCGCCGGTCGCCCCGACGTAGACCGTGCCGCCCGACGCATCGCTGCCGTCAACCGCCAACGAACTGATGCGGCCAGTAACCAGCCCATACGCCGGCGTGTTGACCTGGAGCGGGCCCAAAGGCTGCCAAAGCGCCTGAGACTGCCCGGACGTCCCTGCCTGCGCGAAGGGCTGGGCCTTCAAACGCGGCCCGGCCGGCGACCGAGCAGGCTGGACCGCAAGCGCCTGCTGCTGCCCGCGCGCGGCCGCCAAGGCGGGCGCGGGTGAAGACGCTGCCCCGAGCGCCGGGTCGAGCCCGATACCGCGGCTCAGCAGAAATCGCCGGTCCAGTGCCTTCTGCCGGTCCGCCTGCTGTGCGCGCGCCCCCGCAAGGCCCGCCAGGAGCAGGAGCAGCAGCAACAACCAGCCTCGCGAACCGCATGGACGCCTCAAGCGTTTCCACCCTCTCGACCGGCCCGCCCCCTTTCCGTTCGAGCGCACGCAAAGCAGGGCTGCCCCTCGCGCAAGCAAAGCGCGGGCGGGCGGCGCTGACGCTCAGGGCCGAAGGAAAGACAGACGAGTTGGCAGTCCTTCTATCGGCATCTCCGCCCATTCCTTTCACGGTACTTCGGTGCCCCGAAAGAGTACCTTTGTTATGCATCCAAACTTGACAAGGAGCGCCAAATGAAAGCCGTGGTCCTTGAGGAAACCCGTCAAATCGCCGTCAAGCAAGTGCCCGATGCCGAAATGCAGGCGCAGACCGACATCCTGATGCGGGTCACCTCCACCGCCATCTGCGGCACGGACCTCCACTTCTACGAGGGCCGGATGCGCGGCATCGAGGGCGGGGTCATCGGGCACGAGCCGCTCGGCATCGTCGCGGAGGTCGGCTCGGCCGTCACCAACGTCAAGAAGGGCGACCGCGTCACCGTGCCCACCCATATCTGTTGCGGGTTCTGCGCGATGTGCGTGGCGGGCAATTCCTCCGCCTGCCTGATGACGAACCCGGACGACGCGGGCGCGGCCTACGGCTACCCGAACAAGGGCGGCTACCAGGGCGCGCAGGCGGAGCTGCTGCGGGTGCCCTTCGCGGACGCGAACTGCCTCAAGCTCCCCGGCGAGCCCGGCGACCGATGGGAGGACGACTTCGTCTTGCTGGCCGATGCCTGGACCACCGGCTACCACGCCGCGGCCACCTGCGAAACCGGCCCCGGCGACTCTGTTGTGGTTTTCGGAGCGGGTTCGGTCGGGTTGCTGGCCGCCTACTCGGCCAGGCTGCGCGGGGCCGCGCGGGTATACGTCGTCGATGCGGTCAAGGAGCGCCTGGAAAAGGCGGGCGAGCTCGGCTGCATCCCCATCGACTTCCTCCACGGCGACCCGGTCGAGCAGATCAAAGAACAGCAGGGCAAGTGGCGGACCGGCAATGCCTTTCGCAATGAGAAGCCGCTGCTCGGGGTGAGCTGCGCGATCGACGCGATCGGCTTTCAGGCGCGGTCCAGGGAGGATTTCAGCAAGGAAGAGCCGCACTGGGTCACCGAGGCGATCGCCGAGTTGATCAACCCGAACGGCCGTGTCGGCGTCATCGGCCTGTGGCCGCCCAAAGACCCGAACGGTACCGAAGCCAGCCTCAAAGAAGGCAAGCTGCTGATTCCGTGGGATAAGTTCTTCGGCAAGAACGTACGCATCACCCTGGGCCGCGACGACGACGAGCGCTGGAACGGCAAGCTGCGCGACATGATCCTGACCGGGGCCGCGAAACCCAGCCAGGTCGTGAGCCACCGGCTCTCACTCGATGAGGCGCCCGATGCGTTCCGCAAGTTCGACGCTCGGGAAGAGGGTTATATCAAGGTGATCCTCAAGCCGTAGGCTTTCTACACTCCCCAGCGTAACGAACGGCCTGGGGGGAAGAAAACAAGCGCCTACCCGGTACTTTCGTTACAACGGAGGTGCTTTCGCCCCGAACCGGGTACCCCGTTTGTGTTATCAAGTTGTTACAGGCCGAGCGAAATCTCGTGCCGTTCCTGTCAGCGCCGACAGCTTCAAGTGCTGACGCAACGAAAAGCCGCAGGCCGAGGCGTTCGACCCCTCGACCCGGCCGTTTTATCCCTTTTGGAGGCAGTCCCCCATGCAGTCGAAACTCTCCCTCAAGCGCTGGGCAAGCTACGTCTTGCTCGCGGCCCTCTCCGCGTCGCCCGCGCTCGCGCAAAGCGATTCCGGCACCGTCAACGGCACGGTCGAGGACGCGACCGGCGCGGTCATTCCCGGCGCGCCGGTCAAGCTCACCAACGTCGACACGGGCGCGGTCAAAACCGTCCAGTCCGGTGCCGACGGCAACTTCCTGTTTCCCGCCCAGCCGCGCGGCAACTATAAGGTCGAGGCCTCGCACGACGGTTTCGCCACGGTCGTCCAACAGTTCACCCTCCAGGTTTCGCAGAACCAGACCCTCGACCTGAAGCTGAACGCGGGTGCGGCGACGACCGAAGTTCAGGTCACCGACGCGGCCCCCATCATCGACTTGGCCGACTCCACCATCGGCGAAGTCGTCGCCGGCCGTCAGGTCACGGAGCTGCCTCTCAACGGGCGCAACTTCACTCAGCTCGCCTTACTCACGCCGGGCGTTACACGCGGCAACTACGGCAACGCCGCTTCCGGTCAGGCGGGCAACGTCGAAACCTTCCGCAACTCGCAGTCCGGCGGCGGCTCGCTCACCTCGAACGGCCTTCGCCCGCAGGCGAACAACTTCATCCTCGACGGCGTCGACAACAACGAGTCGCTCGTCAACACGCTCGACTTCTTCCCCAACATCGAGGGCACGCAGGAGTTCAAGGTCAACACCAGCACGGCCCCGGCGGAGTTCGGGCGCGCGGGCGGCTCGGTGGTGCAGTCCTCCATCAAGTCCGGGACGAACCAGATTCACGGCTCGGCGTTCGAGTTCGCCCGCTCCAGCTTGTTCGACGCAAGCCCGAACTACACCTTCCTCGGCGCGGCGCCCACGCCGCCCCTGCCCTTCAAGCGCAACACCTTCGGCGGCTCGGTCGGCTTCCCCATCTTCAAGGACAAGCTGTTTTTGTTCGGCGACTACCAGGGTCTGCGCGACTCGTTCCCGCTGAACCCGGAGATCATCACGGTGCCCACGGCGCAGTTCCGCCAGGGCAACTTCGCCCAGCTGCTCGGCACCGGGCTCACCCAGACGCCGACCCAGGGCCCCGGCTCGAACCTGAAAACAGGCCCCTCCGGTGCCATCTATGACCCGCTCACCGGCCTGCCGTTCGCGGGCAACATCATCCCCGCCAACCGCCTCAACCCGGTCGCGGTCAACTACCTCAACGCCTTCCCCCTGCCGAACATCCCCGGCACCGGCAACGGTACCGAGAACAATTACCGCACCATCCGCAACAACATTACCAAGAACAACACCTTCGATACGCGGCTGGACGGCAACCTGGGCCAGAACGACCGCGCTTTCTTCCGCTTCATCTACGACAACTCGAACTTCACCCGAACCTCGCAGCTGCCGAACCTGCCGGCGGGCTTCGCTTCAGGGTCCAACTACGTGCACGCGCGCGGCTACGCGCTCGGGGAGACGCACACCTTCTCGCCCAACATCATCAACGAGTTCCGCGCGGGCTACAACCGCTACACCATCGCGAACGTGCCCGTGTTTTCGGGTGTCCCCATTGCGGCCAACCTCGGCATCGTGAACGCCAACCGCACCGCGCAGCTCGGCGGCGGCGCGTTGATCGGCGGCAACAGCTCGCAGCTCTCCTACACCGGCGACTACGGCACCTACGTCGTCCCCGAGAACACCTACCAATTCAACGACGCGGTCACCTTCCTGCGCGGCCGCCACGCCTTCAAGTTCGGCGGCAACGGCATCCGGCGCGACGTGGCGTTCTTCCGCCCCATCGCCGGCAAGGGCTACTTCCAGCTCAACAACGGCGACTTCACCGGCTTCGACACCTCCGAGCTGCTGGTCGGCTTCGCGGACAACTACGCGATCGGCGCGCAGACCGGGTTGTTCGATACCCGCAACTACGAGGTCGGCGCGTTCGCGCAGGATGACTGGAAGGCGACGCAGCGGCTCACGCTCAACCTGGGCTTCCGCTGGGATCTGCTGACCTTCCCGTTCGAAGTACAGAACCGCCAGGCCGCGCTCAACCCGGCGACCGGCACCATCGACCTCGCCGGGCAGAACGGCGTCCCGCAGTCCATCATCGACAACAACTTCCGCAACTTCGCCCCGCGCGTCGGCTTCGCGTACGACCTGTACGGCAAGGGCCGGTCGGTGCTGCGCGGCGGCTACGGCATCTTCTACTTCCTCGACCGCGGCGGCATCGACAACCAGCTCGGCCAGCAGGTACCGTTCGGCGGCAGCGTGAGCTACGCGGCGGCGCAGGGTTACCGCACCACCCTGAGCGGCGCGGCCGCGCTTGGCAACAACAGCAACGCGAACGCCACCGCGCCGCTGCCCCTGCCCGGCTACCCCGGCTTCAACCCGAACGTGCCGCCGGCGGGCATCAACATCATCGCCGTCAACCGGACCGAAAAGACCCCCAACGTCCAGCAGTACGACCTGCAGCTCCAGCAGCAGTTCGGCGACAAGGTCCAGGCCACGCTCGGCTATGTCGGCAACAAGAGCACGCACCTGGCCACGGGCTTCAACGACAACACCAACCCGCAGGGCCAGAGCAACACGGCCACTATCGCCTACCCGCGACTCGGCCAGGTCATCCTGAACCAGACCAGCGGCGTTTCCAACTACAACAGCTTCCAGGCGCAGCTCAACTACCGCCTCCGCCAGGGCTTTACCCTCACCAGCTCCTACACCTGGGCGCACAACCGCGACAACACCGACGGCTATCTCGGCTTCTTCGCGGTGAGCCCGCTCAACGTCTACAACACCCGCGCGAACCGCGGCAACTCCTCGCTCGACCAGCGCAATGTCTTCGTCGCGAGCGCGCTGTACGACCTGCCCTTCGGCCACGGACATGCCTTCGGCGACCACTGGGGCCGCGGGCTCGAGCTGGCCGCAGGCGGCTGGCAGTTGAACACCATCGTCCAGGCGGAGACCGGCTCTCCTTACACCATCCTCATCAACCAGTACGGGGGCACCTTCTCGCAGCGCGCCAACGCGGTCGGCCCCGTCCGCACCACCCACAGCATCGTCAATCCGTTCCTGACCGGCAGCTTCACCATTCCGGCGGCCGGGACCGAGGGCAACACCGGGCGCAACCAGTTCTACGGGCCGGGGATCGCGGAGGGCGACGTTTCGGTGTTCAAGACGCTGCACGTCACCGAGCGTTTCGGCACGGAGCTGCGCGGGGAGATCTTCAACGTGACCAACACCCCGCAGTTCACTAATCCGGACGCGAACCTGCAGGACGCGGTCAACACGAACGGCGTATACACAACTGGGGCGCAAAGCTCCTTCGGTCGAGTGCTCGCGACGCGGACGGCTTCGGAACGGCAGATGCAACTTGCCGTCCGCTTCCTGTTCTAACGCCTTGCACGATTAATTCCGCGCCGCGCGGCTCACCCCGCGCGGCGTTTTCTTTTGCCCCATACTGGATGCCATGCGCCGTCTTGCCCCCTTGCTGCTCCTCGCCGCTCTCCCGCTGCTCGCGCAAACTGCCCCGCGCATCGCCAAGATCGACCCGCCCGACTGGTTTGCCTCCCTCCCGGCACCGCTGCTCTTGATCCGGGGTGAGAACCTGTCCGGCGCGCGGTTCACGCTCAGCGACCCGGCCCTGCACGTGCAGTCTGAGAACGTCTCCGCTAACGGCCACTGGGCCACGGTGCAGCTGGTCGCCTCGCCGGCCGAGCCGGAGACCATCGAGATCACCGCGACCACCTCGTCGGGGTCCACGCGAGCCCCTTTCCGGTTCACCCCGAAGCGGACTGCCCTTCCCCAGGGCTTCGACCCCAAGGACACGATCTATCTCCTGATGACCGACCGCTTCGCCGACGGCGATCCCTTGAACGACGGGCCGAACCACGCGGCCGAGCTCGCCAAACCGCGCGGCTGGCATGGCGGCGACCTCCGCGGCGTCGAGCAGCACCTGGACTACCTGCAATCCCTCGGCATCACCACCGTCTGGACCACGCCCGTCTACCAGAACCACGGCCCGGAGGCCTACCACGGCTACCATGCGACCGATCTGTACGCCGTCGACGAGCACTTCGGAGCGTTGTCCGACTTGCAAAGCCTCTCGGCGGCCGCGCACAAGCGGGGTATGAAGCTGCTGCTCGACACCGTGCCCAACCACGTCGGCGCGGCCCACCCCTGGGTCGAAGACGAGCCCGAGCCGGACTGGTTCCACGGCACGGAGGAGAACCACCGCGAGGCCGTCGGCGAGTTCGCCTCGCTCATCGACCCGCATGCCCCGTGGCGGGACCAGCGCGACATCACCGAAGGCTGGTTCGTCGACCAGCTGCCTGATCTGAACCAGGAGAATCCCGACGTCCGCCGCTACCTCATCCAGAACGCGATCTGGTGGTTGGAGCAGTCCGGCGCGGACGGGCTGCGCATCGATACCTTCCCTTACGTCGGCCGGCCGTTCTGGCACGAGTTCCATGCCGAACTCCACGCTCTCTACCCGAATCTGACCAGCGTCGGCGAGGTCTTCAATCTAAAGCCCGCGATCGTCTCCTCTTTTGCCGGCGGCGTCGCGCGCAACGACCGCGACGGCCATATCGATACGGGCCTGTACACCCCCTTCGACTTCCCGTCGTTTGTCGCGCTCGACCAGGTGCTGCTCCAGGAAAAGTCGTTCAGCACCTATGCCGACATCCTGCGCGAGGACTCGCTCTACCCTCACCCGGAGCGGCTGGTCACGCTGCTCGACAACCACGATACGCCGCGCTTTCTCTCAGAAAAGGGCGGGTCAGCGGCCAAGCTTAAGCTCGCCTTCGCCATCCAGCTGATGAGCCGGGGTATCCCGCAGGTGTACGCGGGCGACGAGATCGGGATGGAGGGCGGCAAGGACCCGGACAATCGCCGCGACTTTCCGGGCGGCTTCGGCGGAGTCGCGAAGCCGGTGAGCCAAATCGCGGACGCGAACCACAAACCCCCGGCCTCCACACCGGCGTCCGCCTTTACCGAAGCCGGCCGCGCGCCCGCGCAGCAGGAGCTGTTCACTTACGTCCGGAACCTGCTCCACCGGCGCGCCGAGTACCCCGAGCTGAACTCCGGCGACGAGCAGATCCTCTACGCCGACGGCGATACGCTGGTCTTCGCGCGCGGCGCGGCGCTCGACCGGGGCTGCACGCCGGGCCGGGGCCGTGTGGTCCTGGCCGTGAACAAGGGCGATAAACCCGAGACGATCGCCTTCGATACGGAGAATACCGCCCTGGTCGGCTGCAATCCCTCTCAAGCCCTGCTCGGCTCTGCCCCCACGCAGGATAAGACAAAGCAACAACTCACAGTTGCTCCCGGCGCGAGCCTGCAGTACTGGAAGTGATCTCGGCATTTGCAACCTGTTCGAAGCCGCTTGCCTTATGCAGCGATCGCGCGAAACCGAAGCCGGACATAGTCCGCATGCCATTTGCCCGACCTATCCCGCAGCACCGGTTCCAAGAGACGACTTACCTGAGCGACAGTCTCGGTCCGCTGCGAAGAAGAAAGCTGACACAAAACGGATTGCCGGAAGGTCTCAAGCCAGCCGGCGATGCCGGCCGGCAAGGGCGTTTGACGAGGTATTAGTTCCATGGTGTTTACCTCGAAGCCATGCCGCAGCAGCAACGCCGTATACTCCTCCGGCGTGAAGAAAACATTGCTGCCGTACTGCTCTGCGTCCACCCCAAACTGCTCTACAACCGATCGCAACGCGGTCCGGATCGCGGCGATATTTCCGTGGCCGCCCATCTCGGCGACGAACCGCCCATTAGGACGGAGCGCCGCCCGCACACCGGCGAGAACCGCATCCTGGTCGGTTATCCAATGGAGCGCGGCGTTAGAAAACACCGCATCGAATTCCCCTCTGAAAGTAAGCCTTTCCCCATCGCCGAACCGCGCGTCCAACCCTCTTTCTACCGCCGCCTTCAGCAGTTCCGGTGAGCTGTCCACACCGACAACCAGCGCACCTGCTTCCCGAAGCCGCAGGGTAAGCACCCCATCGCCGCAGCCGAGATCGAGTATCCGCTCGCCAGGCTGCGGATTGAGCAAAGCAAGAACATCTGTCGCCAAATCCGCTACGAACCGGCCGTTCTCCGCGTAGCCCGAAGCACTCCATGTTTGTGCCATGACTCAGGTTACGCCGGGCGGGAGCGCCGTCTCAATCACCCAGCACCCGCCCTTCCCGGATATTTCGGATATACCTTGGCGCGTTCAGCTTGCGTCCGCTCGACTCCCGCGACATATACCGCACCTTGCCGAAGATCG
>CAXUHL010000021.1:0-12211 GCA_964250745.1 uncultured Acidobacteriaceae bacterium
CTCGAGGCCATGCCGAAAGGCGCGGACCTCCACATGCACCTGTCGGGCGCGGTGTACGCGGAAACGTTTCTGGCCGAGGCCGCCGAGGACGGCACTTGCGTGGACCCCGCTGCACTGGCTTTCGACAAGTCCGCGCGCGGAACGTGCAAGCCCGGCGAGGTGAGCGGGGCGGCGGCGCTCGAGACCGACAACCACATGCGCGACGCGCTGATCGACGCTTTCTCGATGCGCGGCTATGTGCCGCAGCAGGGCATCACGGGGCACGACCAGTTCTTCGCGACCTTCGGGCGGTTCGGCGGGCTGAAGGCGCACACGGCGGAGTGGCTGGACGAGGTAGCCACGCGCGCCGCCGGGCAGAACGAGCAGTATCTGGAGATCATGGAAACGCCCGACTTTAAGGCGGCCGAAGCGCTTGCCGAAAAGCTGGGCTACAACCCGGATTTCCGGGCGTACCGCGACGCGCTTTTGGCCGGCGGGCTGGGCGAGAGCGTGGCGGCGGCGCGGGCCACCTTCGCCGCGGCGGAGAAAGCCCGGCGCGAGCGCGAGGGCTGTGTGTCGGCGTCTCCGCAAGCAGGATGCTCCGTGGAGATCCGCTTCCTGTTTCAGGTCCTCCGGGAGCGGCCACCGGCCGACGTGTTCGCGCAGATCGTCTTCGCGTTCGAGCTGGCGAAGGCAGACCCGCGCGTGGTGGGTCTCAACTTCGTGCAGCCGGAGGACGGCTTCCTCGCCACGCGCGATTACCGGCTCCAGATGCGGATGCTGGACGCGCTCCGGCCCCTGTACCCGAGCGTCCACATCGCTTTGCACGCAGGGGAGATCGCGCCAGGCCTGGTCCCGCCGGCCGAGCTTACCTATCGCATTCGCGCGGCGGTCGAGCAGGGTCACGCGGAGCGTATCGGGCATGGCGTGGACGTGCTGTTCGAGGACCGCCCGGAAGCGCTGCTCAGGGAGATGGCCCAAAAGCACGTGCTGGTCGAAATCAACCTGACCAGCAACGACATCATCCTGGGCGACTCCGGCATCAACCACCCTTTGCCGGAGTACCTGCGGGCCGGGGTGCCCATCGCGCTCTCGACCGACGACGAAGGGGTGTCGCGGATCGACCTGACCCACGAGTACGTGCGCGCCGCGCTGAGCTACCGGCTGAGCTACGCGCAGCTGAAGCAGATGGCGCGGGCCTCGCTCGAGCACAGCTTTTTGCCGGGAGCCGGCTTGTGGGCGGCCGCGACGCCCGAAATCCTGCGCGTGCCGGTCCCGGCCTGCCGGGGGCAGCTGGGGCGCGACCGGCCCGCGGGGGCGTGCGCGGCGCTGGTCGCGGGGAGCGAACGGGCCGGGCAGCAGTGGGAGCTGGAGCGGCGGTTCGGGGTGTTCGAGCGGGGGTTTTAGGCCGCGTGGTCGACGACTCTGAACTCCGCCCCTTCCTGTTTCTGAAGAAAAATGACGATGTCTAGGAAGTTCTTCAACGACGGATCGCCGGCGGGCGCTAGAAGCTTTTCCAGGCTGTCTGGCGGAAACCCAAGCGCTCGGTTCAGTTCGGCAAAACCCACGGTACCTTCGATCAGATCCGTGAGAATGAGCTTGCCCGTATCGATCTCCCCGGGCTCGCCAGAAAAAGGCAGATTAGGGCTTCGCGTAAAAACGCGCGCCGAAATTCGGAGCTTTCCTGAATCTGTTCTCGCAGCATTTCCTTCCAGGCCTTTGTGAGCGGCAACATCAATCCTCCCGTTTACGGCTCTTGTATTCCTGCCAGAGCGCTTGGGCTCGCTCGATGTCAGCTTGCTGCCTGCTTTTTGTCCTGCCGCCGAGAAGCAGAACCAGCAAATCGCCCACCCGCCCGAAATAGATGCGGTACCCGGGCCCGAAGTTAAGCCGGAGCTCCTGAACACCCGTTCCCACGCTCTTTGCCCCAGCCGGATTTCCGGTCTCTACGCGCGCAATGGCGGTGGCAACACGGGCACCTGTCGTGCTGTCGAGTTTGCCCGCCCAGGCTTGAAAAGGATTGTGTCCGGCTGGGTCGACGTACTGCTGGACCTCGATCACCGCCCAACCCTAGCGGGGCACTTACGGTCCGGCAATCCCACAAAGGAAGTAGGGGAAGGCCGTATACGACGGCCCTCCCCGCCTCACGCGCCACCTACAACGGCTGCACGTCGCTCGCCTGCCAGCCTTTCGGCCCCTTGACCACGTTGAACTGCACGGACTGGCCTTCCTGCAGGCTTTTGAAGCCGTTGGAGTTGATGGCCGAGTAATGCACGAACACATCCTCCCCGTTCTGGCGGGAGATGAAGCCGAACCCTTTCGCGTCGTTGAACCACTTCACGGTGCCTTGTTCCATTGCTGCCTTTTCCTGGGTTGAGATTGCGCTGGAGTGAACGGGTGTAACCGAAGTGCATTCCGACGCGCCCCCAGTCTATCCCCCGTGTCCGCCGGTGGGTAGCCCCATTTCACGGCGTCTTTTCACTTTTCCCGCGACGGCGCGAAACCATCCCCTAAAAGATGTACTTGAGCGCGAACTGCACCACGCGCGCATCCGGGCTTTCCCCCGCGGTCGCCGAGTACTGCCCGCCCGTCGAGCCGAACCGCTCGCTCACGATCTGCCCGAAGCCGCCGCCGGTGGTGTTGCCCGGCTGCCCGTAGGCGGGCGTGTTCCACAGGTTGAAGATGTCCGCGCGAAACTGCACGTTGGTTTCGCGGTACACGGCGAAGCTCTTGAACGCGGACAGGTCGGTCCGGTTGTAGCCGGGGCCGACGATCGTGGTGCGTCCGCGCGGGCCGTAGGAGGCCAGGTCGGTGGTGGAGGCGGCCTGCGCCGGGTTGGCGAACGCGCACGGGTTGAACCACGACCCGACCGTGCGGGTGCGGGTCGCGCAGATGGCGTTGGACGAGGTGGGCGTGCCGCCGGCGCGGAACGGGTCGAACAGCCGGTACGCGTCCGCCGTGCCCGTGCCGCCGGGGTTGTTGTTGGCGTAGATGTTGGTGGGCTGCCCGGTTTGCACGCGGAACAGGAGCGCCAAGGCCCAGCCGCCGGCCAGCTCATTGGCCAGGGTGCCGTTCGGGAGGAAGCGCTTACCATGCCCGAACGGCAGCTCATACTGCCCGTTGAGCACGAAGCGCTGGCGCACGTCGGTCAGGGAGCTGCCGTAGTCGTAGGCCAGGCCCAGCGCGCGCCAGTTGCGGTAGTTGCCGGCCTGCCCGGTGCCCCCCAGCAACGTGCTCGCGTCGTCCAGCGTGTGCGCCCAGGTGTACGCGCCCAGGAAGCTCAGGCCGTTGGTCAGCCGGTGCTCCAGCGTCACCTGGGCGGAGTTGTAGTTGGCCACGCCGCCGTAGAGCACCACGCTGCCGCCGCCGAAGGCCGTCGGGTAAGGGCGGAAACTCTGCTCGTTTTGCCCCGCGGGCACCGCGCCCGCGGGCATGTTGATGTCGGGGTTCACCTGGAGGTGGCGCGACACCGACCCGACGTACGCGGCCGTCAGGGTCGTCGCGCTGCCGAGCGACCGCTGCACGGTCAGGTTGTACTGCTGGCTGTACGGGGTTTGCGTGTTGGTCTGGTAGCCGTGCGGGCCGGGCAGCCGGACGAAGTTCGCCAGGCCGACGCTCAACGCCTGCGCGAAGCCGGTCTGGAGCGAAAGCCCGTTGGTGGCGCAGTTGCCGGGCACGCACACGCCGCCCGAGGGGAAGTTCGAGTCGAACTGGAAAGGGAAGTTCTGCGACAGGCTGGGCGAGTAGCCCACGGACTCGAGCCCGCCGAAGAAGATGCCGTAGCCTGTCCGCAGCACCGTCCTGGGACCCAGCTGGTAGGAGATGCCGATGCGCGGGGAGAAGTTCAGGTACGCCGGGCTGACCAGGTAGTCGTTGCCCGTGTACTGCACGGCGATGTTGTTGCCGGCGATCGCGTTCAGGAACGCCGGCGTGAGGGGCGGGCTGTTCTGCGCTTTTCTCGGGATCAGGTACACGCCGGTTCCGGCCGCATAGTTCGGGACGAAGTTGGCCTGCTGCCCACTCAACTCCTTGATGGGCTGCACGTACTCGTAGCGCACGCCCAGGTTCAGGGTCAGGTTCGGCGTGGCCTTCCAGTTGTCCTGGAAGTAAAAGCCTTCGTAGAAGCGCTGATTGTGCGCGGTGAAGATGTTGGCGACGGACGCGGTATCGAAATTGTTCAGGAGGAAGTCGGCCGCGCCGTAGCCCGTATTGCTCGCGTTCAGGGGGTCCTGGGAAAACTTGCCGGAAAAGCCGAACTGGCCTTTCGGGTCGACCGGCTGCTGCGTTTGCACGCGGATGCGCTCGATATTCACGCCGAAGCGGATCGAGTGATTGCCGATCTGCTTGGACAGGTTGTCGAGTACCTGGATGACGTTCTCGTACTCGCGGGTCGGCTCATACGTCGCCGAGCCGAAGCCGGAGATGCCGTTGGTACCGAAGCCGACGTTGGGCAGGCCGCCGTTGCCGGGGGAGAACGGGATGCCGCCCAGGCCCAGCTGCGACGAGATGTCAATGCCGGCATTGGGTGGGATATAGGCCGCGGAAATCCAGTTGTAGCCCACGCGGAACTCGTTGATCAGCGACGGGGTGAAGACGTGCGTCTCCGAGAGGGTGAAGTTGCGGCCCTCGACCACCGTCCTGCCCGAGCCGCCGAACCCGCCGCCGTCCAGGATGCCGAACGGCGGGGTCAGCGACACGGGCTCGTTGTTGTAGCTGTAGCGCGCGAACAGCTGGTCCTTTTGGCTCGCGTTCCAGTCCAGGCGTCCGTCGTACTGGGTGGTGTTGTCGGTCGCGTTGCCCTGGAAGGTGTAGTTGTTGACCGTGTTGGCCGCCGCCCCGCGGTTGGGTGCCGGGTACAGGTTCAGCAGGCGCTGCGCGATCGGGTTGATGGCCGCCGGGGCGATCACGTTCTGCCGCCCGTTGTAGGCCAGGTAGTTGTTCGCGAGTACGGGGCTGGTGGCGCTCGCCTGGTTCACGCGCGTGGGCCCGCCGGGCTGGTACAGCGTCACGGCCTGGCCGCGGCCGTTGTTGGCCGGGTCCAGCAGGTCCGAGAAGTCGCCGGCGCGCTCGGCCAATGTCGGCACGGTGTAAATCTGCGTCTGCCCGAACACGATCCGGTTGGCTTCCGCGTCGCCGAAAAAGAACAGCTTGTCCTTGAGCATCGGGCCGCCCAGGGTCGCGCCGAACTGGTTCTGCCGGTACTTCGGCTTGACCGTCTGGAAGAAGTCGCGCGCGTTCAAAACGTCGTTGCGGAAGTACTCCCACAGGTCGCCGTGGAACCGGTTGGTGCCGGACTTGGTCGCGACGTTGAGCACCGCGCCCGCCGAGTGGCCGAGCTCCGCCGTGTAGTCGCCGGTCTGCACCTTGAACTCCTGCAGCGCGTCCGGCGGGGGCTTGATGACGAAGCTCGCGCCGTTGAGGAAGTCGACCAGGTTGGCATTGTTGTCCACCCCGTCCAGGATGAAGTTGTTCTGCTGCGAGCGCTGGCCGTTGGCGGAGAAATCGCCCTTTTGCGCGCCGCGCGAGCCCTGCTCCGACGGCACGACGCCCGCCGAAAGCTGCGCGATAAACGTGAAGTTGCGCCCGTTCAGCGGCGTGTCGTTGATGACCCTGGAGGAGACGACCTGGCCGGTCGAGGCGTCCTCGGTTTGCAGCGCGGGCGGCGCGGCCGTGACCGTGACGCTTTGCTGCGCGCCTTCGACGCCCACGGCCACGTCGGCGGTGGTGGTCGAAGCGACATTCACGACCACGTTGTCCTGCGTGGTCGGGGCGAAGCCCTGCGCCTCGACCCTTACCGTGTAGGTGCCGAGCTTGAGAGGCTGGGCGGTGTAGTTGCCGCTCGCATCCGTGCTCACGGTGACCGCGAAGCCGGTGCCCCCGTTGGTGAGCGTGACTTTCGCGTTCGCGACGCTCGCGCCCGAAGGGTCGTGGACCGTGCCGCTGACGGCACCGGTGTCGACCTGCGCGAACGCGGGCGCCGCGGCGAAGGCCGCTAGGGCGAAACAGTTGACGGTGTAGGGGATGCGAGTCATGGGGAAAGGACCTTCTTCACCGGCCAAAGTGAGGTGGGCGCTGCGCGTCGTCACGGAAGGTGTCTTAAGAGTAACGACCCCTCCAAGGCCCACCACGGTAGAGGGCGAATCTCTGGTCTGTCAACGGGATTTCGCGGGGCTATGCTAGGTGCATGACGGTTGAGAACGAGTGGGACCGGCGCAGTTTGGCGAACGAGTTTTTGTGCGTGGACGTGCTGCCTGCTCTCGGGGGCAAGCTCGCCTCGCTCGCGCTCGCGGGCGAGGGCGGCGAACTGCTCCAGGGCCCTCTGGTGCCCTATGCCGCGCGCATGGCCGCCGAGCCCTTCGACGAAGCGGACGGCAGCGGCTGGGACGAGTGCCTGCCCTCGATCGGGCCCTGCACCGCGGGCGGAGTCGGGATCGAGGACCACGGAGACTTTTGGCGCCTGCCGTTCACGGTCACGGAGGCGAGCGGGACCGCGCTGCGGATGCGGGCGGAGGGCACGTCGCTACCGCTCGAGTTCGAGCGCGGGCTGCGTTTGCACGGCGCATCGCTGCATCTGGACTACTCGGTCCGCAACACTGGCCAGGCGCGCGTGCCGTATGGCTGGTCGACGCACCCTTTGTTCGCGGTGGAGCCCGGCGACCGCATCGTGCTGCCCTCGTCCGTGGGGGAGATCACGGCGCAGGCTTCGGCGGACGGGCGGCTGCGGCTCGGCGCGCATCCCTGGCCCATGACGCGGAACGCGCGCGACGGCGAGCCGCTCGACCTGTCGCTGGCACTCGACGAAAACGCGGGCGTGGGCGACAAGCTGGTGCTCCCCGGTCCGTCCGAGGGCTGGGCCGCGCTGGAGCGCAAAACCTTGCGCACGCGGCTGACGCTCCACTGGAATCCTGCGGAAGCGCCCTGGCTGGGCCTGTGGATCTGCTACGGCGGCTGGCCTTCTGCGCCGGGAGCAAAAAAGGGCTACACCGTCGCGCTGGAGCCGTGCAACCTGCCGGTCGACTCGCTGGCGGAGTCGCTCGATCAAGGTGCGGGCGGATGGCTCGCGCCCGGCGAGCGGCGGCGCTGGGCGTTGCGCCTGGACGTGGCGCGCGCGGAGGAACGATGAACACGGGAGCGGAAGCGCAAACCCTGGCCGAAGCGCATCGGGCGCGCTATCGGCAAGCACCGGAGGGCGTGTACGCGGCGCCGGGGCGGGTCAACCTCATCGGCGAGCACACCGACTACGCGGGCGGCTTTGTGATGCCGGCGGCGATCGACTTCGCCACCGTGGCGGCGGCGACCCCGCGCGCGGACGGCGCGGTGCATATTTATTCAGCGAACTTCGACGAGGCGGTCGAGCTCGAGTCCAAAGAGCTGCCGCCGAAGGGCCGCGGCCACTGGAGCGACTACCCGCTCGGCGTGCTGCACGCGCTGCGGGAGGCGGGCATCGCGGTTCCGGCGTTTTCGCTGTCGCTCGCGGGTGATGTCCCGCTCGGCGCGGGGTTGAGCTCATCCGCGTCGATCGAGGTCGCGGTGATGGCGGCGCTGCTCGCCCTTGCCGCAACGACGCTGCCGGTGCCGGAGATGGCGAAGCTGGCCCAGCGCGCGGAGAACGGCTACGTGGGCGCGAACACCGGCATCATGGACCAGTTCATCGCGTGCGCGGGCCGGCGCGACCACGCGCTCCTGCTCGACTGCCGCTCGCTCGCCTACAAGCTCGCACCGATCCCGCCGGACCTGGACCTGGTGATCGCGAACACGATGGTGAAGCACTCGCACGCGGGCGGCGAATACAACACACGCCGGGCGGAAGTGGAGCAGGCCACCGCGACCTTGCGGGCGCACCGGCCGGAGATCGCCTTACTGCGCGACGCGACCCCGGGCGATCTTGAACGGTGGGGGCACGAAATGCCGCTGAACGTGCTCAAGCGCGCGCGCCACATCGTCACCGACAGCCTGCGGGCGGAGGCAGCGGCCGCCGCCTTGGAGCGTGGCGATCTCGCGGGATTAGGCAAGC
The DNA here is from genome assembly GCA_964250745.1 of uncultured Acidobacteriaceae bacterium. GTDB lineage: Bacteria > Acidobacteriota > Terriglobia > Terriglobales > Acidobacteriaceae > EB88. Next base: position 7,994 of record CAXUHL010000021.1, read on the forward strand.
TAATGGCCGAGGCGCACGCCAGCTACCGTGACGACTTCGAGGCGAGCTGCCGGGAGGCGGACCTGATGGTCGCGCTCGCCAACTTGCAGCCGGGGTTGGTGGGCGCGCGCCTCACCGGCGGCGGCTTCGGCGGCTGCACGGTGAACCTGGTGGAGCACGCGGCGGCCCCCGGCTTCGCAGCGGCGATCGCGCAAGAGTATCAGGCAAGGACGGGCATCAAGCCGGATGTCTTCCTGTGCCACGCGTCGGATGGAGTGGCACGGGTGCTGTGAGCCCTCGATCGTAAGGAGACACGTTTGACCGCTTTAGACGTTTGCTACACAGACGCGACCGAACTCGCCCGTCTGATCCGGGAGCGCGCGCTTTCGCCGGTAGAGGTGCTGGACGCGCACCTCGCACGCATCGAGGCCGTGAACCCGAAGGTCAACGCGGTCGTGACGCTCGCGGCCGACGAGGCGCGGCGCGCGGCAAAGGCGGCGGAGCGGGCCGTGGCGGCCGGCGAGGCGCTCGGGCCTTTCCACGGCGTTCCGTTCTCGATCAAGGACTCGATCGACACGGCCGGCATCCAGACCCAGCGCGGGTCGAAGCTGTTCGCCGGGCACGTTCCCGACAGGGACGCCACCGCCGTCGCGCGCATGAAACAGGCCGGGGCGATCCCCCTAATGAAGACCAACGTGCCTGAGTTTTCCGGCTGGTGGGAGACGGACAACCTCGTCACGGGTCGCACCGACAACCCGTGGGATCTCGACCGGACCCCGGGCGGGTCGAGCGGCGGCGAGGCCGCGGCGATCGCGTCCGGCATGTCGCCGCTCGGCCTGGGCAGCGACGTGGGCATCTCGGTGCGCGGGCCTGCGGCGCTCACCGGCATCGTCGCGCTCAAGGCGACGCACGGGCGCGTACCGTACACGGGCCACTGGCCCGAGGCGCTGAGCCGGTACTGGCACATCGGGCCCATGGCCCGCAGCGTGCGCGACGTCGCGGCGGCCTTCGACGTGATCCAGGGCCCGGACGGGGTCGACGGTTACGCCGTGTACCCCCGGTCCGCCCGGCCGCCCGAGCCCGGCAGCCCGCTCCGCGTGGGGTGGCTGGTGGAGCCGGGGTTCGGGCCGGTCGATGGGGAGGTCGCCGCGACCGTAGCCGAAGCGGCGCGGCTGCTTGCCGACCGGGGTTGCCGGATGGAGCCGGTCCGCCTGCCCATTTTGGAGGAGCTCGACTTCACCGAGCCCTACCTGACCCTGTTCGCGGCGATCGCGCCCTACCTGCGGCCGTTCACCCAGGGCCGCGAAGCGGAGCTGTCGCCGGTCGGGCGCAGAAGCGCAGGGCGCACGCTTCCGTCCTTCGAGGCGTACGTCGCGGCCGAAGCACAGGTGGAGCGGCTGCGGTCCTCATTCGCCGGGTACTTCCGGCAGTACGACGCGCTGCTTTGCCCCGTGATCCCCTTCACCGCCCCGCCTCACGGGCAAAAGGAGTACGAAGTCGCCGGGCAGAGGGTGCCGACGGTACAGATGATGCGCGCGACCCTTCCTTTCAATCTGACCGGTTTGCCTGCGATTTCGGTCCCGTTCCGCTTCAGCGCGGACGGGTTGCCGATCGGGGTGCAGTTGATCGGCACCTGGCTCGACGAGGCGACGGTGCTACGTCTGGGAGCTCTGCTCGAGGAAGCGAGCGCGGTGCGCGGCCGCCGGCCCGGCGTGTGAACGAAAAAACTTGCGCGCGATTCACCGTCTTGTCATCGTGGGCCCGGTATACACGGGATGGCGAGCCGCGGCACCACTCGGCGGGCAGCCAAGGCACACCTTCAAGGACGGTTCCCGAGATGACTTCCAAACGTTGGCAAAAGGGCTGCGCGTCGCTGGCGCTGGCGGCCTGCATGCAGCCCGGCTTCGCCCCGGCACAAACCGCAAGCACTCCCGCCGCGGGCGTCACCATCGCGCCGCCGTCGAGCCCGTTCGTGCAGAACTTCGTCATCCAGCCCGTGCAGGAAGCCAAGCTTTCGCAGGCGCAAAAATTGGCGCTGCTCCGGAAGAACATCAAGTACGTCTTCGTGCTTTTCCAGGAAAACCGGTCCTTCGATTTCTACTTCGGCACCTACCCGGGCGCGAACGGTCTCTACTCGCAACCCGCCTCGCAAACGCCCGGCCTGACGCAGCCGATCGTCAATACCGACGGCACTGTCGGGACGGTTTCGGCGTTTCGGATCCCGCTCACCGTCACCGACGTGAACGGCAAATCGGTGCCGATTTACCCTGCGGATACCGACTCGGTGAACCACTCGCACGCCGCCTACATCACCAAGATCGACGTGCAGGGCGGCGTGACCAGGAACGACGGCTACGCGACGACCGAGGAAGGCGTCAAGATCGTCAACGGCGTGCCGTCCAAGGTGCCGACGCTGGCGCAAAAGCAGCTGGGCGAGCTGGTGATGGGCCACGTGGACTGCGACACCGCGCCGATCCTGTGGAACTATGCGGACCGCTTCACCTTGTTCGACAATTTCCACCAGACGGTGCTTTCAGCCTCCACGCCGAACGCGATCGCGATGGTCGCCGGCCAGTCGGGGGAGACGCAGTGGGTCAAGCACCCCTCGCAGGCCACGACCACGACCGGCTCCAACGGCATGCCGGTGGTTTCGGACGGCGACCCGTTCTGGGGCTCGCAGCTGGACCAGACCCCGGTTGGGACCAAGCAGCCGGCGAACCCGCCCGCCGCGAACCCGGAGTTCAACCTGACCTTCGCGAGCCTGCCGCTCTCCTTCATGGGCTCGCAGATCCAGACGACCGTGAAGGGCGACACGCAGCCGGCCGCCGACCTCACCGACGTCGAAAAGGACATCGCCGAGATCGCGGGCAACGGCGTCAAGCCGACCAACTGGGGCTGGTACGAGCAGGGCTACAACCACGAGTTCGACGACAAGACCGCCGCGGCCTCGCACGCGGACTACATCCCCCACCACAATGCGCCGCAGTACTTCGGCTACGTGTCGAACAACCCTGAAGTTTCCGCGCACATGCACGGGCTGTCAGATTTCGCGATCGATGTCTACAACAAGAAGCTGCCCGCCGACGGCGGCGTCTTCTACGTGCGCGGAGGCTTCAACAACATCCAGGGTCTCAGCCCGGTGGACCCCAACCCCAAGCTCGCGAACGTGTTCAGCGGCAACGACGACCATCCGGGCTACTCCGACGTGCAGATTTCAGAAGCCCTGCTGGCCGACGAGATTAACCTGATCACCTCGAGCCCCTACTGGCCGCAGAGCGCCATCATCATCACCTACGACGAGACGGACGGGCTGTACGATCACGCGCCGGAGATCATCCGGAACTACGATCCGCAGGGCAACCCGCTCGACCAGGGCCCGCGCATCCCGACCATCGTGATCTCGCCTTACGGGCAGGCCCACGCGGTCGCGCACGAGGCCGCCGAGCACAGCTCGGTGATCAAGTTCATCAACCAGCTGTTCGGCCTGGAGCCTTTGGCCAACCTGCCGGACGAGAAGCAGGCGCGGCTCGACGGGTTGAAGCAGTTCGGGCAGGCTTACCTCGGGCCGGCGGACGCGGGGGTTTCGGGCGTGGGCAACATGTTCTCAGCGTTCAGCAACAATCGCCTGCTGGGTACGGCTCCGGTCCTGCCCGCCAACTACGCGCAGATTGCGCCGAACCTGGTCAACACCTTCCCGCAAGGCGGCAATAACGGCTGCAAGCTGCTCAACATCACGCCGACGGACGCGGGCTTGCCGAACCCCGTGCCTGCCGACTTCAACCCGCGTCCCGGTTCCACGCCCGGCGTGCCGACCTCGGGCAACTGGACGCCGTAAGTAAGAGACGAGGGATTTCTGATCGAATCTGAAAACTAGGGGTCATCCTGAGAAGCGAAGCGACGAAGGACCTGCTTTGCTTGGATGGGGCGCAAAAAGCAGGTCCTTCGCTGCGCTCAGCGCGACCCCCATTCAGAGCCTCATAAGTAAAAGTCAGGACTTGACAATCATGATGCGTCTTCTTTTGGCGGCTGCGGTCCTCCCGGCCGCCGCTTCTTTTGCGGTTGCGGGCACGACGCTGGACCATGTCCGCGCCGCGCACACGCTCACCTGCGGCGTCGTTAAGGAAGAGGAGGACTACTCGCGCGCGACCGACCACGGCAACCGCGCGGCCTTTGATCTGGATATGTGCAAGGCCGTGGCCGTGGCGATTCTCGGACCGGGCGCGGCGTTCACGGTCAAGC
>CAXUHL010000021.1:12311-20728 GCA_964250745.1 uncultured Acidobacteriaceae bacterium
GAGGGCCTGCGCGCCTACGCCGCCCGCGAGCACCTCGACTACGTCTGGTACCCGTTTTCCGAAGCGGGCGAGATGGAAGCCGCCTTCTTCACAGGCAACTGCGCCGCCATTGCCTCGGACGTTTCGCAGCTCGCCAACATCCGGGCGATCGATCGGAGCCGCTCGTCCGGATTTACGATCCTGCCCGACCATATCCGCAAGGACCCGCTCGCGCCCGCATACCGCCGGGGAGACCCGCGGTTCGCCGCTGTCGTCGACTGGACCGTCGAGGCCCTGATCGAGGCCGAGGAGCTCGGCGTCACGCGCGCCAACCTTGCGGAGAAGAAAGCGAGCCCCGACCCGGACGTGCAGCTGCTGTTGGGCAAGCCGCTCGCGACCGGCAAGCTGCTGGGGCTGGATACGCACTGGGCGGCCAACGTCGTTGCGGCAACCGGCAACTACGGAGAAATCTTCGAGCGCGACCTGGGAGCGGGTTCGCCTCTGCGGCTGCCCCGGGCGGAGAACCGCCTGTGGACCGAGGGCGGGCTGATGTACGCGCTGCCGCCGGGCGAGTAGATTCACCGGCATGGAGATCCGAACGGAATTCGTGGAAGCGAACGGGCTGCGCTTCGAGGTGCTGACCTGCGGCCCTGAAAGATCTGTTGAAGCAGTCCCGCGCCTGGCCTTGTGCCTGCACGGCTTTCCGGAGGTCGCCTTGAGCTGGCGGGAGCAGATGCTCGCCCTCGCCGCGGAGGGCTGGCGGGTGTGGGCGCCCAACCAGCGCGGCTATGGGCTGTCCTCACGCCCGAAAGGAATCGAGGCGTATGCGATCGAGCACCTGATGGCGGATGTCGCCGCGCTGATCGACGCTTCCGGCGCGGCGGAGGTGGCGCTCCTGGGCCACGACTGGGGCGGCATCGTCGCCTGGTGCTTCGCTGCCCGGCGGGTGCGTCCGCTCGCCAGGCTGGTCGTCATCAACGTGCCGCACCCGGCGTGTTTCGCGCGTGCCGTCAAGTGGCCGGGGCAGGCGCTGCGGTCCTGGTACGTGCTGCTGTTTCAGGTGCCGGGCTTGGCGGAGCGCCTGCTGGGCCGCGACGGGGCCACGCCGGTCCGCGCGATGCTTCTGTGCACCTCCACCGCGCCCGCTTCGTTCCCGCGCGACCTGCTCGAAGCCGCGCAAGCGAACGCGGCGGCCCCGGGCGCGCTCACCGCGATGCTGAACTGGTACCGCGCCTTTCTGCGGGGCGGCGGCTTCCGGCGGCAGCTGCGGCTCGGGTTCCCCGTCATCGAGACGCCCACGCTGCTCCTGTGGGGCGAGCGGGACACGGCCCTTGCGAAGTCCACCACGGACGGAACCGGGGCGTATGTGCGCGACTTGCGGATCGAGTTCTTGCCCGGCGTCTCGCACTGGGTGCAGCAGGATGCGCCGGAAGCTTGCAGCCGGGCCCTGGTCCATCACCTGGCTTAAAGAAGTTGCGGGCGGGCGGCGTCGTTGTTTGGCGGCGAACATCCTATCGTGACGCCGCACCGCGGACGGTCGAAGGAATAGAGGAATCGCATGGGTCTGCTTGAGAACAAGGTCGCGCTCGTCACCGGTTCCGGCTCGGGAATCGGGCAGGGCATCGCGCGGGCTTTCGCCGAAGAGGGCGCAAAGGTCGTCGTCAATTACATCGGCGGCCCGGAAGGCGCGCAGGACACGCTGGAGCAGGTTCGCGCGGCGGGCGGCGAAGGCATCATGGTCCGTGCCGACATCACCGACTTCGCCCAGATGAGCCACCTGATGGACGAGGCGAACAGGCGCTTCGGCGTCCTCGACATCCTGGTAAACAACGCCGGAATCGAGAAAAAAGCGGCGTTCACCGAGGTCACCGAGGCGGACTACGACGCGGTGATGGCGGTAAACCAGAAAGCCCCGTTTTTCCTGACCCAGTGCTTCGTGCAGAAGCTGGCCGCGGCGGGCAGGGGCGGGCGCGTGATCAACATCAGCTCCGTGCACGAGGACATGGCCTTCCCCGGCTTCTCCGCCTACTGCGTGAGCAAGGGCGGTTTGCGCATGCTGATGCGCAATCTCGCGGTGGAGTTGGGGCCGACGGGCATCACGGTCAACAACATCGCGCCGGGCGCGATCGAGACCCCCATCAACCGGGCCATGCTGAACACCCCGGAGGTGCTCGCGGGATTGCTCAAAAACGTGCCCCTCGGGCGCATCGGCAAGCCGTCCGACGTGGCGCAGCTCGCGGTCTTTCTGGCCTCGGACAAGGCCGCGTACGTCACCGGGGCCACGTACGTGATCGACGGCGGACTGATGCGGAGTTACCACGAGCAGTGATCAGTCCCGCAGCTTCAGCGTGAGGCGCAGGACCTCCGCCACGCTCCAGGCCTGCGCGATGCAGGCGCGCGGGGTGAACGGGGCTTCGGCGTCGAAGACCTCGCTGACCGTGCCGATGCCGGCCTCGTTGAGGTGCGCGTCGAAGCCGGCCAGGAAGCCGCGCGCGGTCTCCGTGTCGCCGGGGAAGGCCTTGAGCCAGGCATCGACGAACGGGCCCATGAGCCAGCCCCAGACGGTGCCCTGGTGGTAAGCCGCATCGCGGGTGCGCAGGTCGCCGGAGTACGCCGCCTTGTAATCCGGGCTGCCCGGGGCGAGCGAGCGCAGGCCGACCGGCGTCCACAGCGCGTCGCGCACGCGCCGGAGCACCGAGGGCCAGTGCCGCTCGTCCAGAACCGGGTGGTCGAGCGAGACGGCCAGGACCTGATTGGGCCGGATGCAGCTGTCGAGCCCGTCGCGGACGCAGCTCGTGCCCGGCTCGGCCTCGATCACGTCGTATAAATATGCACCCTCGTCGTACCAAAATTTTTGGGCGAAGCTCGCGCGCGCGCGAGCCGCATGCTCGCGGTAGCCGACGGCCTTTTCCGGCTGCCCCAGCTCGTCGAGCCAGCCCGCGAGCAGGCACAGGGCGTTGTACCAGAGCGCGTTGATCTCGACGGCCTTGCCGCGCCGCGGAGTCACCACCCAGTCGCCGACCTTGGCGTCCATCCAGGTGAGCTGGTAGCCGGGCGCGCCCTGCCGCAGAAGGCCGTCCTCGGGGTCCACGCCGATGCCGAAGTGCGTGCCCCGCAGGTGCGCGTCGGCGACCTCCACCATGCGCGGGACTAAATAGCGGAGCAGTTCGGTGTCCGCCGCCGCCCGCCGGTAGCGCTCGATCGCGTGAAAAAACCACAGCGTCGCGTCGGCCGTGTGGTAAAGCCCTTCCGTGTTGCCCTCGGGGAACATGTTGGGGATCAGCCCGTCGCGGATGTACTGGGCGAAGGCGCGCAGGATGAACTCGGCCTCGCGCACGCGTCCGGTCGAAAGCGTCAGGCCTTCGAGCGAGATCATGGTGTCGCGGCCCCAATCGGTGAACCAGTGGTAGCCCGCGATGACGGTGCGGACCTCGTCGCCGACCGCGTTGGCGCGGAGCGTGTCGGCCACGCGCCCCACGGGGACGATCAGGAACTGGTCGGCGGCCAGCACCAGCTCGCCCGCCAGGCCGGACCGGGCTTCGGGCGGGGCCAGCTTCAGCAGGCGCCGGCGGCGCTCCCGCTCCACCGCGAAGGCCTGCTCCACGGGCAGGGCCGCCACGCGCTCCCAGCTCTCGGTCGAGGCGACCAGCGCGGCAGCCTCTCCCTGCGCCAGCGAGACCGAGAACAGCCCCGGCGACCAGAGGTCCCCTTCGGAGTCGTAGCCGCGGCGGCCTTCCTCTCCATAGACCAGCTCGCGGAGCTTCTGCTGCGACAGCCGGAAGGAGGCGTCGCGGCCCTCGTTGCGCAGCAGCAGCGCGGGGATCTCGGGCGAAAAGGTGACCTCGTAGCCCTGCTCGGAGGCGGTGAGGCGGTAGCGGCTGCTTTCGGGGCCGGCGAGCGCGCCTTCGTGCGGGCGGATGTCGATCGAGGGACGCAGCTCCAGCGTCGCCGGGCCGCCGCGCAGCAGCTTGTAGCGGATGTAGGTGGTGTTCTGCCGGTGCACCAGGCAGGCTCGCTTTTCGAGCTCGAATGCCGCGCAGCGGTAGATCCAAACGGGCAGTCCCTCTTCCAGGCGGAACTCGACCAGGGTGGAGGTGACGAGGTTGTGCCTGGTGGCGCGGGGCAGATCCTCGGCGACCAGGGTGTGGCGCGTCTCGCCGATGACCAGAGTCTCCTCGAGCTGGTTCAGCATCATGGTGCGGCCGTGCGGCGCGGGCAGCGCGGCGACCAGCCAACCGTGGAATCGGCGCGTGTCGATGCCCGCGAGCGTACCCGAGGCGTAGCCGCCCAGGCCGTTCGTGACGATCCACTCGGACTCGAGCGCGCGGCGGTCGCGTCCGGGCTCGCCGGGCTGGAGGGAGATGGTGCGCGTAAGCAGGGGGGCGTAGTCGTCGGTCATCAAGTCGCGGAAACCTTTGCGGGGGTGAGCAGGAGGGCGGCGGCACCGGGGATGCGCCAGCCGGTTTCGAGGATAGGCGAGCCGACGCCGGACCCGCCGTAGCGGTGGTGGTCCGTCGACCAGGCGAGCGCCCAGGATGTGCCCTCGGGCGCGGCCAGCAGCGGCTCGGGAGCGTGGGGCAGGTCCAGGTCGATGCCGAGATTGACCAGGAGCAGGCGGTCACCCTCGCCCGCCGTGAACCGCAGCACGAAGCAGTCTTCCGCGAGTACCGCCCCGTCGAGCTGCCCGGCGAGCAGGACCTCGTCGTCCCGGCGCAGGCGCAGCAGGTCCGTGTGCAGGGCCAGGATCGCGTCGTCGAGGTCGTCGGGCCGGAGCTTGCAGCGGGTAAAGGTCCTCTCGTCTGACGGGTTGAACAAGGCCGCCTGCGCATCGTCCGAGGCGAGCGAGGGGAACTGCCGGAGCCACTGGCTGCGGCCCCGCCGGATGGCCGTGTTGAGCTCGACGGTATGGTCGCAGAAGTACAGAAACGGGGTGCGCGCGCCGCGCTCCTGCCCCTGGAAGAACATCGGCGTGCCCGGGGTGAGCAGCCAATAGGCTGTGAGCGCGCGGTACACGCCCGGGTGCGAGCGGAACCGGACGCGGGAGCCGGTGTCGGTGTTGGCGACCTGGTCGTGGTTCTCGATGAACGTGACGAACCGATGCGGCGTGAGCCCCCGCGTGGAGTGGCCGCGATTTTGCCCCTGCCAGCCGTAGTGCTGGCCCTGGAACAGGAAGCCGCGCCTGGCGGCGGAGACGAACTCCTGCGCGCGCCCCAGGTGGTCGGAGTAGTAGGCCTCGCGCTTGTGGGTGAGCCGCACCATCATCGAGTGGTGGAGGTCGTCGTTCCAGATGCCGTCGAGCCCGCAACCGCCCTCCTGCTCGGGGTGCAGCAGGGAGGTCTGCTGAGGCTCGTTTTCGGCGACCAGGATGGTTTCACGTCCGCCGGCTGCATCGCGCACGGCGGAAGCGACTTCGGCGAGAATCTGCCTGCCCTGGCTGCCGTTGTCCTTGATGGACTGGGTCGCGTCGAAGCGCAGACCGTCGAAGTGGAACTCGCGGATCCAGTACGCGGCATTTTCGCGAAAGAACTCGCGCACCGGCCCGCAGTTCGCCCCGTCGAAGTTGATGGCGTCGCCCCACTCCGTCGGCTCGGCGGCGAAGTAGTCGGGGCTGAACTGTTTCAGATAGTTCCCGTCCGGCCCCAGGTGGTTGTAGACCACGTCGAGCAGCACCGCCAGCCCATTCCCGTGGGCGGCATCGATGAGCCCGCGCAGCTCGTCCGGGGTACCGTAGGCGTTGTGCGGAGCCCACAGGTCCACGCCGTCGTAGCCCCACCCGCGCGCCCCGGCGAACTGGGCGACCGGCATCAGCTCCAGAACGGTGATGCCGAGCGCGGCCAGGCGGGGCAGCTCGCGCCCGGCTGCGGCGAAGGTGCCCTCCGGGGTAAAGGTGCCGATGTGCAGCTCATACAGCACCGCGCCTTCGAGCGCGCGGCCTTTCCAGCCGGCTTCGGCGTCGCTCCAAGGGTAGGCGTGCGGGTCCACGATCTGCGAGGGCCCGTTGGGCCCGTCCGGCTGCCTGCGGGAGGTTGGGTCGGGGTAGGCCTGGCCGTCGAGCTCGATCTTATAGCGGTCGCCGGACTTGGCGTCCGGGGCGAGCAGGGACCAGTAGCCCTGGCCCTCCGCCTGCATCGGCAGCGGGTCCCGGCCTTCGAGCGCGACGGCGACGCGGGCGTGGTGCGGGGCCCACACGCGGAAACGAGTGCCTTGCGGGGTGGGTTCCGCGCCGACGGGGCAGGCGCGTGCGAGAGGGTCTGTGTGCATTCGGAGTGTGGGATGCCGGACAAAGGGCGTTTGCGCCCCGCCGCGGCCGGAAAGTCATGGCCCGGCGGGTATAACGGGAATGGGCAGGAGATTAAAACGATGGAAGAACCCGCATTCGCAGGCTTCGCGCCGGGCGCGCTGCCGTTTCTGCGCAGGCTCAAGCGCAACAACGACCGCGAATGGTTCGCCGCGCGCAAGGAGGAGTATGAGCGGCTGCTGGCCGGGCCCATGCTCGCGTTGGTGCGGGAGCTCGCCGGGACGCTGCATGAAGCGGGGCTGCCGATGGCACCGAGGCAGCGCAACCCGGTGTTCCGGATCTACCGCGACATCCGGTTCTCCAACGACAAGACGCCGTTCAAGACCAACGTCGCGAGCGCCCTGCACCGAGACGGCGACAAGCGCGTGGACGGGATCGTGTACCTGCACATCGACCCGGCGGGCTCGTTCGTGGCGGCGGGCTTTTGGCAGCCGGAGAAGGCGATGCTGAACCGCTGGCGCGAGCGCATCGCGGCCGCACCGGAGGAGCTGCTCGCGCTGGACCGGGCCCTGCCGCTGGACCGGGCGGACACGCTGACCCGTCTGCCCCGTGGATACGAACGGTTCGCGGACACCGCGGCGGCACCATTTCTGCGGCTCAAGAGCTTCATCGTGCAGGAGCCGCTGCCGCCGGACTCGCTGGACGGGCGGGCCGTGGTGGACCGGGCAGCGGCATTCGCGCAACGGGCCGCCCCGCTGCTGCGCCACGGCTGGGCGCTTGCCCCCGGGAAGACGGTTTGACCCGCCGGGCCCGGCTTCGATACAGTAGGGCAGTACCCACGCGGGAGTAGCTCAGTGGTAGAGCATCGCCTTGCCAAGGCGAGGGTCGCGGGTTCAAGTCCCGTCTCCCGCTCCAGTCCGCCTCATAGGCGATTGGCGTAGTGCTTCCCGGCGCGGTACCCAAGTGGTAAGGGAGAGGTCTGCAAAACCTTTATGCGCCGGTTCGATCCCGGCCCGCGCCTCCACTCCATCCTTCTCGCTCCAGTCTTCCGGAAACAGGTAAACTCGTCCTCGTTCACCGGGGAGGGCTTGCCTATGCCGCAAACGAGGCTCAAATCACGTCGTGAGATGCTGCACGCGCTCGCCGCCGCGGGTGTGGCCGGTGCGCTGCCGGCCTTTGCGGCCCAGGGCGGCGGCCGGGCCGTGCTGACCGTGCACGCCGGCCAGACACTTGCCGAGGTGCCCGCGAACTTCACCGGCCTCAGCTACGAGTCGGCGCAGCTGGTACACCCCGGCTACTTCGCGCCGGAAAACAAGGAGCTGGTCGCGCTCTTCCGCACGCTGGGGAGCAAGGGCGTGCTGCGCATCGGCGGCAATACCAGCGCCTTCACGGTCTGGAACCCCCAGGTGCAAGGGGACGAGCACGACGCCCTGCCCTACGGGCCCGACCTGGGCGCGAGCGTCGAAAAGCAGAAGCCCGGCGCGTACAGCATCACGCCCGCCGCGATCCGCAACCTGCGCGGCTTCCTCGATGCGACCGGATGGGATCTGATCTACGGGCTGAACCTTCGCTACGGCACGCCGGAAGCCGCCGCCGAGGAGGCCGCCTACGTCGCCGATGCCTGCGGGGCGAAGCTTCTGGCGCTGCAGTTCGGCAACGAGCCGGACCTGTTCAACCACGTGCTCGCCTCCGAGGACAAGAGCACCCGCTGGACCTATGACGAGTTCCTCGCGGCCTGGAAGGCAATGTACGCCGCAGTGCACGCGAAACTGCCGCGGGTTCCCATCGCCGGGCCGGACTGCGCGTTCGAGGCGGCCTGGGTGGGGCGCTTCGCGGGAGACACGAAAGGGAGCGTGCAGGCCCTGACCACGCATTACTACGCCGAGGGACCCCCGAAAGACCCGCGCATGAACATCGACCTGCTGCTGCACCCCGGCGCGAAGATCGCGTCGGACGTGTACCCGGCGATCGCGGCGGCCAAGGCGGCGGGTCTGCCGTTCCGGATGAGCGAAGGCAACTCCTGCTATAACGGCGGCAAGCCGGGGGTGAGCGACACGCTGGCCTCCGCGCTCTGGGCGGGGGACTTTCTGCTGGACCTGGCCGCGCGCGGGGTGGCCGGGGTCAACCTGCCCGGCGGCGGCGTGGGAGTGTACCCGCCCATCGCGACCGGCCAGAATGGGCGCTCCGCCGCGCGGCCGGC
>CAXUHL010000022.1:0-518 GCA_964250745.1 uncultured Acidobacteriaceae bacterium
GAGCGCGGAGGAGGTGGTCGCGCACCTGCGCCGCCACTCGGCCGAGGATGCCGCGCGTATCGGGGCGGGCCTGCGCCGCCGCGCGCTGGCCGAGCACACCTACGCCCAGCGCGCGCTCCAGGCGCACCGTCTGCTCTCGCAGCTCCGGAGGCCCGGCGCGTGAACATCGCCGTCCTCGGCCTGACCATCACCTCCGCGTGGGGCAATGGCCACGCGACCACCTACCGCTCGCTGCTCGGGGCGCTCCATGCGCGCGGGCACTCCATCCGGTTTTTAGAAAAAGACGTCCCCTGGTACGGCGCGCACCGCGACCTGCCCGCGCCCGCGTTCTGCGAGGTGACGCTTTACCGCGAGTGGCCCGAGGCCGCCCCGTGGCTCGCGCGGGCCGCCGACGAGGCGGATCTCGTCCTCGTGGGCTCGTATTTCCCGGACGGCGTGGCCGCCTTCGCCGAGCTGCGCGGGCGCACGGCCGCCCCGGTTTTCTTCTACGACATCGACACGCCCATCACGGTCCAGCG
>CAXUHL010000022.1:528-1346 GCA_964250745.1 uncultured Acidobacteriaceae bacterium
GCGAAACCGAGGCCCTGCGCGCCGCAGACATCCCGCTCTACGACGCGTACCTGAGCTTTACCGGGGGGCCCATTCTCGACGAGCTTCGGACGCGCTTCGGAGCGCGGCGCGCCGACCCGCTCTACTGCTCGGTCGACCCGGCGGCGCACCAGCCGGAGCCGGTCGAAGCCCGCTTCGAGTGCGCGCTCAGCTATCTCGGGACTTACTCCGAGGACCGCCAGCCCAAACTCCAGCGCATGTTCGTCGAGGCTGCCGAAACCTTGCCGGGCGAGCGCTTCCTGCTCGCCGGGGCGCAATACCCCGAGGCGCTGGGCTGGCCGGAGAACGTCTGGCGCTTCCCCCACATCCCGCCCGTCGAGCACTCCTCGTTTTACTGCTCCTCGCGGTTCACGCTCAATCTCACGCGCGACGGCATGGTCGCGGCAGGCTGGTCGCCTTCGGTGCGTCTGTTCGAGGCCGCGGCGTGCGGAGCGGCGATCATCTCCGACCGCTGGCCGGGGCTCGACGCGCTGCTCACCCCGGGCGAGGAGATCCTGCTCGCCGACTCGACCGCGGACGTGCTGCGCATCCTGCGCGAGATCCCCGAAGCCGCGCGGCGCTCCATGGGCGAGCGCGCCCGCGCCCGCATCCTCGCCGAGCACACCAGCGCGCGGCGCGCGGCGGAGTTGGAGCGGATCGTCGCCTCTGTCCCCGGCCGAAGCAATGCTGTCGCCGTCTGAGCGGCTGAGGCACGCCCACGACCTGCTCGGCCGGCGAAAGGTCGCGGCGGCGGATGCGGGCGGCGAGGCTCGTGTCGATAGTGTCAACGTCGGTAACAA
>CAXUHL010000022.1:1356-20654 GCA_964250745.1 uncultured Acidobacteriaceae bacterium
GCGCGGCTTTCAGCGAAGCCGGGGCCGACCCCGACAGCTGCGACGCCGGCCGCTGGGAGTGCCTGGCGCTGCTGGGCCGCTACGACGAAGCCTGGGCGGTGAGCGACGCGATCGCCGCCCGCTCGCCGGGGAACCCATCTCGGCTGTGGGACGGACGCCCGCTCGCCGGCAGGCGCGTGGTGCTGCGCGCGCTGCACGGCTTCGGCGACGCGCTCCAGATGATCCGCTACGCGCCGTTGCTGCGCGCGGAGTCGGCCTCGCTGTGCGTGGAGTGCGCGCCGGAGCTGGTCCCGTTGCTGCGGGCCTGCGACGGGGTGGAAGAGCTGATCACCTGGGCTCCCCCGCCCGCGCGCCCGCCGGAGTGGGACGCGCAGGTGGAGATCATGGAGTTGCCCTGGATTTGCCGCGCGTTCCCATCCCATGACGCCTATCTCGACCCCGCGAAGCTGCCGCGATCCGCGGAAACGATCGGGCTGGTCGCGCGCATGCGCAGCCGCAGGGCAAAGCGTCCACAGGTGGGCCTGGCATGGCGGTCCAGCGACTGGAATCCCCGGCGCTCCCTTCCGCTCGCAACGCTGACACAGGCGCTGCCGGGCGGGTGCGACGTGTACAGCCTCCAGCAGAACGGCGGCCCCGAGCTCGCGGCTTTCCCCGCGATCGAAAACGTCGAGGCCAACTTCGCCGACCTGGCCGTGCGCATGGCCGCGCTCGACGTGGTGCTCACGGTCGATGGTGTGCTGGCCCATCTCGCAGGCGCGCTCGGCAAGCCCGCGCTGCTGCTGCTGCCCTTTGTCGCGGACTGGCGCTGGGGCCTCCTTGCGGCGACGCCCTGGTACCCGCGCACCCGCCTGTTTCGCCAGCGCGCGCCGGGCGACTGGGTGTCGCCGATTGCCGAAGCGCGCGCGCATCTCAAAGCTGCATATGGAGCATGACTCGATCGTTCTGGGCGCGGGCATCGCGGGCCTCGTAGCCGCGCGCACCCTCGTCGAAGCCGGCCGCCGCGTGCTCGTCCTCGAAGCGCAGGGCCGGGTGGGAGGACGCATGCACACGCGCCGGGTGCCGGGTCTGGACGCGCCGGTCGAGCTGGGCGCGGAGTTCATCCACGGACGCCCGCCGGAGCTGCTGGCGCTGCTGGCCGAGGCCGGGCTCGACACCTACGAGGCCGAGGGCGAACAGGTGTGCTTCCTCGACGGCCGGCTCGGCGGCTGCCCGGAGGACGGAGGCGCGTGGGCGCTGCTGGACGACATGGTGGACGAGGCCGAAGACCTGAGCTGCGACGAGTACCTGGCCCGCTCGCACGCGAGTGAGGCCGACCAAGCACGCATTCGCGACTACGTCGAGGGCTTCAACGCGGCGGACGCGGCCCGCATCGGCATCCGGGGCCTGGCCCGGCAGCAAGCCGCCGAGGACGCCATCAAAGGCGATCGTAACGCCCGCCTGACCGCCGGGTATGGGGCCCTGGCTGAGTACATCCGCGACCGCGCCGTGGCCGCCGGAGCCGAGCTGCTGCTCGCGACCCCCGCCGAGACTGTCCTTTGGGAGCCCGGCGCGGTCACGGTCACGGCAAATGGAAGGCAGCACCAGGCCCGCAAGCTTATCTGCGCCGTAACTCTGGGCGTGTTGCAAGCCCGCGCCGTCCGCTTCGACCCCGAGCCGCAAGCCGCCATGCGCGCCGCGGACGCACTCGACGCCGGGACGGTGCAACGCATGGTGCTCCAGCTTCGCGCCCGCCCCTGGGCGGAGCGGCACCCCGGCATGCACTTCCTGTTCGCGCAGGGCGAGCACCCTTCCACCTTCTGGACCACCACCCCGCGCGCGACCCCGCTGCTCACTTGCTGGGCCGGCGGCCCGCGCGCGCTGCGAACCCCGGACGCGGCGGCGCTCGAAGCGAGCGCCCGCGCCTCGCTGGCCCGGATCTTTGGACGTGAGCCTGATGTCGAGCGGGCGCACTTTCATGACTGGATGGCCGACCCGTACACGCGCGGCGCGTACAGCTGGGCCCCGGCCGGCGCGGCGGATGCGCCGGCCGCCCTGGCCCAGCCGGTCGAGCGGACGCTGTTCTTCGCGGGCGAGCACACCGACGCTACCGGCCACCCCGGCACGGTCCACGGGGCGCTCCGCTCCGGCTTGCGCGCGGCCCGGCAGGCGCTCGCCTCCTGACGATCGCGTTTCACTCCGAGGCCCGGCGCGGCATCCTACTCGTTACTACCCCAGAGCACACCCGTACCGCCAAGGACAAACACATGATTCAAACGGAACTTGAAACCGATCTCGACGCGCGCACCCGCCTCGGCTCCGCCTTCACGGGCGAGCAGCCCGCGCCCCAGCCGGGCTCCGCGCCCAAAGCACCCCGAAGCCCCTGGGTCTACGCCGGTGCCGTCACCGCCGCCTACCTGCTCCGCAAGGAGATTTTCGGCGCGACCGGCCTCAGCTTCGTCGCGGGCTTTCTCGCGGCCAAGCAGATCAAAACCGGCAGGCTGCCGAAGGTGCTCCAGAGCAAGCTCGGCGGCCTGGTCAAGGAGCAGGCGACCTTTACCGTCAACAAGCCCGCCGGGGAGCTCTACGACCGGTGGCACGCGGTCGAAAACGCGCCGCAGTGGATGGAGTCGATCCGCAGCGTGACCGTCGACCCCGCGAACCCGAAGCTTTCGCACTGGGTCATGGACTTGCCGGCCGGCGCGATGCTGGAGTGGGACGCCGAGTGGACCGCGGAAGAGCCCGGCAAGCGCCTGGCCTGGCGCACGGTCGGCGACCCGCAGGTCCCGGCGGCGGGGCAGATCTCGTTCGAGCCGGCGGCCGGCGGGCGCGGGACGGTGATGCGCGTGGTGCAGGAGATGGTGATCCCCGGCGGCAAGCTGGCCGGAGCCATGGGCGCCTTGGTTTCGCGCACGCCGGGCGGCTTCGTGCGGGAGAACCTGCGCCACTTCAAACAGCTGGCCGAGGCCGGCGAGGTCGCCACCACCAAGGGTCAGCCGGCGGGCACGCGCGGCACGTTCACGGCTGTCTCCCAGGCCCTGCACGGCGACCGCGAGCAGCAGGTGACTTCGCCCACAACCGGCACGATCGAACACGCGGAGGTTGCGTAAAGTGAAAGCTCTTTGCTGGATGGGAAAAGAATCGCTCGCTGTACAGTCCGTCGCGGACCCCAAGATCCTCAACCCGCGCGACGCCATCATCCGGGTCACCAAAACCGCGATCTGCGGCTCGGATCTCCACCTCTATGACGGCTTCATCCCGACCATGCAGCCCGGCGACATCCTGGGCCATGAGTTCATGGGCGTGGTCGAGGAGGTCGGCGCGGAGGTTAAAAAGGTCAAACGCGGCGACCGCGTCATCGTGCCGTTCACCATCGCGTGCGGCGGCTGCTTCTTCTGCGAGTCGAAGCTATGGAGCCTGTGCGACAACACCAACCCCAACGCCTCGACGGCCGAGCTGCTCTACGGCTACTCCGGCTCCGCGCTCTTCGGCTACTCGCACATCTATGGCGGCTATGCCGGCGGCCAGGCGCAGTACGCGCGCGTGCCGTTCGCCGACGTGGGCCCGCTGGTGGTGAACAACGACATCCCGGATGAGAAGCTGCTCTTCCTCACCGACATCTTCCCCACCGGCTACCAGGCCGCCGAGAACGCGCAGATCAAGGAGGGCGACACCGTCGCGATTTGGGGCGCGGGGCCGGTAGGCATCTTCGCCGCGGCCAGCGCCTTTATGTTCGGGGCCAAGCGGGTCATCGTCATCGATCGCTTCGCGGAGCGGCTGGCGCTGGCCAAGCAGGTCGGCGCGGAGACGCTCGACTACTCCCAACATGACGTGCTGACGAGCCTGCGCGAGCTGACCGGCGGTCAGGGCCCGGACGCGACTATCGACGCGGTGGGTCTGGAAGGCCACGGCACCGGCCCCGGCGGCTTATACGACAAGGCCAAGCAGGCGGCGAAGCTTTCCTTCGATCGTCCGACTGTCCTGCGGCAGGCGATCCTGGCGGTCCGCAAGGGCGGCACGGTGAGCTTCCCCGGCGTGTACGGCGGGCTCATCGACAAGGTTCCGTTCGGCGCGGCATTCGGCAAGGGCGTCACCATGAAGATGGGCCAAACCCACTGCATCGCCTACCTGCAGCCCTTGTTCGAGCGGATCGAGCGCAAGGAGATCGACCCGAGCTTCATCATTTCCCACCTGATCGGCATCGAGGAGGTTCCGAAAGCCTTCCAGGTCTTCCGGGACAAGCAGTACGGCTGCACCAAGGTGGTCATCGACCCCTGGCAGGACCGCACCGGGGCGCTGGTACCGAAGCAGGCGGCGTAAGCCGCGCGTTCGGGGAAGGGCGCGAAACTTCGCGCCCTTTTCGGCGATAACTCCACGAGCCGCCGAGTTTTAGCGCCGCTCGTGAAAGGGGTCCCCGAACCATGCCCACAATCTCAGGAACACATATCCCGCCCGCGATCGACCACCTCGGCCAGGCCGCGACCGAAAACATCGACAACAAGGCGATGCCGCGGTTCCAGGGAAACGACCGCATACCGGTCGAAGCGAACCTGAACCCCTCCAAGCTGGTCGAGAATCTCCAGACCTCCGCCGCGAGCAAGACAAAGGCCGGGGGTGAGTCGAAGCAACTGCTCGAGCACTTGTCGGACACGCACGGCGGCTGGAACGTAGCGGCCGGCATCCACCAGGGCGGCCTGGGCGGCGCGGCCGGCGGCGCGGACCCCAACCGCCATGCGACCCTGAGCACCGGGCACCATGTGCAGTTCAATGCGAACTCCGAGATCCAGAAGATCACCGGCCCAGGCTTCTCCAGGCCCGGCCCCGGCACATCCGAGCCGTCCAAGGCGGAAGCCTCTCTAAATGGCCTGAAACAGACTTACGGCCTGAACGACAAGCAGGCCTTGCAGGTGCATCGCCGGCCCGGGGGCGAGTCGGAGTCCGCGGCGGCCGAGCGCGTGCTGGGCGGCAAGAATCCGAATGTGAACGATCGAGCGGGTGCCCGGCATAAGCGGGCGTAAAGCCGTCAGCCCTCGTTCCACCGCGCCTCGGCCGCCCGGCCCGCGCCGGTCAGCGCGGACAGGTCTTTCTCGGCAGCAGTCGCGCCGGGCAGGGGTGTGCGCTCGCGCGGGTCCGGCGCGGGCAGCAAGCGGTTCACGAGCGAGAGGATTTGCGCCGTGAGCGCCGGGGCCAGCTGGGCCGTGCGCGCTGCCAGAGCGGCCTGCGGCGTGATGCTCAGCTCCGTTTCGCCAGTCTCGCACGCGCGCAGCACCCGCCCTGCGGCTCCATAAGCGTCGCGGGAGAAGCCGGGCAGCGAAGCGCCCAGGTTGAACCAGCGAAACTCCTCCGCGCGCTTGCCCACCACCAGCGCCGCCTTCGGCGAGCCGGTCCGCAGCAGCCCCGGCGTCACCGTTGTCACACGCACGCCCTTGGACGCGACCTCCGCGTGCAGTCCCTGCGAGAACCCCACCGCCGCGAACTTGCTCCCCGAGTAGGGCAGAAGGTGCGGCACCGCCACCTTGCCGCCGATCGAGGTGACGTTCACGATCGCGCCGTCGCCCCGCGCGAGCATGCCCGGAAGCACGCCCATCGACGTGTACACCATGGACAGGTAGTTGGACCGGATCGCGTTCTCGAACGCCTCGACCGGCTGCGACTCGACCGGCCCCACCGAGATCACCCCCGCGTTGTTGACCAGGACGTCGACCCGCCCGAACCGCTCCCGCACCTTTTGCAACAGTGCCGCAACCTGCTCCCGCTCGCGCAGGTCGCAAGGCACCAGCAGGATGTCGCCCTCGAGCGCCGCCCCGCGCTCCAGGAGGATCGCCTTGGCCCGCAAAAGCGCGTCCGCATCGCGCGCGGTGAGCACCACCCGCGCCCCGGCCCGCGCGAACCGCTCCGCCAGCGCCAGGCCGAAGCCGCGCGAACCACCCGTGATCAAGGCCACCTTGCCCCGTACCGGGTACCGCCGCCAGGTCCGCAGCACGATCTGTGCCGCCGCCAGAACCCCCACCGTAATTGCCGCAGTCTTCGCCATGCCCATGTGCTTTTCGATGCGTTTCGCCTTGCGCGGCGGCGTAAACCGGCTTACAGTCCTGTCGAGCGCATGCTGACTCCTCTTCTCCTCGCCGCGCAGGTGCTGGCCGCGACCCCGCCCATGGGCTGGTCCAGTTGGAACCACTTCGCCGACCGCGTCACCGATGCCGATGTGCGGGCGGCGGCCGATGCTCTGGTCTCGTCGGGCCTGCGCGATGCGGGCTACGTTTATGTCAATATCGACGACGGCTGGCAGGGCAAGCGCGACCGCCGCGGGCGTCTGCGCGGCAACATGCGCTTCCCGGACATGCCGGGCCTGGCCGCGTACGTCCACGCGCGCGGCCTCAGGCTGGGCATCTACTCCTCGCCCGGCCCGTGGACCTGCGCGCACTATCCCGGCAGCTTCCGCCACGAGCGGCAGGATGCGCGGACCTTCGCTGCCTGGGGCGTGGACTACCTCAAGTACGACATGTGCTCCTACGGCAACCGGCTCGATAAGCGGTATGGGAAGCCCTCGCCCGCCAACGCCCGGCAGCGCCTGCGCGCGGACCAGGCCGCCTACCAGAAGATGCACGACGCGCTCGCGGCCGCCGGGCGGCCCATCGTCTTCTCCCTGTGCCAGTACGGATGGGACGAGGTGTGGCGCTGGGGGGCGTCGGTGGGCGGAAACAGCTGGCGCACAACTGGGGACATCAATGACACCTACGCCCGGATGGCGGAGATCGGATTCAAGCAGGCAGGTCTCTCCCAATACGCGGGGCCCGGCCATTGGAACGACCCGGACATGCTGGAGGTAGGCAACGGCGGCATGTCGGAGGACGAGTACCGCACGCACATGACGCTTTGGGCGCTGCTGGCCGCGCCGCTGATCGCAGGCAACGACCTGACGCAGATGACCCCGGCGACGTTGGCCATGCTGCGCAACGGGGAAGTGCTCGCGATCGACCAGGACCCGCTCGGACGGCAGGGCGACCGGGTCCGTCGGGAGGGTTCGGCGGAAGTCTGGACCCGCCCGCTCGCGGACGGCTCGGTGGCGGTTGGCCTGTTCAATCGTGGAACAGCCGCGCGGACGGTCGGCTTCACGTTCGACGAGGTGAAAGCACCCGCCGGGGCGCGGATGCGCGACCTGTGGACCGGGGCGGACGTAAGCCCGTCCGGCGGCGGCTACACGGCGACGGTCCCGGCGCACGGGGCGGCACTTGTGCGCCTTTCCCGGTGACCACGGTACCGTCGGAGTCAACGTAAGGTGAGCGGAGCCGCCCCCGTGCGAGTAGAATTATGCCGAAAGCTCCCTTGCCGAACCCAACCCGCCTATGAGTGCTACACAGCTGGAACCCGCGCAACTTGCCTCTGCCGCAACCCGTGAGCCCGTCTTCAACCTGTTTCGCCGCTGGGGTTATCTCCAGGCGCAGCTCGACCCCCTGGGCCAGGAACTGGCTCCCCTGCCGCTGGCCGACGACTTGCCCGCGGGCGCGCGGGCTGAGGATATCGCTGAAGCCAAAAAGGTGTACTGCGGCACGGTCGGCGCGGAGTTCATGCACATCCCGGACCGCGCCCGGCGCGAGTGGGTCGCCGCGCGCCTGGAGCAGACGCCCCGTAAGCTCGCGAAGGACGAGCAGCGCGGCGTGCTGTCGAAGCTGATCCGGGCCGATCTGTTCGAGCAGGTCATCCAGTCGCGCTACCTGGGCACGAAGCGCTTCTCCCTGGAAGGTGTGACCGCACTCATTCCGTTTTTGGACGAGCTCTTCCAGCGCGGGGCCGAGCTGGGCGCGGCCAAGGTCATGATGGGCATGAGCCACCGCGGGCGGCTTTCCGTCATGGTGAACACGTTCCGCAAGCCCGCGGCCGATATTTTTTCAAAGTTCGAGGACGTGAACCCGCGCTCGTTCCTGGGCGGCGGCGACGTGAAGTATCACGTGGGCGCGACCGGCGAGTACCCGACCCGCTCGGGCAAGACGCTGTCGCTGCACCTCGTTTCGAACCCGAGTCACCTGGAAGCGGTGAACCCGGTCGCGATGGGCCGCGCCCGCGCCAAGCAGGCGCGGCTCGGCGAGGAGGGCGCGAGCCGCGTTCTGCCGGTCCTGGTGCACGGCGACGCGGCCTTTGCCGGCCAGGGCATCACCGCGGAAACGCTGAACCTGAGCGGGATCCGCGGCTACTCGGTGGGCGGCACCGTTCACATTCTGGTCAACAACCTGATCGGCTTCACCGCGGAAACCAGCGAGGCCGTCGCATCGCGCTTCGCCTCCGACGCCGCCAAGCGTCTGCCTATTCCCGTCTTCCACGTAAACGCCGAGGACCCTGACGCGGTGCTTCGGGTCGCCGTGCTGGCCGCAGAGTACCGCTATGCGTTCGGGTCCGACGTGGTCGTCGACCTGATCGGCTACCGCCGCCACGGCCACTCCGAGGTCGACGACCCAACAATCACCCAGCCGCTGCGCTACGCCCGCATTAAGAACCACCCGACGCTCTCGGAGCTGTACGCCACGCGCATCGGCGTGGACGCGGCGGCGGAGATTCAGGCGGTCCAGCACGAGCTTACCGAAGCGCAGCGCGCCGCCACGGAGATCCAGAAAGTAGCCGTGCTGGCTACCCTGCCCGAGTACTGGGGTCCGTTCAAGGGCGGCCCGTACAAGGCCGAGTATGAGCGCGAAACCGGCCTTGCCCGGGCGGAAGTGACCCGGCTTGGAAGGCAGCTGTGCCAATACCCCGCCGGCTTCAACATCCATCCCAAGCTCAAGAAATTGCTCGAACAGCGGGTGGAAATGGCCGACGGGCAGCGCCCGTTCGACTACGGCATGGCCGAGGCGGTGGCGCTGGCCTCTCTGCTGGAGCGCGGAACCGCCGTGCGCCTGAGCGGGCAGGACTCCGAGCGCGGCACGTTCAACCATCGCCACTCCGTGCTCATCGACACCGAAACCGAAGGGACGTGGACCCCGCTCGAGCACATCGCAAAGGACCAGGCCCGCTTCGAGGTGTACAACTCCGCGCTGAGCGAAGCGGGCGTGCTCGGCTTCGAATACGGCTACAGCCGCGACTACCCGGAAACGCTGGTGCTGTGGGAGGCTCAGTTCGGCGATTTCGCCAACGGGGCGCAAATCGTCATCGACCAGTTCATCTCCTCCGGAGAGGACAAGTGGGGGCTGCTGGCGCATGTGACCCTCTTGCTGCCGCACGGCTACGAGGGGCAGGGGCCGGAGCACTCGAGCGCGCGCATGGAGCGCTACCTGCAACTGGCCGCGCACGACAACATGCAAATCGCGCAGCCCTCGACGGCCGCGCAGTACTTCCACCTGCTGCGCCGCCAGATGCTGCGCCCGTGGCGCAAGCCGATGATCGTCTTTACGCCGAAGAGCATGCTGCGCCACCCGGACGCGCTCTCGACGATCGAAGACCTGGGCCGCCCGTCGTTCCGGAATGTGCTGCCCGACACGACCGCGCAAAATAGCAAGCGTCTGCTGCTGTGCACGGGCAAGATCGGCCACGACCTGCGGGTGGAGCGCGAAAAGCGGGGCGTGAAGAATGTCGCGATCGTCATGCTCGAGCAGCTTTACCCGTGGCCCGAGGCCGAACTCGCCGCCGCCTTTGAGCAGCACCCGTCGGCGCACGAGATCGTCTGGGTGCAGGAAGAGCCGGAAAACATGGGCGCGCTTTCCTTCGTGATGCCGCGCCTCCGCAGGCTCGTCCGCGACGGGCGTTCAGTGCTCTCGATCAAGCGTTCCGCCGCCGCCAGCCCGGCCACCGGCTCGGCCAAGGCGCACGAGATGGAGCAGCGCACGCTGGTGGACCTGGCGCTGACGGTCGGGGAGTAGAGTCGGGTCAGGCTTCCCAGGGGTTCAGGATGGCGAGATCGAGCCCCTGGAAGTCCCGCACGTTGCGGGTCACCATCGTGAGATTGTGGACCGAGGCCGTCGCCGCGAGAAGCGTGTCGATCTTCGAGCGATCCCGATCCGCTCGGAACAAAGCCCAGCGATCCGCGATGCTTGCTGTCACGTTCAGCAAGTTGTCCTGATACTCCGCTTCGACACGATCCACCCAGTCTCCTAACAAATTCTGTTGACGGGGTTTGCGCATTGCCCTTCGGTAAGCGCCTTGCCGTAGTTCCCCCAGCGTAAGTACGCTGAGGAACGATGATTGGCGCTCTATCGAATCTAAAAACTCCAAAACCGGCCTGTGCGGGCGAGGTTTGAAAACTTCCGAAATGACGTTGGTGTCTAGAAGAAAGCCATTCACTCCGCAGTCATTTCCTCGAACGTTTTCTTTAGGTCCTCATCGCGCTTACGGTCAAGTTCGCGCGAAGCGATGCGGCTCTCCTCAAGCATTTCCGCGAAACCCTCGACTTTGGGCGCGCTTAACAGATGCTCAATGAAGGACTTCTTCCTCGCGAGAAGAATCCTGTACTCGTCAGTCGATAAAACGACCGCTCGCTCTATTCCATGACGGGTGATTGTCTGCGGCCCTTCAGTTTGTGCTTGGTTGACGACCTCGCTGAATTTCGCCTTCGCATCCTGCAATTGCCAAGTGGCCATGACTTCCTCTTCTAGTCAGAATAGTAAAAAATAGTCAGATCGTCTACTCCCCCCTCTCACTGCCCATACGTCGCCGTCTCCCCGTTTTTCCTGAAGTAGTGCCGGTCGAGCAGAGCCTGCGATACCTGACGGGCTTGCGGGTTGAGCTGGAGCGTGACGGTGGCCATCTTTGCCACCGCTTCCAGCACAACCGCCGTGTGCGCGGCCTCCGACGGGCTCCGGCCCCAGCAGAACGGCGCGTGGCCGGCCACCAGCACCGCCGGGATCGCGTCCGGGTCCAGTGTGCGGAATCGCCGGGTGATCGCGAGGCCCGTGTTGTGGACGTAGTCTCCCTTGATCTCGAACGGGGTCAGCTCGTCGGTCACGGGAATGGTCCCGTAAAAGTAGTCGGCGTGCGTGGTTCCGAGCGGCGGGATGGGGCGCGCGGCCTGCGCCCAGGCGGTCGCGTACTCGGAGTGCGTGTGCACCACGCCGCCCGCGTTCCCGAAGGCGCGGTAGAGCAGGATGTGCGTGCCCAGGTCCGAGCTCGGCTTCAGCGAGCCTTCGACCACGTCGCCGTCCAGGTCCGTGACCACCATGTGCTCGGCACGCATGTCGTCGTAGGGTACGCCGCTCGGCTTGATCACCACCAGCCCTTTCGCGCGGTCGATGCCGCTTGCGTTGCCCCAGGTGTGGGTCACCAGCCCACGCCTCACCAGCTCCAGGTTGGCCGCGAGCACCTCGCTTTTCAGTTCGTCCAGCATCGTTCTCCTCCCAAAAGTCATGGCAGCTGCGTGACTGTCACCAGCACCGGCTGTTCCCACCGTACCGGCTCAGCACCGGTATTGCACAGGCGTACCGCCAGGCGGGTTCCATCGCCCTCGGCCGCGGCAGTGGCCGTCACCAGCGCGCGCGGGTTCGGCGCGAGCGTCGCGAGCAGGGCGCTGTCGGCCGCCGTGCTGAAGCGCACGCCGCCCGTCTCGACCTCGCGGCCCTGGCAGTCGCCGGTTTGCCCGCGCGGGGCCAGCAGGTTCACCTGCCAGTCGCGCACCACGAACCGGACGGGGGCGTTCAGCGCGGCGGCCTTCAGCGGAGCGGACCCGTCGAGGCAGGCGCGGCTTTCGGGCGCCGATCCGCGCGCGCTCGTCCCGTACCAGCAGGGTGCGTGCAGCGTCTGGTGCGCGATCGCGCCGTCGCGCATCGCATCCGCCTCGTAAAAGCCCTCCTGCGGGGAAAACCGCACCCCTGCCGCGCGATCCACCACGTAGGCGAGCGCGGTCGCCGGTTTCGCCCCCGCAATCGCTCCCGGCCAGCGCACCACCTGCACGTGCGTGGTGCCGTTGTCGTAGGTGGTCAGCGCCGTCGCCGCATCGCGGAACGCCCGCAGGGGCAAGCTCATCGCGTCGATTTCGACGCTCGCGTTGCCGGGGATCTTGACCCAGCCCTGCCCGTCCACCTCGGTGCCGCCGGTGTAGACCGAGTTGTCGACCAGGTGCAGCGCGAAGCTCGGGTGCACGTAATCCTGCGTGGGGAAGGGCACCATGAAGCCGTCCGGCACCAGCCCGGCGATCACATCGGCGCACAGCTCCGAGGGCGAACTGGTCCAGTCCCTGCGCTGTTCGGTGTCGCTGCAGCCTGACCGGTACGGCCCGCTGGTATCGGGGTCGATGGAGTTGATGTGGTTCTCCTCGATCCGCAGCACGCCGTAGCCGCCGGAGGGTGCCTGCTCGATCACGCTGCCTGCCGGCCAGGCGAACGCGGGCTTGCCCCGGCTGATCGCGTGTGCCTTGCCGTCACCCGAAAACGCGCCCATCTCGACCATCTCCCGCGTCCCGCGCATCAGGCCCGGAGCGGCCCGACTGGGCTCCTTGCTCCCCGCCAGGTAATCCGCGGGGAAGATGCCGTAAGCCGTCACGTAGCTATGGTGGCCGTTGATCCGCGCCTGCGCCGGGTCGTTGACGTACAGGGGCTGCCAGGCGGCGTCGTCAACCGGGAAGTCGAGCGCGCCCGTGCCGATTGGGGCCGTCAGGTGGCCCAGCTCGCTCTTGCCCGGCGCGGCGATCGCGTGGTTGGTCCGGGGCTGCCTGCCCCAGGGATAGCCCTCGAAGTAGGTGTGGCTTACCGACGAGGTGGTCGGGGCCATGCGCAGGCCGCCGACCTCCGCCGTGCTCTTGATGGAGGAGTTGTTCCAGTGCAGGTTGTCGCCGTCCAGGTACACGGCCGAGTGCGGGTCCGGCCGCCACACCCCGCTCTCGATCCGCTTGCCGCCGGGGCAGTTGACGCTGTAGCACCAGCCTCCGGTCTGCCCGCCTTCGAGCACGTTCACCCGCTCGAAGTAGGTCTCGTTCGTGTCGCCCTCGACCACCACCGGCCAGCGCGCGTCGGCGATCTCCATGTCCTCGAAGTACCAGCGTTCGCTCGAGCCCTGAAGATTGAGCGCGATGCCGCCGGTCCCGGCCAGGACAACGTGCCGCATCGACCCGGTGTTGGAGGAGTCGATCTCGACGAGGCCGCCTTCGGTCGCGTGGCCCTGCCCGGCGAAGGTCAAGCCCTCGATCGAGATGGGGCAAGGGCCGGGCTTGCCGCCGCAGTCGCCTGCCTGCAGGTAGGTCAGGGTGGCCGCGCGCGGGCTTGCGTTCAGGATCGTGGTGCTCGCCGGGCCGTCGCCCTGGATGCTGACGACCTTGGTCAAGGTCAGGGCGGAGGTGTAGCCTTCGCCCGCGACCCGGTAGACGCCGTGCGGAAAGTACAGAACCGGACGGCCCCCGCCCGGGATCGCGGAGGCCTCAGCGAAGGCCGCGGCCGCGCGAATGGCGCAGGTGGAGTCCTGCCGGCCGAAGGGGTCTGCAGGGTTGGGGCAGCCCTGGCCGAAGCGCGCCTCGGTGACCCGCACCAGCGAAGCCGGGAGAGCGGCCTGCCCGGATGCAGGCCCTACCCCCGCGAAAACGGCCGCAAACAGCAAAAGAGCCTCACGCATTGCGGTGAGACTATCACTTTGCCGGCTTTGGAAAGGCTGGTGGCGGCGGATGGAATCGAACCATCGACCTACGGGTTATGAGTCCGTCGCTCTAACCATCTGAGCTACGCCGCCGGCTCTCAGCAGTATACAAGCCTAAATTGAGAGACCCTGGCCCGCCAAGACAGGGAGCCCAGGCAGATGAGCACGCTTGGAGGCTTCCTGAACGCGGAACCCATCCGATGCTCAACGCGAGGTTGGCCCCACCTGCTCGATGCGCCATACCGGGCCGCCTTCAAACAGCTGCCCTTCTTCGCGCACGAAGGCCGGGGCCGCTGCGTCCTCCAGGATCAGGAACTCCGCCGGTTTCGGTGCCTTGCCGAGCGCGAAGGCGGCGAC
Organism: uncultured Acidobacteriaceae bacterium; assembly: GCA_964250745.1. Taxonomy (GTDB): domain Bacteria; phylum Acidobacteriota; class Terriglobia; order Terriglobales; family Acidobacteriaceae; genus EB88. The sequence continues at coordinate 15,229 of CAXUHL010000022.1, forward strand.
GCCGGGCACCCCGCCGATCTCGACCCTGCAATGGAACTCACGGGCCATCCTGCCGCGGCCCACGCGGAAGCCCACCGGGCCGCCCGGCGTGATGTGCAGGTGCACCACGCGCGGGCTGCCCACCAGGGCCAGGTAAGGCAGGTCGGTTTCGGGCGTCGTGCCTCGAATGTTGGTCAAAAGCGTCAGCACGAGACCGTTGGCCAGGTCGGGCGGCAGGTCCATATGCCTGGTTTCGACCTTTTCCTCGCCGTCCTTTTTCCGCTCGCGCGTAACCACGGTCCCGCTGCGTACGTCCAGGCTCACGTCCATGGGCGTAGGAAACGACGGTCCGCGCTGCACGTGATGGTCCCGGAGCAACCGAAAAACACCGTCCTGGCTGTACGCGGCTTGCTCGTCGTCGAGCGAACCGTCCCGAAACTCGAAGCGCAGGCGTGTGCGTATCTCGCGGCCGACCACCTGCTGGATCATGTCGCCGCTGGCGAGCAGCTTGCCGTCCGTCGAGTGCAGCACGAGGAACCCGTGCGAGGTGCCCTGGGGGTAGCGCACCGGGATGCTGTCGGCCCGGGCGAACAAGGCCGAGAGAAGCAAGAAAGCAGCGATTCGCATTGAGATCTGCCTTTCGCGGTCGATCGCGCGGACCATTCTTAAGAAACAGTACCGGGGGCGTGTTTGGATTCTTTGTTCGCCATCTAGCCTAGGCCCAGCACTTGTTTCAGTGAGGCGGGATCGCGATCGGCCCCGGCGAAGTCGTCGAAGGAGTGCTCCGCGGGCCTTAGGATCGAGCGGCGAATCAGCTCGGCCCCGAGCCGCGCGCCGTCCTCGCCGGACTGGAGCGGGTCTTCCCACTCCAGCACCGCCCAGCCGGGGTAGCCGTACTGCGCGAGCTTCGCGAACACCGCGCCGAAGTCGACCTGGCCGAAACCGGGCGTCCGAAAGCGGCCCGGCCGCTCCACCCAGCCCCGGTAGCCGCCGTACACGCCGGAGCGCCCGTTCGGACGGAGCTCGGCATCCTTGACGTGAAAAGCGCGCACGAACGGGTGGTAGTGGTCGAGGAAGGCCAGGTAGTCCATCGCCTGCAGGACCATGTGGCTCGGGTCGTAGAGAATCTTCGCGCGGGGGTGGTTGCCGACCCCGGCCAGGAAGCGTTCAAAAGTCACGCCGTCGTGGAGGTCCTCGCCCGGGTGGAGCTCGAAGCACAGGTCCACGCCCGCTTCGTCGAAGGCGTCGAGAATAGGCCGCCACCGCCGGGCCAGCTCCGCGAAGGCCTCGTCGACGAGCCCGGCGGGCCGCTGCGGCCAGGGGTAAAAGTAGGGCCAGGCGAGCGCGCCGGAGAAGCTCGCGTGCGCCGTCAGGCCGAGATTGTGCGAAGCGCGGGCTGCGAGGGTGAGCTGCTCCACGGCCCAAGCGCGCCGGGCCGGATCGTTCCCGCGAACGGCGGTGGGAGCAAAGGCGTCGAAAAGCTCGGAGTACGCGGGGTGAACCGCGACCAGCTGACCCTGCAGGTGCGTGGACAGCTCGGAAACTACGAGACCATGCCGCGCGAGCCTAGCCTGCAGGTCCTCGGCGTAGCTTCGGCTCTCGGCCAGCTGCCTGAGGTCGAACAGCCGCGGGTCTGTCGTCGGCAGCTGCACGGCCTTGAACCCGAGCGAGGCCGCCCAGCCGGCGATCCCGTCCAGCGTATCGAACGGGGGTGTGTCGGAGAGGAATTGGGCAAGGAACAGAGACGGTCCCTGAACGACGGTCATCGGCTAAAACTCCCCATGGATGCGCAGGCTGAAGACATCGACCGGGCCGCGCGCGGAGTTGAAGGCCGGATTTGCGATGTGCTGGTAGTCGCCCGAGAAGAAAAAACCCTTGCGGTAGTTGAGGTTGTAGAAGACATCCAGGGCCCGCTCGGTCGCCTGGGTGATCCGTCCGTCGCCGACGAAGCCGTCGATGCCGCCCATCCCGAGATAGTCGGCGTGGACCCGGGAGATCCACCCGACGTTGTAGGCCAGCCCCGCGATGTCACGGGGCCGCGACCACGCGTCCCCCTTGGCCAGCACTCCGGCCGAGAGTGAGCGGTCGGCGGAGTTGTAGGCATCGACCTCCTCCTTGCCGTCGGCGTACAAGCCGCGCGCGAATACCCCGATGCCCTGCGCGACGAACTGCTGGCCGAAGGCGCCGATGCCCACCTTGTTGTTGGGCTTGCGTACCCAGCAAAGGTCGGGCGCGGTGCTGTTGTTGGACCCGTAGTTGAAGCTGGTGCAGGCGGCCGCGTTCTTCGACGGGTCGGACTGGAAGGCCGCGATGGCATCGGCGAACCGGCCGATGTTCTCGTGGTTGCGAAAGCCCAGCAGGCGCACGGAACCGTCGCGCCCGCCCAGCTGGTGGTTGTGCTCGAGCTCGACCTGGTCACCGTAGAACTTGAGCAGGCGGAAATCGACTGGGAGCTGGTTGGGGTCCTTGGGCGGCGTGATACGCGCGTAGCGCAGCGCCCACTTGTCCCAGTACAGCTCCGAAGCGCCGCCCCAGGAGTAGCCGCGCGCGTTGGAGGCGAAGTCGTAGGCGGCATAGGTCAGGAAGGCGATGTTGTACAAGCCCCGGCGGGGGTCGATGCCGAAGGCATTCTTGTCGAAGAAGTCGAGGACCGAGAAGTTGCCCGCAATGAAGACGACACGGCGGCCGCGGTCGGTGGTCGTGCCCAGCTGCAGGGGCGAGGACTCCTGCTTCACGGGCTCGCCGCCCAGGTTGACGGTCTGGCGCAGAAAGATGCGGGACACGTAGACGACCGGAGTTTTGGAGCCGGACTTTTGCAATTCGAAGTCCTGGATGGACGCACCCAGGCCGCGCAGCTGCGAGAGCGGCTTTTCGGCGATCATCTCGGGAACGAAATAGACCTGGCCGTTGCGCCAGAGCCGCGCGCCCAGATAGAGCGTGGCCGAGCCGGTGTAGCTCTGGTCGGGCCGGGGGGTAAGCGAGTTGATGCTGCCGAACAGGTTCGTATACGGGGCCTGGAACGCCTTTTGAGCGCCGTAAATGTAGGTGAACTGCCCGTAGGCGTTCCAGCGCTCGTTTTGGAGATCGTGCTTGCCATGGCGGGTCAGCAGCTTCATGAAGCTGGGCTGATCCGGTCCCACGACCGGCGGGGCGGCGTCCTGGGGGCGCGCGGCGAAGGGTGCGGTGCAGCAGAGCAGAAGCGTCAGGGCCATGCGGCGGGCGGGCTCTGAGCGGAAATCGACGGGCAAACGGAATCCTTTCCCCCTTCGCGGTACACGGACAGTCCGGCGCTGTGTGTGTCGAGCGAGGGTTTCGAGTGGGAGAGCGTTGTGATGGTAACAGGGGCGCGTGAAAAAGGCGGTCGGCAACCGTGCGCGGGACAGGCTAGAATCTCGGTGACTTCCCGGAGGATACACATGCGCAGGACACGGCGGCGATTTTTGGCGGAGGCTTCACTGGCGGGGTTTGGAACGGCTGTGCTGGCCGGCCGCAAGGGATTCGCTTTGCCGGCGGGGGCGAGCAAGCCGCAGCCGAAAGCCTTCGAGCTGCTGCCTCTGGGCGCGGTGATGCCCGCGGGCTGGCTCAAGGCGCAGCTGCAAACGCAGGCCGACGGGCTGGGCGGCCACCTGGACGAGACCTGGGCGGACGTGGGGCCGAACTCCGGCTGGCTGGGCGGCACGGGCGAAAGCTGGGAGCGCGGGCCGTACTTCCTGGACGGGCTTTACCCGCTCGCGGTGCTGCTCGAGGACGACAAGTTGAAGGCAAAGGCGCAGCGGTACGTCGACTGGATGCTGACCAGCCAGACGCCCGACGGCATGTTCGGCCCGAAAACGAACGACGATTGGTGGCCGCGGATGGTCGCGCTTAAGGTGCTGGCACAGTACGCGGAGGCCTCGGGCGACCCGCGCGTGGTTCCGTTCATGACCAAATACTTCGCCTACCAGCAAAAAGCACTGCCCGGCCGGCCGCTACGGGACTGGGGCAAGTTTCGCTGGCAGGACAATACGCTGACGGTGCTGTGGCTGTACGAGCGGACCAAGGATCCGTCGCTGCTGGAGCTCGCTGCGCTGCTGCACAGCCAGGGGTTCGACTGGCAGGGTCAGTTCGTCAACTTCAAATACACACAGAAGATGACCCGCGCGACGCTGGGGCTGGACCAAAAGGAGCCGGAAGCGACGGCCAACGGACTGAAGGACGCGGCGCTCTCGACCCACGGAGTCAACAACGCGCAGGCGCTCAAGGCCTCGCCGGTGGCGTGGCTCTTGACGGGCAGCCCGGCGGACCGGGCCGGCTATGGGCAGCAAACGGCGGCGCTGGACAAGTATCACGGCATCCCGAACGGCATGTTCTCAGCCGACGAGCACCTGGCCGGGCCGAACCCCTCGCAGGGCATCGAGCTGTGCGCGGTGGTGGAGGCGATGTACTCGCTCGAGCAGTCCATGGCGATCCTGGGCGACCCGTCGATAGGCGACCGGCTCGAAAAACTCGCTTATAACGCTCTGCCGGGCACCTTTTCGGACGACATGTGGGCGCACCAGTACAACCAGGAGCCCAACCAGGTGGAGTGCTCGCTGCACCACCAGCCGTGGACCACGGACGGGCCGGAGTCGAACCTTTACGGCCTCGAGCCGAACTTCGGCTGTTGCGCGGCGAACTTCCACCAGGGGTGGCCGAAGTTCACGTCGAGCCTCTGGATGGGCGGGCGCGGGGGACTGGTCGCGGCGGCCTATGCGCCCTGCTCCGTGAAGACGAAGGTCGCGGGCGTCCCGGTGCAGGTGGTCGAGGAAACCGAGTACCCATTCCGCGGGACGGTAAAGCTGACCGTGAGCCCGGAGAAGCCGGCAACGTTCCCGCTGATGGTGCGCGTACCGGCCTGGGCCAAGGGGGCGTCGATCAAGGTCAACGGCAAGCCCGAGCCCGCGCCTGCTCCCGGCACGTTCGCGACGGTGAAGCGTACCTGGAAAGCGGGCGACGTGTTGGAGCTCGCCTTCCCCATGGAGCCGCGCTCGAGCCGCTGGTATAACGACTCGGTCGCGCTGGAGCGGGGGCCGCTGGTGTTCTCGCTGCCGGTGGGCGAAAGCTGGGTCAAGCTGCGCGACCGTGGCATGACCGCCGACTGGCAGGTGTTCCCCTCGGGCGCTTGGAACTACGCGGTCGCGCCGGGGACGGCCGTGGCGAAGGAAAGCGCGGTGGGAACAAGACCGTTCGCGCAGACGGGAGCCCCGGTTACGATGCAGATCAAGGCACGCAAACTCCCGAAGTGGCAGGCCGAGGACGGCGTGGCCGCCGCGCCCCCGCAAAGCCCGGTCACCAGCACGGAAGCGGAGGAAACGCTGACCCTGGTCCCGTACGCCGCAGCCAAGCTGCGGATTACCGCGTTTCCCGCGCTCGGGGAGAAGCAGGGGTAGAGGGTGGAGGGTCAAGGGAGAAGGGTCAAGGGTCAAGGG